>CAYOXO010000151.1:0-9906 GCA_964407945.1 uncultured Stakelama sp.
GAAGATACCTTGAAGTGGGTGGCCGGGTGGGGGAGCGGGCCGGTGCCGTTTCACAACAAAGAGCGGGACTGGCGCACCCGCCGCCGCCCCGCTAGGCGAAGGCCATGCCAGTCAGCCAAGCCGATATCGACCTTGCCGGACGCCTCGCCGATGCGGCGGGCGCGGCGATCCGCCCCTATTTCCGTGCCGAGCATGGCCTTGAAGCCAAGGATGACGCCTCCCCTGTGACGCTCGCCGACAAGGCGGCCGAGGCGGCGATGCGGCGCCTGATCATCGCCGAGCGGCCGATGGATGCGATCGTCGGCGAGGAGGAGGATGACCGTCCCGGCACCAGCGGCCGCACCTGGGTACTCGACCCGATCGACGGCACGCGCAGCTTCATCGCCGGGCGCCCGATCTTCGGCACGCTGATCGCCTTGCTCGAGGATGGCTGGCCCGTGCTCGGCATCATCGACCAGCCGATCATCAAGGAGCGCTGGCTGGGCGTCACCGGGCGCGAGACGCTGTTCAACGGCAAGCCCGCGCATGCCCGCATTTGTCGCGAGCTGTCGAAGGCGCTGCTCGCCACGACCTCACCCGCTCTGTTCACCGACGGCCAGCTCCACGCGTTCGAGCATGTCGATTCGGCGGTGATGAGCACGGTGCTGGGCGGCGACTGCTATAATTACGGCCTGGTCGCGTCGGGCCATCTCGACATCGTGATCGAGGCCGGACTCAAGCTCCACGACTTCGCGGCCCTGGTGCCGGTGGTCGAGGGCGCGGGCGGCCGCATGTGCGACTGGCAGGGAGACCCGCTGCACGCCGGGAGCAACGGCGAGGTGATCGCCGCGGGCGACCCGGCCCGAATCGAGGAACTGGTCGAAGCGCTCGCCTGCCAGGGGCATTGAGCGCGGAACGTCCCAAAAGTCACACTCCTACGCGTGCGCGAATCATTACTACGACCGGTAGAAACGGCACGATCGCGGGCCTGGGGTGCAACCGAAGAACGTCTGCCTGACATGTCAAAGAGCGCGGCCGGATCGCCGGATCGCGCCAGCCAAGCAGCCGAATTCCAACATTACAAGGTGTCGGATCGGTGCGCGTCGAGGACAAGCGGTTGCCAAACCACCCCCGACAAGCTAAGCGCCCGCCTTTCCGCGATTCAGGTGGACCGTCCGGCTAACTAGGGCTGCCGTGGCTGTCTTGTAATCGTCGCGCGTAAAAGGAGACGAAAATGCCCAAGATGAAGACCAAGAGCGGTGTGAAGAAGCGCTTCAAATTCACCGCAACGGGCAAGGTGAAGCACGGCGTCGCCGGCAAGCGTCACCGCCTGAGCAGCCACAACGCGAAGTATATTCGCACCAACCGCGGCACGTCGGTCCTTTCCGAAGCTGATGCCGGCCACGTGCGCCTCTGGGCGCCGTACGGCCTGAAGTAAGGAGTAGCTGAGACATGGCACGTGTTAAGCGTGGTACGACCACCAAGGCGAAGCATAAGCGGATTTTGGATCAGGCGAAGGGCTATTATGGCCGTCGCAAGAACACCATCCGCATCGCGCGCCAGGCCGTCGAAAAGGCCGGCCAGTATGCCTATCGCGACCGCAAGGTTAAGAAGCGCAGCTTCCGCGCCCTCTGGATCCAGCGCATCAACGCCGGCGTCCGTGCGGAAGGCCTGACCTATTCGCAGTTCATGCATGGCCTGAAGCTGGCGGGTATCGAGCTGGACCGGAAGGTCCTGGCCGACATCGCCATGCACGAAGGTGACGCGTTTACCGCCATCATCGCGCAGGCGAAGGCGGCTCTGCCCCAGGCCGCCTGAGGCGATCTGTAGCGACCGAACAAATGGGGCGCCGGTGGAGACACCGGCGCCCTTTTTGGTTTCGAGGTGCTTTCAAAGGCCCCATCGTCATTCCCGCGAAGGCGGGAAACAGGGTTCGGCGCAAGCCAATCCATTCAGGCTGACGGTGCGGCTCTTTCGGGAATGCAGATTGAATGGATCCCCGCCTTCGCGGGGATGACGGGACAGAAGGAGAAGACCATGACGCTCCAGACCTGGTGGCTCTATGTCACCGCCGTGTTCCTGATCGCCGCGACGCCGGGGCCGAACATGCTCCACGTCATGGCCCAGAGCATCCATCACGGCACGCGCCGATCGATCGCGTCTATGGCGGGGCTGATGACCGCGGTCCTCACCTGCCTGTTCGCCTCCGCCGCGGGCCTTGGCGCGCTGCTCAAGGCGTCGCCGATGCTGTTCGACGTGCTGCGCTACGCCGGTGTCGCCTATCTGGTCTGGCTGGGAATCAAGGCGTGGCGTGCGCCGGTCGCCGAGAGCGACCCCAATGCCGAAAAGCCCGCCCCGCCCTCGCTGCGCGCGCTCTATGCGACCGGCCTCGGCACCGGCTTCGCCAACCCCAAGCTGATCGTCTTTGCCGGCGCGCTGTTCCCGCAGTTCCTCGACACGTCCAAGCCCTTCGCGCCGCAGCTGGCGATCCTGGTGGCGAGCTTCATCGTGATCGAGGTGTTCTGGTACAGCGTCTATGCAGCCGGCGGCCGCTCGCTCGCCGCCTGGCTCGCTCCGGCCAACCGCCAGCGCCTGTTCAACCGCATCACCGGCGGAATCTTCGTCGCGTTTGGCGCCGCGCTGTTCGGAAGCCGGGTTTAGGAGAAACCAGACACCTAAAGCCGTCATTCCCGCGAAGGCGGGAATCCATTGTGGCTGGTGGTGCGGCTCTTTCGAGAATGCAGGAGGAATGGATTCCCGCCTTCGCGGGAATGACGAGGAGAGGGAGAGTGTGGAGTGGAGAAGCAGCCGTGCGTCTACATTCTCGCCAGCGGGCGGGCCGGAACGCTCTATGTCGGCGTGACTTCGGACCTGCTCGGCCGTCTCTACAAGCATCGCGAAGGGATCACGAAGGGCTTCGCAAGCAAGCATAACGCAGTGAAGCTCGTCTGGCACGAACCGCATGGCGAGATGGAATCCGCAATTCTGCGCGAAAAGCGGATCAAGAAATGGAATCGCGACTGGAAACTGAACCTGATCGAGCAAAGCAACCCGCTATGGGTTGACCTCGCCATCGGGCTGGGCTTCGAGCCGCAGGGAATGGAATCCCGTCCGCACGGGATGACGGAGTAAGACATTGACCACCGATCTCGACCAACTCAGGGCCGAACTCCTCGCCTCGATCGACGCCTCGTCCGGCGTCGATGCGCTCGACGCGGTGCGCGTGCATGCGCTCGGCAAGCAGGGCGCCGTTACCGGCCTGCTCAAGACGCTCGGCGGCATGTCGCCCGAGGAGCGGCAGGAGACCGGACCGCGCATTCACGCGCTGCGTGAGGCGGTGACCGACGCGATCGCCGCGCGCAAGGCGGCGCTGGAGGGCGCGGCGCTTTCGGCCAAGCTTGCCGCCGAGACGCTCGACATGACCCTGCCCGCCGACGCCGTGCCCGCGGGCAGCGTTCATCCGGTGAGCCAGGTGATGGACGAGCTGGCCGAGATTTTCGCGGACCTGGGCTTCGCGGTCGCGACCGGTCCGGAGATCGAGGACGACTGGCATAATTTCACCGCGCTCAACATTCCCGAGACGCATCCCGCACGCGCGATGCACGACACCTTCTATCTCGCGGGCGACCACCCGCAGCCGATGGTGCTGCGCACCCACACCTCGCCGGTCCAGATCCGCGCGATGAAGGCGGCGGGCGGGCAGAAGCCGGTGCGGATCATCGCGCCGGGCCGCACCTATCGCAGCGACAGCGATGCCACCCACACCCCGATGTTCCATCAGGTCGAGGGGCTGGTAATCGACAAGGGCATCACGCTTGGCCACCTCAAATGGACGCTGGAAACCTTCCTCAAGGCGTTCTTCGAGCGCGACGACATCGTGCTGCGCCTGCGCCCGAGCTATTTCCCCTTCACCGAACCGTCGGCGGAGGTCGATGTCGGCTTCTCGATCGTCAACGGCAAGCGCGTGATCGGCGGATCCGAAGGCTGGATGGAAGTGCTGGGCAGCGGCATGGTCCATCGCAAGGTGATCGAGGCCGGCGGGTACGACCCCGACCAATGGCAGGGCTTCGCCTTTGGCTGCGGGATCGATCGCCTGGCAATGCTCAAATACGGGATGGATGATTTGCGCGCCTTCTTCGACGGCGATCTGCGCTGGCTCAAACATTATGGCTTCTCGGCGCTCGACGTGCCCACGCTGAGCGGGGGAGTGGGCGCATGAAGTTCACCCTGAGCTGGCTCAAGGAGCATCTGGATACCGACGCGACGCTCGAGCAGATCGACGAGGCGCTGACCCGTGTCGGGCTTGAGGTCGAGGGCATCGAGAATCCGGGCGAGAAGCTGGCGGCGTTCCGCGTCGCGCGCGTGCTCACCGCCGAGCGCCACCCGCAGGCCGACAAGCTGCAGGTGCTGACGATCGACACCGGGGACGGCGTGCCGCTGCAGGTGGTGTGCGGCGCCCCCAACGCGCGCGCCGGTCTGGTCGGCGTGCTGGGACTTCCCGGCGCGGTGGTTCCGGCCAATGGCATGGTGCTCAAGGTCGCCGCCGTGCGCGGGGTCGAATCGAACGGCATGATGTGCTCGACGCGTGAGCTCGAGCTCGGCGACGATCATGACGGCATCATCGAGCTGCCCGAGGACGCGCCGATCGGCACGAGCTTCCCCGATTATGCGGGCCTCAACGATCCGGTGTTCGACGTGTCGATCACCCCCAACCGCCAGGATTGCATGGGCGTGCGCGGCATCGCGCGCGATCTCGCCGCGGCGGGCCTGGGTACGCTCAAGCCCCTCGACGCCACCCCCGTGAAGGGCGAGGGCGCGGGGCCGGAGGTGCGGATCGACGCGCCCGAGGGTTGCCCGGCCTATTATGGCCAGACCGTGCGCGGCGTGACCAACGGCGCCTCGCCCGACTGGATGCAGGCGCGGTTGAAAGCCGTGGGCCAGCGCCCGATCTCGGCGCTGGTCGACATCACCAATTACGTGATGATCGACCTTGGCCGCCCGCTCCATGTCTATGACAAGGCCAAGCTGTCGGGCGCGCTGGTGGTGCGCAAGGCCAAGGCCGGCGAGCAGGTGCTGGCGCTCAACGAGAAGACCTACACGCTCGACGAGACCATCACCGTGATCGCCGACGCCAATGGCGTCCACGATATCGGCGGCATCATGGGCGGCGAGGATACCGGCGTGTCGGAGACGACCACCGATGTCGTCATCGAATGCGCCTTCTTCGATCCCGAGCATATCGCGCGGGCCGGGCAGAAATTGCTGCTCACCAGCGACGCGCGCACCCGCTTCGAGCGCGGTGTCGATCCGGCGTTCCTCGAGGACGGCATCGCCATTGCGACGCGATTGGTGACGCAGCTCTGTGGCGGTAGCGCGAGCGAGGTGACGCGCGCCGGCACGCTGCCGCGCGTCGGCATCACCACCGGCTATGATCCGGTGCTGGCCGAGACGCTGGGCGGCCTTGCCGTGCCTGCCGGGCGCCAGAAGGCGATCCTCGAATCGCTCGGCTTCACCGTCGAGCCGCTCGACGCCAATGGCGATCCGGTCGGAATCGATGCGGGCTTCGACGCCTTTCGCGTCACCGCGCCGAGCTGGCGCCGCGATGTCGACGGCCCCGCCGATCTGGTCGAGGAAGTGATCCGGATCGAGGGGATCGACAACGTCCCCTCGACCCCGCTGCCGCGCACGCCCGGCGTCGCGACGCCGACCGCCACGGCCGAGCAGAAGCTCGAGCGCCGCATGCGCCGCACCGCCGCGTCGCGCGGCCTCAACGAAGCGGTGACGTGGAGCTTCATCGCCGAGAAGGAGGCCGCGGCCGTGGGCGGCGGCGCCTGGACGCTCGCCAATCCGATCAGCGAAGACTTGAAGGTCATGCGCCCCTCGCTGCTGCCCGGCCTGCTGATGGCCGCGGGCCGCAACACCAAGCGCGGCGCGACCAGCGTTCGGCTGTTCGAGATCGGCCGCCGCTACCTTGCCGATGCCGAAAAGCTGACGCTCACTGCGCTCCTCGCGGGCGACAAGCGCGCGCGCGGCTGGCAGGCGGGCAAGGCCGCGCCGTTCGATGCCTATGACGCCAAGGCCGAGGCGCTGGCGCTGCTCGAAGCCGCCGGCGCGCCGGTCGCGAACCTGCAGGTGATGGGGGAAGCGGGCGAGGCCTGGCATCCCGGTCAGTCGGCGACGCTGCGGCTCGGGCCGAAGACGGTGCTCGCCGCCTTCGGCATGCTGCACCCGGCACTGCTCAAGCAGTTCGACCTCGACGGCCCGGTCGCAGCGGTCGAGATCTTCCTTGATGCCATTCCGGGCAAGCGTTCGACCGGCTTCATGCGCCCCGCCTACACGCCCCCGGCGCTGCAGGCGGTGACGCGCGACTTCGCCTTCATCGTTCCGGCAGAACTGGCGGCGGGCGATCTCGTCCGTGCGGTCAAGGGCGCGGACAAGGCGGCGATCACCGACGCCCGCCTGTTCGACCTGTTCACCGGCACCGGCGTCGAGGACGGCAAGAAGAGCCTCGCCGTCGAAGTCACGCTGCAGCCGGGCGAGAAGAGCTTCACCGATGCCGAGATCAAGGCGGTGGCCGACAAGGTCGTCGCCGCGGCGGCGAAGCTTGGCGCGACGCTGAGGGGCTGACCAACACCGCCAGCCCAACCCGTCACCCCGGCCTTGTGCCGGGGTCAGCGGGGCGGCAAGCGATGGACTGGAACCCGATGCGCATCGCCCGACGCGCGGTGGATCCCGGCACAGGGCCGGGATGACGAAGGAGTAGATGGAATGCGCACTGCCCTGATCACCGGCGCCACCTCCGGCTTCGGCGCCGCCGCGTCCCGCGCCTTCGTCGCGGCGGGCTGGCGTGTGATCGGCACCGGGAGGCGCGCCGACCGGCTCGATGCGCTGAAAGCCGAGCTGGGTGACGACCGGTTCCACCCCGCCGTGTTCGACGTCCGCGACGAAGCCGCACGCGACGCCGCGCTCGACAGCCTGCCCGAAGCGTTTCGCGGCATCGACCTGCTGGTCAACAATGCCGGCCTCGCGCTCGGAACCGAGAAGGCCCAGAACGCCTCGCTCGACAATTGGCGGGTGATGATCGACACCAACGTCACCGCTCTGGTCGCGATCACGCACAAGCTGCTGCCGACCCTGATCGAACGTCGCGGCGCGATCATCAACCTATCCTCGGTCGCGGCGACTTACCCCTATCTCGGCGGCAATGTGTATGGCGGCACCAAGGCGTTCGTGCACCAGTTCAGCCTGTCGCTGCGCAGCGACCTCGCCGGAACCGGGGTGCGCGTCACCTCGATCGAGCCGGGCATGGCGGAGACCGAATTCACGCTGGTGCGCACCGGCAGCCAGGAAGCGTCGGACAAGCTCTATGGCGGCGCCGATCCGATGACGGCGGAGGATATCGCCGGCATGATCCTGTGGGTCGCCCAGCTCCCCGCGCATCTCAACATCAACACGATGGAGATGATGCCGGTGAACCAGAGCTTCGCCGGCTTCGCGGTGCATCGCGCAGGATGATCGAGATCGGCTCCGACGCGCTCAGCGCCACGATCAACCCACTGGGCGCGGAACTCACCCATTTGCGCGACGCGCAGGGCAATGAGCTGATGAGCGACGGCGACCCGGCCTTCTGGACCGGTCGTGCGCCCCTGCTCTTCCCGGTCGTCGGCGCGCTCAGGGACGATAGCTACCGCCTTGATGGCCACGATTATGCACTGCCCTCGCATGGCTTTGCGCGGCGGCGGGAATTCACGCTGGTCGACCGCGCACCCGACCGCGCCTGGTTCCGGCTGAGCGACGATGAGGCGACACGCGACGCCTATCCCTTCGCCTTCGTGCTCGATGTCGAATTCGTCATCGCTGGCGCGACGCTCACCATGGCGATCACGTTGGTCAATCGCGGCGACCGGGCGATGCCGGCGAGCTTCGGCTTCCACCCCGCCTTTGCCTGGCCCTTGCCCTATGGCGGCGCGCGGAAGGACCATCGCATCGTCTTCGAATGCGACGAGCCGCAGCCGATCGCCCAGCTCGAGGGCAAGCTGATCGGGCCGATCGACCGCGAGAGCCCGGTCGAGGGCGATACGCTGTGGCTGCGCGACGAGCTGTTCGAGCAGGATGCACTGGTCTGGACCGCGCCGCAGAGCCGCTCGCTGCGTTATGGCGCGCCGGATGGCCCGCAGCTTGAGATCGGCTTCCCCGACATGCCGACGCTGGCAGTATGGACCAAGCCCGGCGCACGCTTCATCTGCATCGAACCGTGGCAAGGCCATGCCGACCCCGCCGGGTTCGCCGGCGAGATCTGGGACAAGCCGGGGATGCTTCGGCTGGAACCGGGCGAGCGCCGCGCCTTCGCGATGAGCGTGACGCTCGCCTGATCCTGATCAGCTTTCGATAAAGGCGAGCAGGTCGGGGTTCACCACGTCGGGATGCGTCGCGCACAGGCCATGGGGCAGGCCCTCATAGGTCTTGAGCGTGCCGTTCCTGAGCAGCGCAACCGATTTGGGCGCCGAGTCATGATAGGGCACGATCTGGTCGTCGGTGCCGTGCATCACCAGCACGGGAATATCGATCGCCTTGAGGTCCTCGGTAAAGTCGGTTTCGCTGAACGCCTTGATGCAATCGTAATGCGCCTTGGCGCCGCCCATCATCCCCTGGCGCCACCAATTGTCGATCAGCCCCTGGCTGACCTTCGCACCGTCACGGTTGAAGCCATAGAAAGGCCCGGCGGGCACATCGATGTAAAATTGCGCGCGATTGGCGACGAGCGCCTCGCGGAAGCCGTCGAACACTTCGATCGGCAGACCCTCGGGATTGCCCTCCTTCTGGACCATCACCGGCGGGACCGCGCCGATCAGCACCGCCTTGGCAACGCGCCCCGGCTCGGCGCGCGCGACATAATGCGCCACCTCGCCGCCACCGGTCGAATGGCCGATATGGATCGCGCCTTTCAGGTCGAGCGCCTTGACCAGCGCCGCGACGTCGGCGGCATAGGTGTCCATCTCGTTCCCCTCCCAGGTCTGGGACGAGCGGCCGTGTCCGCGCCGATCATGCGCGATCACGCGATAGCCCTTGTGGAGGAAGAACAGCATCTGATTGTCCCAGTCGTCCGCGCTGAGCGGCCAGCCGTGATGGAAGACGATCGGGGTCGCGTCCTTCGGCCCCCAATCCTTGTAGAAGATTTCGGTGCCGTCGCTGGTCGTGATGGTGCTCATCGGTTCGCTTCCCTGGCTGGATCGCCTCGCGAAGAACGTGGCGCAGCCGGAACATGACACCGCTCCCCGAGTCGCAAAAGGGCAACGTTCGAAAGCGATCGTTTCCGTTTGCGAAACACTCGATTCGCGAGCCACTTCCCGCTAGAGGGCCGCGATGCCCGAGAATGTGATTCCAGGTCGCCGCACCTTCGCGATCATCTCCCACCCCGATGCCGGCAAGACCACGCTGACCGAAAAGCTGCTGCTGTTCGGCGGCGCGATCCATCTCGCCGGTGAGGTCAAGGCGCGTGGCCAGGCGCGGCGCGCACGATCGGACTGGATGAAGATCGAGCAGCAGCGCGGCATCTCGGTCACCTCGTCGGTGATGACCTTCGAGCGCGACGGTGTGACCTTCAACCTGCTCGACACGCCGGGCCACGAGGATTTCTCGGAAGACACCTATCGCACGCTGACCGCGGTGGACTCGGCGGTGATGGTGATCGACGTCGCCAAGGGCATCGAGAGCCAGACGCGCAAGCTGTTCGAAGTGTGCCGCCTGCGCAACGTTCCGATCATCACCTTCGTCAACAAGGTCGACCGCGAAGGCCGCGAGGTATTCGAGACGCTCGACGAGATCGCCGACCTGCTCGCGCTCGACGTTGCGCCGATGACCTGGCCGGTCGGGATGGGCGGCACGTTCGAAGGGGTGTACGACCTCGTCTCCAACCGCCTGCTGCTG
>CAYOXO010000152.1:0-9905 GCA_964407945.1 uncultured Stakelama sp.
CCCGGCCACCCCTAGCATACAGGCCCTGGGTGGCCGGGGGGGGGAGCGGGCCGGTGGCAAGGTCGCTCAAAACACTGGACTTAACGGGGGTGTAACGGCACCTCGCTTAGGACATGACCATGACCAGCCCCACCGCCAGCCTGGCCGATCGCCGCATCCTCGTCACCGGGTCCGCCGGGTTCATCGGCTTCCACACCGCACGGCGGCTGCTGGATGCGGGCGCGCAGGTGCTGGGGATCGACAATTTCACCGCCTATTACGACGTGTCGCTCAAGGAGGCACGGACCGCGATCCTGAAGGAGGCGCCGGGCTTCCGGCTCGCGCGGCTGGGGATCGAGGAGGCGGACGCGCTGGGCGCGGTGTGGCGCGAGTTCGCGCCGGATACGGTGATCCACCTCGCCGCGCAGGCGGGGGTAAGATACTCGATCGACCATCCGGACGAATATGTCGCGACCAATGTGACGGGGACGTTCAACCTGCTCGAGCTGGCGCGGCACAATCCGGTGCGCCACTTCCTGGCCGCATCGACCAGCTCGGTCTATGGCGCGAACACCGAAATGCCGTTCGCCGAGACGCAGCGGACGCAGACGCCGATGAGCCTCTATGCCGCGACCAAGGGCGCGACCGAGCTGATCGGGCACAGCTATGCGCATCTCTATGGCATCCCGCTGACCTTCTTCCGCTTCTTCACCGTCTATGGCCCGTGGGGGCGGCCCGACATGGCGCTGTTCAAGTTCATGAAGGCGATGGCGGCGGGCGAGGCGATCGACGTCTATGGCCATGGCAAGATGGCACGCGACTTCACCTATGTGGAGGATCTGGTGTCAGCGTTGGTGGCGCTGATCGACGCGGTGCCGGGGAGCGAGCCGGTTTCGGCGGCGGACAGCCTGTCGCCGGTGGCGCCATTCCGCAGCGTCAATATCGGCGGCGGCAGCCCGGTGCCGCTGATGGACTATATCGCCGCGCTGGAGGCGGCGACGGGGACCGAGGCGAAGAAGAACTTCCTGCCCATGCAGGCGGGCGACGTGCCCGCGACCCATGCCAGCGCCGATCTGCTGCGCGCGCTGGTCGGCTTCGTGCCGGAGACGCCGGTCCGCGAAGGGGTGAAGGCGTTCGTCGACTGGTATCGCGACTATTATCGCTGAGCCTCAGCGCGGCAGCAACGGGCGCCAGTTTCCGTCGAGCGGGGCATCCCGTTCCGCGACAAAGGCAGGAAGCGGCACGTTTCCGCCGGCCGCGGCGATCTTTGCCACCTCCGCCTCCGCGATCGCGATCCGGTCCCTGGACGAGGGGTGCGAACGGCTGCGGACCATCCCCGCAAGCTGCTTCGGCCCCATTTCGCGCCTGAAGCGGACGGCAATCGCCGGATCATAGCCCGCGCGCGCCAGCAGATGCACGGCGAGGATGTCCGCCTGAATCTCGGTCTGGCGGAAGAAGCCGACATTGCGGCCGAAGCCGGACATCATGCCGAACTGGGCCCCGACCGCCTCCAGGCGCGCGGCATGACGCAGGATATTGTGCGACAGCTCATGCGCGAGCAGTGCGGGCAGCAGCGCCTCCGGCGTCTCGTCCAGATATTTCGAGGTGATCTGGACCAGCTTCCCATCGGCAAGCGCATCGAAATTGTCGGCGATGCGCAATTCGTACCGGGTGCGGCAAGCCGGGACGGGCACGATCTGTAGGCTCTTCCGCTCGCCTGCCCGGACGACGGTCACATCGACGGGGTGGTTCGGCGGAAGCGCGGCAATGGCGTCATAGAGCGCAGCATATTGCGCGGTCGATGCCGGGCCGGACGCATCTTCGGGAATCGCCACGCCGCCAATCGCGGCGATGGTGTCGTCCTGGCGCAGACCCGCGCGCTCCGCCGCACTGCCCGGGACCACCCCTTCCACCGCGACATTGCCGGCAAAACCGAAATGCGCGCGAATCCGATCGCGCGCCGCCGGATCATATTGAGCGAGCGTATGGAGCTGGAACCCGAGCCCGGGTTCCTGCCGGTCGCACAACGCCGCCGCGCCCACGCTGAGCCGATATCCAATCGTCGCGAGCCGCATGTCGGCCGTCCGCAACATCTCGATATTCGCATCCTTCTGCGCTGACGCAGGGGTGGCGAAGAGGAGCAGGGCAACCCACATTGCACGGGCCGATCGCTTGGATAGGTGCTTCATCCCTCCCTATTGGACGATCGCGGTTGCCAGGAAAAGCAAACAGCGGCTATCGCGAACGCCCAGAACGAACCGATTGCCATGCTTCGCCGCCTCCTCTCCAAATTCTCGCCATCGCCAGCTGAATCGGTACGCCCGATCGGCACGCTGCCTGCGGGCACCCGTGTCTATGCGGTCGGCGACATCCATGGCCGACTCGACCTGCTCGATGACCTGCTCGCGCAGATGGAGGCAGACAATGCCAGCCGCAGTGACGCCGACACGACCGTCATCTTTCTCGGCGACCTGATCGATCGCGGGCCCAGCTCGGCGCAGGTCGTCCAGCGCCTGATGGACCTGGGCCAGGGGTCGGACAGGATTCGCTTCCTGCTCGGCAACCACGAAGAGGTGTTCCTGAAGTCGCTGCAAGGCGACCCCAAGGCGCTGCCCTTCTTCGTGCGGATCGGGGGCAAGCCGACTATCCTGAGCTATGGCGTCGCCGAAGCGGACTATAGCGCCTGCGACTATCCCGAGCTGCTGGAGATGCTGCGCACACACGTGCCGTCGACGCATGTCGAATTCCTGTCCGGGTTCGAGGACATGATCGTCCTGGGCGATTACGTCTTCGTCCATGCCGGGGTACGCCCAGGCGTACCGCTCGACCAGCAGAAGCCGGGCAACCTGCGCTGGATTCGCGAGGAGTTCCTCAACCACGAGATCCCGTTCGAGAAGATCGTGGTACATGGCCACACGATCACCGACGAAGTCGAGGAACGGGTCAGCCGAATCGGCATCGACACCGGCGCCTATGCCAGCGGGCGGCTGACGGCGATGGGCTTCGAAGGCACCGAGCGTTGGATCCTCCAGACGAACGGTTCGGTAGGGCGCCGTTAACGCTTGGCCGCTTATGTGCACTGCGGTATAGAGAGCGAAATCCGGGCGGTTACAAATGGATGCGGCCGTCGGAACGAATGCTGGTGACGGGTGTTGTGTTGACGCAACGGTCTGTCACAGTGTGGTGGCGATGGTTGGTTATCGGTTGCAGGCGCGCTTCGGTTATGCCAGAAGGCATCGGCAAGAAACTCTGAGATATGAAAAAGGGAGTACATTCATGCGATTGGCGAAGATGATGATGGCCGCGGCGGCCGTTTCGCTTGCAGTGTCGCCTGCGGTCGCGTCGACTGCCGCTTCGAAGCTGTCGCTTTCGTCGGCTGAATCGGTCCGCGCTTCGACTACCGCTGGCAAGTCGAACAAGGACGCCGGCGGCTTCCTGATTCCGCTGCTCGCGGTTGCTGCGGTGATCGGTGGCGTGCTCGTCCTCGTTGACGAAGACGATACGCCCGACAGCAACTAAGCTCGACGGTTAATCGAATGCTGGGGCGGCAACTGCGAAGTTGCCGCCCTTATTATTTGCGCGAACGACGCATCGGGGCCCAGATCCGGTTCCGTCCGTGACCGGCGCATTCTGGCCGGAAGATATGCCAGAACGGCGTTTACAAAGCCCGCCTTTGGATCACTCATTCCGGCCGATCGGCTAGCCCGATCGCCCCCGCCCATGCAACGCAAGGCGGCAAGTAAAAACCGCAAGCTCTTCGACCAATTTCCTGGCCCGGCGCCTCTTTCAAAGGGCCCTGCGCTTGTCTAAACGCTTCAGGTGAGCTTCTTTTCCCGAAATGAACGCGAACGGCTTCTGGTCATCGCTCCCCATTGCGACGATGAGATCTTTGGCTGTGCGGGGTTGATGGCCAAGGCGATTGAGGCGGGACATGAAGTCGCCGTCATCATCGTCTCCAACGCCGACATCGGGCAGTATCGACAACAGCATGGCGTTGCCCGAGGGAGCGACCGCAAGGGCGAAATGATCGCCGGCCTGAAGGAACTTGGCGTACAGAATTTCGAGATTCTCTTCGAGGATCCGGACATCCATATGCGCCTCGATCAACTGCCGATGATCGATCTGGTCACGAAGATCGAGCGCACGGCGCACCTTTCCATCGATGCGTTCAGGCCATCGATGCTGCTGCTCCCCGCGTCATCCTACAATCAGGACCATGACATTGTGTACAGGGCCGGTATCGCGGCATGCCGGCCACATCTGCGGCATGAGAAACACTTCGTCCCGACCGTGCTGATCTATGACCAGCCCCAACTCTGCTGGGGCAGCAGCTTCACGCCCAATTTCTACGTCGATATCGAAGCGTGGCTGCCGCTCAAGCTCGCCGCATTGAGCCACCACAGCAGCCAGTTACGGGACGCGCCACATCACGCCAGTCTTGAGAATGTCGAGCGCCTGGCGCGCCTGCGCGGCGCTGCGATCTCCTGTGGTGCGGCGGAAGCATTCCAGTGTATTCGTATGGCATGCTGATCGGATTTGCCGAGCGCGCCACGGCGATCACCCTGCTCCTTGTCCTGCTGCCGCTCATCGTTGCCGCAGCACTGGTCATCCGGGCCCGATCTCCAGGCCCGCTGATCATCCGCTCGGTCCGGGAACGACAAGGCGGCGAGCATTTCGAGATGCTCAAGATTCGGACGATGTATGAAGATGGCGCGGCTCGACTCCAGGCTGCTCTCGCCTGTCCGGATCGCCTGGCCGAATGGCAATCCCATGGCCGCATCCGCCCTGATCCGCGTGTGATCGGGCGGCGTGCGCGCTGGATACGCAGCGCCAGTATCGATGAACTGCCGCAACTCTGGAACGTCGCGAGGGGCGACATGGCGCTCGTCGGCCCCCGCCCGCTGCCCCCGGAGATCGCAGCGCTGCTGCCGGCCAGAGCGCGCGCGATCCGGCGCACGGTGCGGCCGGGCCTGACGGGGCTCTGGCAAGTGATGGGACGGGACAATCTCACGCTTCGCCAGATGGCGATGCTTGATTGCTTCTATGTTCGTCGGCGCTCGCTAGGTTTCGACATGATCGTGCTGGCGCGGACAATCCCCGCAGTCTTGTCCGCGCGCGGCGCCTCCTGATCGGGCCACAGCACGATCATCCAGTCTTCGGCGACACGCTCGAGCCGAAACCGCCGGCCCAGGGATTCCAGCCGGCGTTCGACAACCGCCTTGCGAAACCAGCGAACGCTCAGGCCATGGACGGCGAGCCATAGCGAGCGCAGCCATTGCCGCGCCGATGGTGCCGGGAGCGAGAGGATGACCAGCGCGTCCCGCCGCGCAGCCAATATCGCCAGGCGATCGTCCCAGTCGCGCCAATAGTCGAGGACACCGATCGCGATCAGGATATCGGCTTGCGGCATCACGCTCGGATCGATGCTGTCACCGCAGTGCACGCGGATCTCGCCGAAGGGTGCAAGTGTCAGCCGCGCGCGATCGAGCATCGTCTCGCTGAGATCGGACAAGTGGATCGTATAGTGCCCGGGCGGAAGTATGCTGGCCAGAAAGGCGCCGTCGCCGCACCCGACATCCGCAATGCTTCCCCTGCCGTCAGCCAAAGCCGGTTCGAGTACGCCCCGTACGAAATCCGCCCGTTTCCCCTCCCCCGTGCGCGACCAACCTGCGCGGCGATCTTCGCGCGCCGGATAGATTCGATCGAAATAGCGGGTCAGCGCCTCACCGGGAGTCATCGGCACCGGCTATACACGGGCGACAGTGGCGAAGCGACAGTCAGCGATCAGGCTGTACGCCCGCGTGCCGCAGCGACGCGCACCACGTCCTCGGCAAATTCGCGCATGATCGCGCGCCGCGAGAATTTCGCGATGAATGCCGACCGATCATAGCTTCTGGGTCCGGCCATCAGCCGCTCAAAGGATTCGACCATCTGCGCGGCATCGGTCGGGTTGAAGACCTCTGCGCCAACGACATGTTCCTTCAGGAACTGCGCTGCATACCCCTTCACCCCCGCCAGGATCGGTTTCCCGGTCGCGGCATATTCGAAGATCTTGGAGGGCAGGACCTTCTCGAACGCGGCATAGTCGTTGAGATGGAGGAACAGGATATCCGCGTCCCTGTATTCGGCGATCAGCCGATCCCTCTGCACGGGCGGGAGCAACTCGACTGCGGATGCCGGCATGCCATCCAGCGCCGCGAGCAACCGGGCCTGCCGGCCGCCGTCGCCGACGATGCGGAATCGCACTCGCCCGGCCAGCTTGCGCGCAGCCTCCGGGACGATCCGTTCGAGCCCCTGCCCTTCGCCGATATTCCCGGCATAGAGCAGCGTCGGGGTCTGCGGCACATCAGGCTTCGCATAGCTCGCTTCGAGAAAGGGATCGTCGATGCCATTGGGAAGCACCGAGCACACCTGATTTGGCGCGACTCGCTTGAGGTGTTCCTCGAAGCCCGGAGACACGATGTTGATCTTCGCGGCGGAGCGGAAGGTGCGGGCTTCGACCGCGCGCAGAACCGGCAGCAGCGTGGACGGAAGGATGCCGTTGCCCAGAACGTCGCCGATGGTGTCGGTGAAGAGGTCGCGGATGTCGAGATACAGGGGAGCGCCGGCCCGCCGGGCGATCCGCGCACCAAGGGCCGCGGTCATCAGGCGCGACGAGGTCGCAATCACGATATCCCAATTCTGCCCGCGTGTTTCGCGCAGCGCGCCGCGCGCGAAATGGATGAACGCCTTGGTCTGGTCGCGCATCCCGCTCTTGTGCGGGGGCAACGCAATCCGTCGAACGGTAACGCCCGCCTCTTCGGCCAGCTCGGCGGCCTCTTGCGTGAACGACTTGTATCGGTTTGGCAGTGTGGTGACGACGTTCACCTGCAGATCGGCGACGCCCAACTGCTTCAGCGCCTGGACCAGCGCGCCGGTCCGGAATGCACCCGCGGACAGATCGGGCGGATAATAGAAAGTGAGCAGCAAGATACGCATCGGGATCCGTCGCAGATTGAACTAGTTCTTGGCCAGCGAACCTTGGGCCGGGTCGCCCTGCCCGCCGCCCCGCACAGTGGCAAGCATCAGCTTGAGGTCCAGCGTGAGGCACTGAAGCGCGCCATAGCGGGCATCCCAGATCGACAGCTTCACCGGATCCGACATGTCGATCCCGTTGACCTGCGCCAGTCCACTGATCCCGGGGGTCAGATCGAACACGCCACGGGCCTGCCGTGCCGCCGTAAGCGCCTCTTGCACGGGCAAACCGGGGCGCGGGCCGATCAGGCTCATATTGTTGCGCAACAGGTTCCACGCCTGAGGCAGCTCGTCGAGCTTGGTCGCGCGCAGGACCCTGCCCAGGCTGGTGATCACGCTCGCCGAGACCTCATGCGTGCCAAGCTGACGGGTACCGACGGCCATCGTCCGGAACTTGTAGCAGGTGAAAACCTGTCCGTGACGGCCAACGCGCGCCTGAGCGAACAGCCCCGGCCCCGGCGAGTTCAGGCGGATCGCAAGCCAAAGGCCGAGCAGAAGCCAGGAAAGCCCCAGCAGAATCCCCACGCCCGCGACCAGATTCAGCGCGCGGGTCACGAAACGATAGACCCAGTTGTCGGCCTGCCCGTCGGTCAGCAGCACTTGGTCCGCTTCGTCGCGGTCCATCAGATGATCGGCCAGCTTCGCGACGTTCACCGTCGGCTTCAGCGCTGCCAGCGCCAGGAAGGCCTGCCTCGCCAGGAAGCGCGGCAGGCGGTTGAGGATCGCCAGCCGGCCGGACCAGTGCTCGCCATACACCGCGGCGAGGTAGACGGTCTGGATCCGGGGGCCGGTCTGTGCGGCGATCGCCTGTGTCCCCTCGCGCTTCGACACTGCGTAAGGTGAGCGATTGCCTTCATCGAGCGCATGCAGCGACGAGATATCGACGAAACGGGCGATGCCCGCCGCCGCCGCAGCCTGATAGGTCGATGTCAAATGGGTGACATTGACCTGCCGGAATTCGTCCAGGCTCACAGCCTGGTCGTTGTTCCGCGTCGCGAGATTGACCAGTAGATCATAGCCTGCAGCACGTATGGGCAGGCTTGCATAGTCGCAGCTCGGCAGGTCCGGAAACAGTCGCTGCAGCACTTCGGCATCGCGGCCCGCCAACAGCAGGTCGGCGCCGCGCGCGCGCAGGAGCGGCACGAGCTGCCGCCCGACAAAGCCGCTCGCACCCGTAATGACGATCTTCACTTCATCCCCCATTTGCTGGCGACGGGCCGCCCCATGCGGTTACGCCGCGCGCGCACCGCACAGATCGAGCACCGTCATCGCATCGCCCCTGGGGAGCGCGGCGGGCAGCTCGAGAAACTCGCGATGCTTCACCAGGAAGACCAGGACATCCGCCGTTTCCAGCGCGGTTTCCAGCGTCGCGAGCTCGAACTTCGGATGCGTGTGGATATTGGGCTCGACCGCCAGAATATCGTAGCCCTGTGCGTGCAGGCTCTGCACGACATGCACCGCGGGCGATTCACGCAAATCGTCGATATCGGGTTTGAAGGCCAGTCCGAGACACGCGATGCGCGGCTTCCGATCGAGCCGGGCAGAGGCATCCGCGGCGGCGATCTTGATCTGGTCGATCGACCATTCGGCCTTGTGGTTGTTGACCTCCCGGCCGGTGCGGATCAGGCGCGCATTGTCGGGGTCGCGCGCGACGATGAACCAGGGATCCACCGCGATGCAATGTCCGCCGACGCCCACGCCCGGCTGCAGGATGTTGACGCGCGGATGGCGGTTCGCCAGCTCGATCAGATCCCAGACGTCGATGTCCTCTTTCGCGCAGATCACCGACAGCTCGTTGGCGAAGGCGATGTTGACGTCGCGGAAGCTGTTTTCGGTCAGCTTGCACATTTCCGCGGTCTGCGCATTCGTCTTGAGCACAGCGCCGCGAACGAAGGTGCGGTAGAATTCGCTGACGGCTTCGGTCGCTTCCGGGGTCAGGCCGCCGATGACACGGTCATTCTCGACCAGCTCGGTCATGATCTTGCCGGGCAGCACGCGCTCCGGGCAATAGGCGATGCGAAGCGAGTCCACATCGACACCCTCGCCGCGCAGCACCGTCTCCAGCTCACGCGTGGTACCCACCGGCGAGGTCGATTCCAGGATGATCAGGTCACCTGGTTTCACCAGCCCAGCGATGCTGCGCGCCGCCGCCAGCACATAGTCGATATTGGGCTGCGGGATCCCGTCGCCTTCGTGGAACGGCGTGGGCACGCAGAGCATGTACACATCGGCGGGCTGCGGCGTGTTGAACGCCTTCAGCCGGCCATTCGCGACCGCCGACCGCACGAAGGCGTCGAGATCCGGCTCGACGATATGGATCTCGCCGCGGTTGATCGTTTCCACCACGTCGGGATTGACGTCCATCCCGGCGACCTGATGGCCGCAGCTGGCCAGCAGCGCTGCCGTGGGCAGGCCGATATATCCCAAACCGACGACGCAGACCGTGCTCGTATTCATCAATCAGCCCCCAGAATCTCGATAATCTTTTCGCTCGTCTTGCCGTCGCCATAGGGGCTGTGTGCCCTCGACATCTGCCGATAGGCTTCGGGATCGTCGAGCAATTCCCGCACACCGGCGAAAATCCGGTCACGATGCGCGCCGACCAGGCGTACGGTGCCGGCGTTGACGGCTTCGGGACGCTCGGTCACCTCACGCATCACCAGCACGGGCTTGCCCAGGCTGGGCGCTTCCTCCTGAATGCCCCCGCTGTCGGTCAAGACCAGATGGCAGTTCTTCAGCAGATAGACGAACGGCTGATAGTCGAGCGGCTCGATCAGGTGGATGTTCGCAACTCCCGCCAGAATGCTCCGGACCGGCTCCTGGACGTTCGGGTTCAGGTGCACCGGATAGACGAAGTGCACCTCGGGATACAGATCGGCATTAACCAGATAATAATAAAGTTTCCGGGAATT
>CAYOXO010000153.1:0-9726 GCA_964407945.1 uncultured Stakelama sp.
CAATCGATTGCGGCCGGGAAAACGCGTTCCGGCCGGCGTTGTGAAATTTGCAAAGTGCAACAAGTAGCGGTCGATGTTGCGTCGGCTGGCATTTCGCGATTCCGCGTTCAGGGCGGGAATGGCGACAAAGTAGAGGCGAGCGGCGGGCGAGTGCACGCGCCGAGTCGAGATTCCCGGAGTGGATCGGAAACAGGGCTCCCCTCCCTGCAAGGGAGAGGAATCTAGGCGGCCAGTGCCTCAAGCGCCTCGCTGGCCTCCACCCACGCGGCTTCGGCCGCCTCGATCGCCTTGGCCACGGCGCCGCGCTGCTTCATCAGCTCGGTCATGGTGAGCTTGGCGAGATCGGGCGCGGCGGTGGCGGGATCGAACATCGCGCGGTCGATGGCGCTGAGCTTTTCGCCGAGCTTGGCCATCTCGGCCTCCGCCGCCTTGGCCGATTTGCGCAGGGCATTGCCCTTCTCACGCGCCTCGGCGGCCTCGCGCCGGGCGTCCTTGCGGTTGGCCTTGGCCTCCGCCGTCGAAGCGCCCTTGGGCTCCTTGGCGAGCACGAACGCGATATAGTCGTCGAGATTGCCGTCGAACGGCTTGGCAGTGCCCTGATCGACCAGCACGAGGCGGTCGGCGGTCATCTCGATCATGTGGCGGTCGTGGCTGACGATCACCACCGCGCCGGTATAGGCGGTCAGCGCCTGGATCAGCGCTTCGCGCGAATCGACGTCGAGGTGGTTGGTCGGCTCGTCGAGGATCAGCATGTGCGGCGCATCGCGGGTGATCAGCGCCAGCGCCAGCCGCGCGCGCTCGCCGCCCGACAGCTTGCCGACCTTGGTCATCGCCTTGTCGCCGGCAAAGCCGAAGCGGCCGAGCTGGGCGCGGACGAAGGACGGCTTCTCGCCCTCCATCAGCCGCTGCATGTGATCGAACGGCGTGTCGTCGCTGTGCAGCTCCTCCACCTGATACTGGGTGAAATAGCCGACGCGCATCTTGGCCGAGGCGGCCTTGTCGCCGTCGATCGGGGTGAGTTGCGCGGCGAGCAGGCGCGCCAGCGTGGTCTTACCGTTGCCGTTGCGGCCGAGCAGCGCGATGCGATCGTCCGGGTCGATGCGCAGGTTGAGCCGCTGAAGGATCGGCTTGCCGTCATAGCCGACGCTGGCGTGATCGAGCGTGATCAGCGGCGGACGCAACGGATCGGGGTCGGGAAAGCCGAATGCCAGCGTGGGATCGTCGACCACGGCGGCGATCGGCTGCATGCGGGCGAGCGCCTTGGCGCGCGACTGCGCCTGCTTGGCGGTCGAGGCGCGGGCGGAGTTGCGCGCGACATAGTCCTGGAGCTTGGCTCGCTCGGCGAGCTGCTTCTCACGCGCGGCGGCCTGCTGGGCCTGACGCTCGGCGCGCTGGCGCTCGAAGCTGTCATAGCCGCCGGGATAGAGGGTGAGCTTGCCGCGATCGAGGTGGAGGATGTGGTCCACCACATTGTTGAGGAAATCGCGCTCGTGGCTGACGATGACGATCGTCGCCGGGTAGGACTGGAGGAAGTCCTCGAGCCACAGCACCGCTTCGAGATCGAGGTGGTTCGACGGCTCGTCGAGCAGCAGCAGGTCGGGCTGGCTGAACAGCAGCGCCGCGAGCGCGACGCGCATGCGCCAGCCACCCGAGAAGCTGTCGAGCGGGCGGTGCTGCGCGTCCTCGTCGAAGCCGAGGCCGACGAGGATGCGCGAGGCGCGCGATGGGGCGGAATAGGCGTCGATCGCGCCGAGCCGCTCATGGATCTCGCCGAGCCGGTCGGGATCTTCGAGCCCTTCGGCCTCGTCCATCAGCGCGGCGCGCTCGGTATCGGCGGCGAGCACAGCCTCGAACGGCGTGGTCTTTCCGGCGGGCGCTTCCTGCGCGACATAGCCGATGCGCGCGCCGCGCGGCATGTCGGCGCTGCCCTCGTCCGGGTCGATCTGGCCGGCGATCACCTTGACCAGGGTCGACTTGCCCGCGCCGTTGCGGCCGACAAGGCCGATACGGCCGCGCGGCGGCAGCGCGGCACTGGCGCGGTCGATGATGACGCGGCCGCCGAGACGGACGGTGATGGCGGAAAGGTTCAGCATGGCGGGGCGCCTAGCACCCCTGCCCGCCTCAGGACAACCGGCCCTCGAAATCTTCGTAGCCGAACGACTTCACGATGTGCAGGTCGTCGCTGCGGCTGTCCCACAGCGCGATGGTGGGCAAGGGAACACCGTTGAAGGTCGTGGTCTTGACCATCGAGTAGTGCGCCTGGTCGAGGAACGCGAAGCGCTGGCCGGGCACCGGGCGCTCGGGAAAGCGGAAATCGCCGAGGATATCGCCGGCAAGGCACGACGGGCCGCCGAGGCGGACCAGGACGTCGCCGCCCTCGCCCAGCATTGCGGGACGGTACGGCGCCTCGATCACGTCGGGCATGTGGCAGGTGGCCGAGATATCGACCACGCCGATCGGCATGCCGTTGTCGAAGATGTCGACGAATTCGCCGACGAGGATGCCGGTGTCGAGCGCGATCGCCTCGCCCGGCTCGAGGATCACCTCAAGCCCGGTTTCGGCGCGGACTTCCTGAAGGAAGGAGACGAGGTCGTCGCGCTGGTAATCGGCGCGGGTGATGTGGTGGCCACCGCCGAAATTGAGCCATTTGAGCTGGCCGAGATACGGGGCGAGGCGCGGACGCAGCGCTTCCCAGGTGCGGCGCAGCGGCGGGAAATCCTGCTCGCACAGCGAATGGACATGGATGCCGTCGACACCCTCGAAATGCTCAGGTGCCAGCTGGTCGGCGGGGAAGCCGAGGCGGCTGTGCGGCTGGGCGGGGTCGTATTTCTGGACCTCACCCTCCGAATGCATCGGGTTGAGGCGCAGGCCGACGTCGAAGGTCTCGCCGCGCGCGCGGGCGGCGGCGAGTTCGCCCTTCATTGCTTCGTGCTGGCTGGGGGTGTTGAAGATGACGTGGTCGGAGATCCGGCAGACCTCCGCCATGTCGGCGGCCTTGTAGCCCGAGCAATAGGTGGCGATTTCGCCGTGATAGTGATCGGCGGCGAGCTTGGCTTCGTGAAGGCCCGACGTCGCGACGCCATCGAGATATTTGCCGACGAGGTCGCCGAGCGACCACATCGAGAAGGCCTTGAGCGCGAGCAGGATCTTCACCCCAGCCCGGTCGCGGACATCGGCGATGGTCGCAAGGTTGCGCTCGACCGCCGCCGCGTCGACGACGAAGCAGGGCGACGGCACGCGCGACAGGTCGAACCGGGCGAAAGCGCCCGGATCGCCGGCCTTGGTCGACATGACCGGCGGGGCTGCGCGCGTGTCCGTGCTCATGCGATCAGAACTTCAGCGGCTCGGGCAGCTCATGGACCTGCCAGGGCAGGCCGTGCTGGTTGAGCATGTCCATGAAGGGATCGGGATCGAACTGCTCGATGTTGAACACGCCCTCACCCTTCCAGGTGCCGTTGAGCATCAGCGCCGCGCCGATCATCGCCGGAACGCCGGTGGTGTAGCTCACCGCCTGGTTGCCGGTCTCTTCGAACGCGTCCTCGTGATCGCACACGTTATAGACGTAGAAGGTCTTCTCTTCGCCGTCCTTGGTGCCGGTCGCGATGTCGCCGATGTTGGTCTTGCCCTTGGTCGTGGTGCCCAGCGTCGAGGGCTCGGGCAGCACGGCCTTGAGGAACTGGAGCGGAACGATCTCGCGGCCCTCGTACAGGATCGGCTCGATCGAGGTCAGGCCGACATTCTGCAGCACGCGCAGGTGCGTCCGATATTGTTCGCCGAAGGTCATCCAGAAGCGCGCGCGCTCGATCTCGGGGATGAACTTGACCAGGCTCTCCAGCTCCTCATGGTACATGAGGTACATGTTCTTGGCGCCGACCTGATCGAATTCGAACACCTGGCGCGACGACAGCGCCGGGGTCTCGACCCAGTCGCCATTCTCCCAGTGCCGCGCGGGCGCGGTGATCTCACGGATGTTGATCTCGGGATTGAAGTTGGTCGCGAAATGCTGGCCGTGATCGCCGCCGTTGCAGTCGAGAATGTCGAGCGTGCGGATCGTGTCGAGCAGGTGCTTCTTGATGTACATCGCGAACACGCTGGTGACGCCCGGATCGAAGCCCGAGCCGAGCAGCGCCATCAGGCCGGCGTCCTTGAAGCGATCCTGATAGTCCCACTGCCAGCCATAATGGAACCGCGCCTCGTCGCGCGGCTCGTAGTTCGCGGTATCGAGATAGTCGGTGCCGGTGTTGAGGCACGCGTCCATCAGGTTGAGGTCCTGATAGGGCAGCGCCAGATTGACCAGCAGATTGGGCTTCACCGCCTCGATCAGCTTGCTCGTCGCCGCGACATCGTCCGCATCGACCTCAGCCGTGTCGATGGTGACGCCGAAGCGTGCCTTCACCGATTCGGCGATCGCGTCGCACTTGAACTTGCGGCGGCTGGCGAGCGTGATCTTCCCGAACAGATCCGGGTTCTTCGCCATCTTGTGCACCGCGACCGACGAAACGCCGCCTGCGCCGATTACGAGAACGTCCTTCACGCCTTGTCCTTCCTTCTAATGCCCCATGGGGAATGGCGCCCCCATATTTGAGCAGCGCCCACTATGCAAAGGGCGATGGTAGCAGCTGCAATCAATCCACCCCGCCACGGAGAGGATTGAACCCGAACGACAATCCGCCCTAGCATTGTGACATGGTAACGACGATCGGCCGCAGGGCATTTATCGGGGGCGCCGCGGCGCTTGGATTCGCTGGACAGGCCAGCGCGCAGAGCAGACCCAAGGTCTTCGCCCCCACCCCACCCTGGCCGCCGCATGAGTATTTCATGCTGTGGCCCGGCCTGCCGCCCGGCGCGCCGCCGGGATTCACCGCATCGAGCTTCCCGGTCCCGCTTCCGCCCGGCACGCCGCAGCGCTGGGAGAAGGGCATCCGCAATCCCTATGTTGGCGTGTTCCGCGCATCGCGGCCCGACGGGCGCGCCGCTTTGGTCATTCCCGGCGGCGGCTATGGCATCGTCAGCCTGGTCAATGAGGGCGTGAACGTCGCCCGCGCGCTCAATCCGCTGGGGATCACCGTCTTCGTCCTCGCCTATCGCCTGCCCCCGGAGGGCTGGCTCAACCGCAGCGAAGTGCCATTGCAGGACGCGCAGCGCGCGATGCGGCTGATCCGGTCGCGCGCAACACAGTTCGGGATCGATCCCGCCAAGCTCGGCATTTGCGGCTTTTCCGCGGGCGGGCATCTGGGCGGCACGCTCACCGTCGGGCCGGACGATCCGGTTTATCGCCCGGTGGACGCCGCCGACCGGCTATCGGCGCGGCCGGCGTTCTCGGGGCTGATCTATCCGGTCACGCAACTCTCGACCGTCGGCCCCAATGCCCGGTCCGGTCCCAACCTGCTCGGCCCCAACCCGGCGCCGAATGCCGGCGCACGGTTCGACCTGATCACGCGGGCAAGCACGGCGCTGCCGCCGCTGTTCCTGCTGCATGCGATGGACGACGAGACCGTCCCGGTCTCCCAGAGCATCGGCCTGATGGAGGCGGCGCGGCGCCACAAGGTGCCGGTCGAGGCGCATTTCATCGAACGCGGCGGCCACGGATTCGGCGCGGCGAGCCTGCCCAAGACCAACCCCGCGGCGAAGTGGATGGACTGGTATGCAGCGTGGACCGCGACGCACGTGAAATAGGATCATCACCATCGTCATTCCCGCGAAGGCGGGAATCCGTTCGCTGTGAAGATGCGATTCTTGCCTCGACGATAGCCAGAATGGATTCCCGCCTTCGCGGGAATGACGAAGCAGGTTAGTTGAAGCGCGCGCCCATTTGTTCTTGAAATGTTCCATCCACCGGCCTAGCGTTGGCGGATGGCTAAGACCCGCCCCGTGCGCGGGGCCACGCATAATCGCGAGAGCGCCCGCTTCAACCTGCCCGCACGGGAGGCCGATGGCGACTGGCTCGATGCGCGCGAGGGGATCGACGGCGAACCGCCGCGGCTGCGCACGACCGTCGCGATCGACAAGGCCAAGAGCGTCCTGACGCGCAACCAGTCGCCGGACATTGCCTTCGACCGATCAGTGAACCCCTATCGCGGGTGCGAGCATGGCTGCATCTATTGCTTTGCGCGGCCGACCCATGCCTATCTCGATCTGTCGCCGGGGCTGGATTTCGAGACTCAGCTGTTCGCCAAGCCCGACGCCCCTGCCCTGCTGCGCGCGGCGCTGGGCAAGCGCGGCTATGTCTGCCAGCCGATCGCGTTCGGGACCAACACCGACCCCTATCAGCCGATCGAGGCCGAGTGGCGGATCACGCGCGGCTGTATCGAGGTGCTGGCCGAATGCGACCACCCGATCACGATCACCACCAAGTCCGACCGGGTGACGCGCGACATCGACCTGCTTGCGCCGATGGCGGCGCGCGGGCTGGCGGCGGTGATGGTGTCGGTCACCTCGCTCGACCCCAAGATCGCCCGCACGGTCGAGCCACGCGCGCCGCATCCCGAGCGGCGGCTGGCGGCGGTGGCGAAGCTGCGCGACGCGGGCATCCCGACCTATGTCTCGCTGTCGCCGGTGATCCCGCAGATCACCGATCACGAGATCGAGCATATCATGGAGCGGGCGGCGGAAGCCGGGGCGCTGGGCTGTTTCTACCTGCCGGTGCGGCTGCCGCATGAGGTGGCGCCGCTGTTCCGCGCCTGGCTCGACGAACATTTCCCGGATCGCGCGGGGAAAGTGATGGCGACGATCCAGTCGATCCGCGGCGGGCGCGACAACGACCCCGATTTCCACAGCCGGTTTCGGGGGAAGGGTCCATGGGCGGAGCTGCTGCGCACGCGGTTCAAGATCGCCGCGCGACGCTTCGGGCTGGACAAGGACTATATCCCGCTGCGTCGCGACCTGTTCAGGCCGCCGGCGGGCGCGCAGGGGGAGTTGTTCTAGGGCTTGGAGTCATGAAAGCGGACTGGCGGGAAACGACCCCATTGCGGTCGATCAGGTCACTCTTTTGCGTAGCCAAAAGCGGCCGTAGAATGAGTAGCTATGACGGCCCCACCATCCAAGCCTGCCGATGTCGATACAGCAGCGATCGACGAGACTCTACTGGATACAATCGAAGTCTCGCCGGACCTAGAAGAGTTTGGCAAGGCGGTCCTGAAGAACGTCTTCGAAATATGGCTCACGCCGGAGATTGAACGCCGTCGAGTTGCCGGGCTTATCGGTGACGACTTTGTGTTGTTGATGGCACAGGCGATATTTCCAGAAGAAGCCCCGAACGAAATCCGCCTCAACGATGAGGTTCGCGGTATTATGCTGGTTGAAGCTCAGCGTGAGGTCGAGAAAGGTGAGCGGGTTATGCTCACTGATCTCGCCGAAGCGAAAGCATTTGAGCTTATCGATGAGGAGATGAATTGCGGCCATATCACAATCGTGCGCCGTGGACCGGGAAACGACTGGCTGGTGACGTTTAATGCCTTAGCGGGGCGTGCGAAAGCGGCTAACTTCGTTCGCTTGGCATCGGAATTTTTCCTGACCGCAATACATGCTCGCGAGCATGGGCTAAGCGGGCCATCTCTCGATAACCTGTTTAGTTGCTGCGAACTTTTGGCCAAGGCCCAACTTGTCATGCACCGTTCGCACGCCACCAAATCCAAGAAGCATGGTGCTATCTCATCTGCGATTAACCAATGGGGGAAGCTCGGCAACGTCCACCCTCTATTCGTTTCTCTTCTAAACCGCTTGTCGAACATACGATCCGCCGCGCGATACGAAGGAAATACGGGGCCAGAACACCTCCCAACAGATGAAGAGATTGCGACCGTAGAAGCCTACCTCGCTTATCTGAAGGACAGTTCGTCATCAAAGATTGACGGTAACGCCTCCTTCTAGGTTCTGAACGACGCCAGTTAACGTAAAGCGACGGTAGCTTGTTGACTTTCACGTTCGATACCTGCCTTTCCGAAATCCACCCATTTTGAGCCGTTCCAGGGCGGCGGCGCCGAGCCAGCAGCGGACGTTCTGTTCACAACCCCTTTGCTGACCATCGCAGGGCGCGTTAATGTCGGCACATGAGCGAAACGGGTTTCGATGCCCTGATGCACGACGCTTGCGTCGTATGGGGCTTTTGCGGATGTACGAAGGGCGGTGAGCCGCTGCATGTCACGCAGATCATACCACCAGATGGCCCTGTTCATGCGGCGCAGTTTGTGGAGTGGCTTATACTGGCGGATAACGTCAATCCGAACCTGCCGAAGTATGATCGTCATAAGGCCGCGCTTCGCGCCTCCTTTGTGACCAACATGGGCAGCGAAGTTGTGGACGCGAGTTTGCTTAGATGGAGCGATCGTGAACCGGAAGCTGGTGAGCCGGATTTGAAGTATCGTGGTCCGATAACTGGCCATACGGACGGAAGCTAACCACCCATTCCCGGCCATTCCGACGCCAAAACGATTCAGAAGCAGGCCAGCGGCAACCGGCCTCATCTCGGACCTTAACCAGCCGCTGGCCTGGCAGGACTTCGATGGTTACACCTTATCCATGGTCCGCCCCCGGAAAGAGAAGCGCAGCAGCTCGAAACGACGCAAGCTGATCGGCGCTGTCGCCCTTGGCGCCCTGCTGCTTCTGGCACTGGGCGTGCGCTACATCGCCGGGATTCCGCAGGAGGATTGGGGGCTCTTGTGGCGCGTCGCCTTCGTATTGTGCTTTTTCGTCGCGTTTTTCATGGCATGCTACGACCGGAAGAACCTTCCGAAGAAGACCTGGGATTTCAATCCCAAGCGGGGCTTTCTGTACTTCCTGCTCGGGTGGATCATCTTTCCCCTGCAGATAGCCGTGAACGCCGCGTCCGGGGGCAATCTCGCATTGAGCGGCATGGTCGTCTTCACCCTCGCGATGTCGGTTTTGATCGGGATCCTGGGGATCTTCACGGAGAATGTTGGCGTCTAGAGCCGTCATTCACCCGTTCGCAGCATAGTTGCGCCCAGCCTCGCCCCGCGCGATGATCGCGGGCATGCGGGCGATGCGGCTTCCCTCGAACGGCTGGTGGCGGCAGGTGCTGCTCTATGGCAGCCTGCTCGCGATCGGCACGGCGCTGCTGCAATGGCTCGACTATCGCTGGCTGATGCGGGCGCATTCGACCGAATTCTATCTGTTGCTCGTCGCGGGCGGCTTCCTTGCGCTCGGGCTGCTGATCGGCGCGCGGGTGATGGGCACGACCGCGCCGCCGCGAGCGGAGGGCAATCCGGCGGCGCAGGCGTCGCTGGGGATCAGCGAGCGCGAGATGACGGTGCTGCGCGAGCTCGCCGCGGGTCATGCCAACAAGCAGATCGCGCGCAACCTCGATATCTCGCCCAACACGGTGAAGACGCATGTCGCGCGGCTGTTCGAGAAACTGGACGCGCAGCGCCGTACCGATGCGCTGGCGCGGGCCCGCGAACTCGGGCTGCTGCCCTGACATGATTTCGGGCGAAACCGCCCAAATCACCCCTTTGGGCGATTGCCGGGTCTCCGTTCGCGACCGATCAATCCGCCATCGAACGCACAAGGGGAACATGACATGCAGCGCCTGATCCTGACCTATGGCCTCATCGCCGGTGTGGTGGTGGGCATCCAGCTTTTCCTGATCGTCACATTGTTCGGCGACAATCCGCCGACCGGCCCGCTGGGCATGGCGCTCGGCTACCTCACCATGCTGATCGCGCTGAGCGCCGTGTTCGTCGCGATCAAGCGGCGGCGCGACCACGACCT
>CAYOXO010000154.1:0-9586 GCA_964407945.1 uncultured Stakelama sp.
AGGCGGCGCGTCGGGCGCCACCACTTCCTGAACCACGCGGCGCACCAGCGCGTCGAGATCGGGTGACCAGTCATGCTGGGAATCGAGCGTGGTGAGCTGAATCATCGATGGCTGCCCCGTAACGGGACGCGCAAAGAGCAGCACGCGCCGCTTGTTGAGCTTGGGTGCCTTGCCGCGCGCATCGAGCGGGACATCGACGACATAGCCGACCCGCATCTGCATCGCGCCGGGCGCGCGAATCAGCGCCAGTACATCGGCCTCGACATAGTAGCGGATCCGTCCCGGCGCGACATTCGCGGCCTCCGGACCCTTGATTCGCGTCGCGCTGCGCACCTGCGCGTCGAGTACGGCAGGCGAGTCCAGGATAAGAGTGGCGATCTCTGCATAGGCCGGGAGGGGCGTTGCGGGCTGCGCGACGCCGCGTGTCGTCTGCGCTTCAGCAGACGTTAACAAATGCGGCGAAGCCGCGGCAATTGCGGCGGAAAGCGAAATTAAGCAGGTTCGAAACATGGCGGGGAGGGTAGGCGATTGTGGTAGCGCCATACAGAAATATTTCTGCCACGTGCGGATTATACGTTTATTGCGTCCGACAAAGCGTTTGCGTCACGCAAATCGCCGCGATAGGACTCGCGCCTCTGCCAGTGGTCATACAACGACCGCGGGTCGAGCCACGCCGATAAAGATGCCAAAGTGCCGGGCAACGGCGCGGCCGAATGAAGGAGTTAAGTTGCTGAATGGCCTACGCAGATCGTGATGTAGGAGGCAGCCGTGTCGTCGCGAGCGTGATCGTGGCGATCATTCTGGCGGCATTGGGTTACGTGTTCGTAACCGGCCTCGCTTACAAATATATCAAGGAAAAAGCGGAGAAGATGGACGTCTTCGACATCGAAGAGCCACCGCCCCCGCCTGAGGAGGTTCCGCCTCCGCCTCCCCCACCAGACACACCGGTTCCGCCGCCGCCGACCACGGTCGTCGTGCCGCCAGCCGTGGTTCCGGTGCCCAGCGTGGCGCCGAATATCACGACGACTACGGTGATTCCGCCCAGCCAGCCGCCGACGCCGCCTGCGCCTCCCGCGCCGCCTGCGCCGCCTGCGCCGCCTCCCCCGCCCGTGATCAGCAAGGCTGCTGCGGCCAAGGGCGATCCGTCGCGCTGGGTCACCAACGACGATTATCCACCGTCCGCGCTGCGCGCCGGCGAGCAGGGATCGGTCGGCATCTCGTTCAACGTGAACGCACAGGGCCGGATCGAGGCTTGTACGGTCAGCTCGTCGTCGGGCTCGTCCACTTTGGATCAGGCGACCTGTCGTCTGGTCGAGCGTCGCGGCCGTTATTCGCCCGCGCTCGACGCTGCCGGAAACGCAATCGGCGGCGGGCGCAAGTCGCTCCGCTTCCGCTGGCAGATCCAAGAGTAGTTGAACGTGAATCCGGTCGGCCGCCCCCGCGCTGACCATACTTCTTGCAAGGGAAAGAACTGAACATGCTGACCACCATCCTCGCCGCTGGAGCCGCCGCCGGAGCCGCCGCTGCACCGCCGCCCACCAACTTCGACATCCTGCACGCGATGAACGAAGGCGGCGTGATCGCCTGGGGCACTGCCACCATCCTGACCGTGATGCTCTTCTTCTCGCTCTACATCCTGTTCACCAAGGTGTTCGAGCAGCAGAAGATCCTCAACCAGTACAAGCGCGTCCGCGCTTCGTTCTGGAGCAGCAACAGCCTGCGCGAAGGCGCAGCGAAGCTCGAGAAGGACTCGGCCTATCGCCAGCTGGTCGACGACGCGCTGACCGCGCAGGACCAGTACAAGGAACTGACCGATCCGATCGAAGCGCATGACTGGCTGCACGGCTCGCTCAAGCGTTCGGAAGACTCGATCAACTCGCAGCTCAACGGCGGCCTCGCGTTCCTCGCGACCGTGGGTTCGACCGCACCGTTCATCGGTCTGTTCGGTACCGTCGTCGGCATCTTCCGCGCGCTGATCAAGATCGGTGCGGCAGGTGACGCGTCGATCGGCACCGTCGCCGGCCCGGTCGGTGAAGCGCTCATCATGACCGCGCTCGGCCTCGTCGTCGCCGTTCCGGCCGTGCTTGCCTACAACTGGCTGCAGCGCCGCAACAAGGCGATCCAGGAGCAGATGAGCGGCTTCGCGAACGACGTCCTCGGCTACCTCGCTTCGGATGGCCGCGTGCGTCCGGCAGCGGGCAAGAAGGCCCCGGCCGCTGCGCCCAAGGCGCCCCCGGTCGCGACCACCACTGCCAAGGCCTGACATTCGACTTGACGGCCGCGCGGCATCGGTCGCGCGGCCGCCTTCCGGGCCCAGGTCCGGGGACAGGATGCGAAAGATAGGATTGCGCCAATGGCGATGAGTGTAGGCGGAGACTCCGCCGAAGAAAAACCAATGTCGGACATCAACACGACGCCCCTCGTGGACGTTATGCTGGTGCTCCTTATTATCTTCCTGATCGCGATCCCGGTGGCCATCCAGTCGGTCGAGCTGGAACTGCCCAAGGTGGCGTTCGAACCGAACGAGACCAAGCCGGAGAACGTGCTGCTCGCGGTGCGCGGAAGCCCGACCGACGGCAAGTGCGAGGTCTTCTGGGGGATGTCGCCGATCAACAGCGCCGATCTGCTCAAGAAGAGCTCGGACAAGCTGAAGGCGATCGTCGATCGGCTCGGTGCGAACATCACGCCGGACGACATTCCGGAAGTGCATATCCGCGGCGACGTGAACACGCCCTACCGTTGTGTCGGTGGCGTGATCTACACGATGCAGACGGCGGGCTTCGTCAAGGTTGGCTTCGTTTCGCAGCCGACCCCTGGCGCCCCGGCGCAGTAACGTTCAGGAGTACACATCATGGGAATGAGCGCCGGAGGTCAGGACGACGGCCAGCCGATGATGGAGATGAACACGACGCCGTTGATCGACGTTATGCTCGTGCTCCTCATCATGCTGATCGTCACCATCCCCGCACAGACGCACGCGGTGAAGGTCGATCTGCCTCAGAATACTGCTCCGCAGGCTCCGCCGCCGGTCGAGCCGCAAAAGAACAAGATCACGATCGATCCGCAGGGCAACCTGTTCTGGAACGGCAGCCCGATCGATCTGCTCACGCTGCGCCAGTATCTGGACCAGAGCGTCCAGATGAAGCCGGAGCCCGAGCTGCACTTCCAGCCCGATCCGCAGGCGCGGTACGAGACGGTTGATGAAGTGCTCGCGGTGATCAAGCGGTCGGCCGTCACGAAGCTCGGCTTCGTCGGTAACGAACAGTATCGCAACGACTTCTGATCGCGGATTTCCGCATCAGGACCGATCAAGGGGCGGCCTCGGCCGCCCCTTTTTTCATGTCCGCCGCATGCGCCTGAACAGGTGAGCTTGCACATGCATTGCCCGCAATCGACTGGCGCCGGATCTGCGTCATGAAAGTGCAACATACGCACTTGCCGGTTTGCAACATCAGTGACACTTTTGTGTCATTGAATTGTAACAAACAGGAGAAGATGTCGTGCGTGTGGTCCTTGCCTCAATTGTTCTTGCCGCGCCGCTGGCGCTGACACCGGCGGCGCAGGCGCAGGTTCGTGCCGATCCCTATGCGAAGGTCGCGATCGAGAGCGGCGACTATGCGACCGCTGAGCACAAGCTGCTGGCAGAGCGCAGGATTTTCCCGGAACGCCCCGAAGTGCTGCTCAACCTTGCGGCGGTGTACGCCAAGACCGGCCGGTATGCAGAGGCGCGGGTGGTCTATGATCGCGTGCTGACGCTTGATCCGGTGGCGATGGATGTCGCGGACGGCGAGGTCGCGCCCTCGCACCTGGTCGCGCATCGCGGCTTGCGGCTGATCGACAACGCTGCGCGCCAGGCGTCGCGCTAGTACGGCTAGTGGCAAGGCAGGGCGGGTGCGAGCCCGCCCGTCGGGTCACAGCCTGGGCAGGGTGACGCCGCGCTGCCCCATATATTTGCCGGCACGGTCGGCGTAGCTCGTCTCGCACGGCTCGTTCCCCTTGAGGAACAGGAACTGGCACGCGCCCTCGTTCGCGTAGATTTTCGCGGGTAGCGGGGTGGTGTTCGAGAATTCCAGCGTCACATGCCCCTCCCATTCGGGTTCCAGCGGGGTGACGTTCACGATGATCCCGCAGCGCGCATAGGTCGATTTGCCGAGGCAGATGACCAGCACGTCGCGCGGCACGCGGAAATACTCGACCGTGCGCGCCAGCGCGAAGCTGTTGGGCGGGATGATGCAGACATCGGTCTGGCGATCGACGAAGCTGGTCGATGCGAAGTCCTTGGGATCGACGATCGCACTGTCGATATTGGTGAAGATCTTGAATTCGTCGGCGACGCGCGCGTCATAGCCGTAGGACGACAGGCCGTAGCTGATGCAGCCCTCGCGCCGCTGTGCCTCGACGAACGGCTCGATCATGCCGTGCTGCGTAGCCTGTTCGCGAATCCAGCGGTCGGAAAGAATGCTCATCGCCAAGCTCTAGGCGAGGCATTGGGCGGGCGGCAAGATCAACCGCCGATCCCGAGGTCAGCCGGGCCGAAAGCGTGGGGCAGCAGGTCGGACAGGCGGTGCGTCTCATAGGCACCCCCCTCGGCCCCTGCGCAATAGACCGCGAGGTCGCGGCCGCCCATCTGCGCGGCCTCATTGAGCACCTGGCGGCAGCGGCCGCAGGGGCGGATCGGGTCGGCGCCGTGCGCGACCCCGCCGCGCATCATCCCGCCGATGATCCCGACCGCAACGATCTCACGTAGCTTGCCCTCGGCATTGGCGCGGGCGGTGGCCACGGTTTCGGCGCACAGCGACAGGCCATAGCTCGCATTTTCGAAATTGGTGCCGGTGACGATGCTGCCGTCGGTCATCAGCAACGCCGCGCCCACCGCGAAATTGGAATAGGGCGCATGCGCGTTGCGTGCGGCTTCGCGCGCTGCCTCGATCAGGGACTTCGCAATCTCGTCGCTCATGGCGCCACCACATTCCAGTTCACAGGTCGTTCGATTCCATCGATACGGCGGATCGTGCTGCTCTGCCACATTGCCCAGGGCCGGGCGAAATATTCGGGCGTACGGTAGAAACCGGTACTCCATAGCGGGCGCGGGATGGCGCCGCTGACCTGATATTGTTGCTCGAATGCCGGCGCGATGCGCAGGATCGTCGGCTTGCCGCTATGCGTCTCGATCGTCGCGGCGAGGCGGCGGATCTCGCTCAGCACCACGTCACGCGACGGGCGCGCGGGGCAATCCTCGTGGAAGCTCAAGTCGATCGCGGCGGGCAGGGCGTCGGGATCGCGGGGGACGGTTGCGACAAAGGCGCCGGCCTGTTCCTCCGCCGTGCCGCAGAGCGAGAAGACGTGGATCGCACCGCGGCGGATCTGCGCGTCACCCGCGCCGGTCCAGTTGGCGGTGAAGCTGGGGTCGCGATTGTTCGTCCCCGAGGTGGCGCGGGCATAGGCGAAATCGACGTCGCGCGCCTTGACCATTGCCCAGTCGATCGGGCCGGTGGCATCGGACACGTCGATGCCCTGCACGGCATAATGGGCGCGGGGCGGGGTCCAGTTCACCGCGAACCGCCAGCCGAATATGCCCGTGATCGCCAGGATCAATGCAATGATCCCGGCCCAAATCAGCCCCCGCCGCAACGCTTTCGTCCCCCAGTTCTCAAGCCTTGATGTGCAACACGCAGATCAGCGTGAACAGTCGCCGCGCGGTCGCGAAGTCGATCTCGATCTTGCCCTCCAGCCGTTCGATCAGCGTTCGCGCAGCATCGTCATGGATGCCGCGGCGCGCCATGTCGATCGTTTCGATCTGAGCCGGCGTGGCGTTGCGGATCGCCTGGAAATAGCTGTCGCAGATTGCGAAATAATCGCGGATCGGACGCCGGAAGCGGGCAAGGCCGAGGATCAGCGTTTCCAGCAGCGCATCGTCGTCGCGCTTGATGTCGAGCTGAAGCCGCCCTTCCTGCACCGACAAAGCGATGCGATACGGCCCGGCATAGGCATCGGGATAGGCGCGCTGCGGGGCGAAGCTGTTCTCTTCGATCAGATCGAAGATCGCGATGCGCCGCTCCTGCTCGATATCGGCCGAGCGCCACAGGATGGTGCGCTCGTCCAGCGTGACATCGATGATCCGCGGATCAGTCATGTCTGCCATCTACGCATCCCATGCCGAAACGGAAATTAAATTTCTCGGCGTACGGTGGCTTCCTGGTCATCCACGTTTTACACAGCCCGCCGGTGTTCCCGCGCCGCAACACCGAGTGAAGAGTAAGTCATGGCCACGTTAGCATCGATTCCTACCGCTTCGACGGATGCCGCTCCGCGACTGCCGCAGAATGTCGAGGCCGAGGCCGCGCTGCTCGGTGCGATGATGATCGACAACCGTCTGGCCGACGACATCGTCGAGGTCATTCAGGACCAGCATTTCTTCGAGCCGGTGCATGGCCGCATCTTCAAGGCGATCAAGACGCTGCGGAAGAACGACATGCTGGCGACGCCGGTGACGCTGAAGCCCCTGTTCGAGAAGGACGAGGGCATGGCGACGCTGGGCGGACCGGGTTACCTCGCCCAGCTGACCGGATCGGGCGCGGGCCTGATCGGTGCGCGGCAGTTCGCGCGACAGATCTATGACCTTGCGCTGCTGCGCGAGCTGATCACGGTCGGTCGCAACATGGTCGACAAGGCGCTCGACACCAGCGAGGACGTCAATCCGCGCGAGCAGATCGACAAGGCCGAAGAGGCGCTGTTCAAGGTCGCGGCTGACGGCGGCACCGCCAACACCGTCAAGACGTTCAACGAAGCGACCAAGATCGCGCTGGAGAATGCCAAGAAGGCGCAGAGCGCCGGCGGCGGCGTGGCGGGCGTCACCACCGGCTTCGATTCGGTCAATGGCCGGATCGGCGGTCTGCACCATTCGGATCTGATCATCCTGGCCGGCCGTCCGGGCATGGGCAAGACGTCGCTCGTCACCAACATCGCCTATAACGCCGCGCGGCGGCTGATGGACGACATCCGGCTGGGCATCCCGCCGAAACAGTCGATCGGCGCGAAGGTCGCCTTCTTCAGCCTCGAAATGTCGGCCGACCAGCTGGCGCTGCGTATCCTGTCCGAACAGTCGCGGATCGCGTCCGAAGCGCTGCGCATGGGCAATATCAGCAAGGCCGAATTCGCTCAGCTCGCCGCGGCGGCGGCGGACCTGGAGCAGTTGCCGCTCTATATCGACGATACTGCGGGCCTGACGATCAGCGCGCTCCACAGCCGCGTCCGGCGCCTTCAGTCCAAGCACAATGGCGAGCTGGGCATGGTCATCGTCGACTATCTCCAGCTGTTGCAGGGCAGCGGCAACAACCGCGAAGGCAATCGCGTGCAGGAGATTTCGGAGATCAGCCGCGGCCTCAAGACGCTGGCCAAGGACATCAACGTGCCGGTGATCGCGCTGTCGCAGCTGAGCCGCGCGGTCGAAAGCCGCGAGGACAAGCGGCCGATGCTGTCGGATCTGCGCGAATCGGGCTCGATCGAGCAGGACGCCGACATGGTGTGGTTCGTGTTCCGCGAGGATTATTATGTCGCGGCGCGCGAGCCCAAGCGGCCGCGCGAGGGCGACGATCCCAAGACGTTCGAGGATCACGCCCGTTGGGCGCTCGACATGGAGCGTGTGTTCGGCCTGGCCGAGCTGATCATCGCCAAGCAGCGTCACGGCGCGACCGGCAAGGTGCTGCTGCGGTTCGAATCGAGCTTCACCCGGTTCAGCGATTATGTGGGCGATATCGAAATGCCGTTCGGCGACTGATCGTCGCGCGGAAAGTTCCAAAAGTCACACTCCTACGCGTGCGCGAGGGCGACGGAAGGTCCCAAAAGTCGCACCCCATACGCGCGCGAGGGCTATTCAACGCTGAGAAAGAGCGAGCGAAGGGTCGCGCCGCAATTCCAACATTGCAAGCCCGGCCGTCGCCCATCACGGAGCGGCGACCGGGCTTGCAGATCAGAAGCGCTGGTGCTGGCGACCGTCGATCGTGTCGCAGCTGCCGTTGAAGCCGTAGTTATAGATGCCCTGGATGCGGATGCGGCCGCTGCGCCGATCGATCGTCACGCGCGGCTTGTTGGGGCCGTTGAGGCGATAGGTGGCGCGGATCTGGCCGCGATCCTGATAGACGTCGTAGAGATCCCACCAGCCGTCGCGCGAGGTGCCGCCCGAATGGATCGGCGGGATCAGCGAGCGCGGCAGGCGGATACGGCCACCGCCATCCCAGAGCTGAATCATCACCGACGCGTCGAACTGACGCGTGGTCAGTTCGGTGCGGTTGCCGAAATCATAGCGGTTGCTGTCCCAGTTCCACTGCCAGCCCCAGCGGTTGGCGGCGGCGGGCTTCTGCCCCTCGCCGAAGCAAATCAGGCCGAGCGAGATCGGGCGTCCGCCGGGCCAGTTGGGGCCGGGGCGATCCGGGCCGCCGGGGCGGTTATCCCAGCCCGGCCGGTCGGGGCGCCCGGGACGATCGTCCCAACCGGGGCGTCCCGGCCGGTCGCCGCCGCGACAGTCGGGCGCGGGCGCGGTGACGATCGAATCATAGCGGCCATTGCGCGTCACGATCGACACGCACTGGCGGCGATCGGCATTCCACCAGTTGGTCCAACTGCGGTCGCTGCCGGTTTCGGTGCGGACCGCGACATAGCCGCGCCGCTGCAATTCGGCCTCGGCCTGGCCCGCGCGGGCATAGACCATGTCGCGCAGGTCGCTGGGAATATCCTGCGCGAGCGCGGGAGAGGCAAAGGCGCCGGTGGCGATCGCGGCGGCAGCGAGAACGCTGAAACGGTTCATCGGGATGCTCCTGTACCAACGGTAAGCGTTTGAATCTTGTCGAGTCGTTGCTGTGCGACGCATGATGATCCTAGAAATGCCGAGGTAAAGGCGAAAGGTCCGTTGCAATGAATTTCATGGCGATGCTCAAGTCGCTCGACGAATTGCTCTATGAGGTCATGTCGTGGCTGATCTTCTATCCGATCACGCTATGGCGCGCGCTGACCCGGCCGCTCGCGATGATGGATTATTCGGATCGCGAACTCGGCCAGTCCGACGAGCAGCAATATACCGATACGCTGCGCCCGCCACTGTTCCTGCTCCTATCATTGCTGCTCGCGCACGGGATCGAGCTGATGGTGGTCGGGAACAGCCCGCTGATCGCGAGCAAGCGCGGGCTGGCGGCACTGGTGACCGACGACACCAGCCTGTTGCTGGTGCGGCTGGTGATCTTCAGCGTGTTTCCGCTGATCTTCGCTGCGCGGATGGTGCGACTCCAGCGCCACGGCCTGACGCGTAATTCGCTGCGTCGCCCCTTCTACGCGCAATGCTATGCCGCCGCGCCGTTCGCACTGACGATAAGCGTGGCCGGTACCCTGCTCCAGCTACACCCGTTATGGGCGGGGATCACCGGGCTGGCCGTTGGCGCGGTCTCGCTGATCGTCTTCGGCCTGGTTCAGGCGCGCTGGTTCGCCCAGCACCTCAAGCGCGGCCTGCTTGCGGGGTTCGGGTTCGCGTCGCTCGCGATGGTGGAGAGCCTGGTCGTCGTGCTGCTGACCTCGCCGCTGTTCACTTAGCTTGATT
>CAYOXO010000155.1:0-9565 GCA_964407945.1 uncultured Stakelama sp.
GACTGCGCGCTCCACGCCAATCATTATGCCGACGATATGCCGGTGCGGCTGGAATCGGTTCAGAACGCCAACGATCAGGCGACCGTCGCGGCCAAGACCATCGCGGGGGTCGAGGCGCATTACGACGCGGTGCCGTGGTTCTGGTCGAACCAGTACGACCTGAAACTCCAGACCGTCGGCCTTTCGACCGGGCATGACGCCAGCGTGGTGCGCGGCGATCCCGCCGCACGCAGCTTCTCGGTCATCTACCTGAAGGACGGCCACGTCATCGCCCTCGACTGCGTCAACGCGACCAAGGACTATGTCCAGGGCCGCAAGCTGGTGGTCGAGCGGCTCACAATCGATCCGGTGAAGCTCGTCGACGCGGAGACAGCGTTGAAGGAGTTGGCCGGCTAGGATCGTAGCTCCGCCCTTCACATGAGGGGGACTGGCGATCCGAAGTACCCTCGTGCCGGTGCCCGGGCATTCATTGGCCAAGTATCAAGGATCCCTTGGCCAAAGCCGAGACGCGCCTTGCCTCCGGCCTCTCGGATCCTCGGTTGACGCCACAAGTGCGATTGCCGCCGTCCCCCACAAACGCGCGCCCTCTTGAACCTCAACGAGTCGATTTCCTATTCTCGTTTCGAGCGGGGATTTTAGAAACGGAGGGACGAGAAATGCCCCCGGCAAGACGCCGAATATTATGCGGCCCGTGCGAAGCAGGAGCGGGCCATGGCGGAGGCAGCGAATGATAGCTGCGCCCGCCGGACGCATCAGATGCTGGCGGAGCATTACCAACGCATAGCGGATGGTGCCTTGCGCGAGATCGGGCCGCTCGAACGGGCATAGTGTTGAGGATTACCCGCCCAGCTGAAATGCGCCCCCCACTTTCACCATAGAATTAACGGTTTACGAGATCCGAAAGCGGTCCTTTAATGCAGCTGGCGCCGGCCCCTGGGAGCCGACGCCAGTAAATATGATCAGATGACGGTCTATTCAGAGCCCTTCGCCGCCTTCTCGATGATGGCGGAGACGGCGGCCGGCTTCGAGACGTAGAGCGCGTGGCTGGCCGCGATCTCCTCGACCTTGGCACCGGCACGGGCGGCCATCTGGCGCTGGGCTGCGGGCGGGATCATCTTGTCCTCGCTCGCCACCAGATACCAGCTCGGCTTCACCCGCCATGCCGGGTTGCTGACCTTCCCTTCGAGCGCGGCGAGGCCCCAGGGAACCTGCGAGTCCGCCATGAACTGGGCGAGATCGGGACGGACATCCGCGGCGAAGGAAGCCGCGAACTTGACCTTGTCGAGGAACAGGAAGCCGTCCTGCGGGGGAAGGATCGGCGGCACCGGGGCACCCGGCGCGGGGTTGGCGATCAGCGTGGCGATCGACTCGCCCTTGTCCGGCGCGAAGGCGGCGATGTAGACGACGCCGGCGACCTTGGGGTCGGTGCCCGCTTCGGAGACGACCACGCCGCCATAGCTGTGGCCGACTAGGATCACCTTGCCCTCGGCGGCAGCGATCGCACGCCGGGTGACCGCGACGTCATCCTCGAGCGACAGGGTCGGGTTCTGGACGATGGTGACCTTGTAGCCGTCCTTCTTGAGGATCTTGTAGACGTCCATCCAGCCCGAGCCATCGACGAAGCCGCCATGGACGAGGACCACCGACTTGACCGGCTCGCCGGTCTTGTCCTGGGCGATGGCGGGGGCCGCACCGAGGGCGAGCGAGGCAGCGGCGGCGAGAAGCTTGTTCGACTTGGTCATGATCAGTCTCCTTCCTTAATTTGCTGCGATATCATTTATCGCGATAAATGTTTACTACTCTTCACATCGCGGCCTTGTCCAGCAGAAATTTATCGCGATATGTATTTTTGTGATAAGAGATTGATTCGGAAGTGAGGATTTGATGACCCAGACCACCAGCGAACCGCTGCCGCTCGATGCGCAGCTCTGTTTTTCGCTCTATTCGACCACGATCGCGATCAACCGGCTCTATAAGCCGATGCTCGATTCGCTCGGCGTGACCTATCCGCAATATCTGGTGCTGAGCACCTTGTGGGAGAAGGACGGCCAGACGATCTCCGCGATCGCCGACCGGCTCGCGCTCGAGCCGAGCACGATCACTCCGTTGATGAAGCGGCTCGAGGCGGCCGGCTTCGTCTCGCGCCAGCGCAACCCCGTCGACGAACGCCAGGTGCAGGTCTTCATGACCGCCAAGGGCAAGGGGCTGCGCCGCGAGGCTTCGTGCCTCACCGATGCGCTGCTCGAAAACTCCGGGCTGAAGGTGGAGGAGATGATCGCGCTCAACGATCAGGTGCAGCGTTTGCGCGGTGCGCTGGGAGGAAAATCGTAAGCAGCTGCCGTGGCATTCAGCCAAGTGCCGGATCGATCTCCGAGCATATGCGGGCGACAAGCCCGATCCCGAGCAAACCGGCGCCATCTCAGAATGCAAGCTACATGCGAACCGGCGCTGGGTATTGGAAGCGGCAATGACCGCGAAGTAAGGCTTCAGATTGCACGCGACAGCTTTGCGCCTCGTCGCGGTCCCTTGAGCCAGACGGTTCAAGCTGGAAGACTGCCGCCAGTTCAGCCCGGCTGTAAACGCCCGTATTCATCCTCGTCCGCCGTGTCATCGATGATAGCCTCTGTGTGCATCAGACGGCGGTTCGCTGTTCGACATGGTGTCAACCGCAGCCTTCTGGTGAAGGAGAGCCCACATGACGACCCTGATTCCGGCGCAAACCGAGAAGAGTACTCGATCCGAGAGTATCGAGGCGGAACTCACCGCACTTGGGGCAAGGCTTCGTATCATCAGCAGCATTGAACGAGGATACGGGGTGGTTCCCGTACTCGAAGCTGGTGCGGTTCTGCTCCAACCCGGAGAGGTTGCGGTCTACAAGGAGGAGCGCCCCTACGAACTGATGGCGGGTTTGTATTGCCTCGAGCGCCAACGCCCTGTTGCGGACTCCCGTTTGCCCGACAGCCCGCGCTTGATTTCGCGTGAGGTCGTTTATGCCAGACCTTACTCCGGACCTGGCAAGGTAGAGACCGGCAGCGCGTGGGAATATGTCGCGCTCCATTCTCAGGTGGTGAACGGTGCTCGGCGGTATGCGCCGCCGGAGGGCCCGATCTATCTTTGGGCGCTCAACACGCTGCTGTTAGGGCCGGTGGTCGGCATCTATGCGCCGGTCGCCTTCGCGGGGGAGTGTTGATCATGGGGCCGCTCCCTCTTCATGTCGCCGCCAGCGGCGAGCCGATTCCTGCGCTGCATGGCCATCGTTCCGAAGGGCCCGATATGCGCCACGTCCCGTCCATCCCTAACATGCTCGACGAACTCGAGCACTTTGTGCGCGACGAGGACGTAGTTGGATACACAGAGCGGTTTCGCGCGCTGCTCGACACGATCGGCGTCAACGTGTCGGTCGCTATCGAGCTCGACGGTACCGAATGCCTGATGGTCGGCAGCCGGTGCGATTCTCAAATTCGCCATCGGTCGCGCTGGATACATTTTCTCTTCGAACATTTCGATCGAGATGAGCAGCGACGAAGCTATTTGATTCGTCAGTTACGCAGGGAAGGCTGGTTCACGGACGATCGCCCATCCAATCCGCGCCAAACGACGGCCGCTATCCGTGATTTCCTGAAATTTGAAGGACGTATCCTGCTCGATCGGCAGGGCCATCTTGGCGAAGGGGGCGGCATTCCTCGCGCGATGCTGGAAGGAAACGCGGATGAAGTAGCAGCATGCAGGCAGGCGTGCCGTGCCTATTTCGACATTCGCCGACGTTGGAGTGCGGATCGACAGATCGAGCGTGTGGTTCGCATGCTGGGTCGTCGGATCGACAATGGCTGGATCGTTTTGGAGGCGCAGGCATGAGCAGGCAACTCTCCGGTCCGCGTGCTCGCTGATTGCTCGATGATAAGGGCGATCAATCGCTCCAGATTGATCGCCCTATTTCAATCGTTGGCGCCGTTATGCGCCTAGTCGCGGTCGTTCAGGAAACCATCCGTAGTGCTGGAAATGCTAAACGGGGTCGTTGATTGAAGCGGTGCGATGCCGAAGTGGCTCTTTAGGACAACCGTCCAAAGTACCATAAGCCATTGCTCGGTTTTTGCTCGCCTTGCTCGCAACCGCTAGGCTTCTGGTCTTGCGTTGCAGGAACCGAAACTGTGGGGAGCAGGACTATATGGAAGTGACCACACATGCTTGGCGGTTCGAACGCGTCGATCCGACCGGCAAGCGTGAGGCTGTGGATCGTCCGCTCGCCCGCGAAGTGCCGGTCGCGCTCGAATTCAACGGTATCGGCTATGCCACCCTCATGGCGACGCCGGCGGATCTGGAAGACCTAGCCCGCGGCTTCGCGCTGAGCGAGCGCCTGATCGATCGCGCCGGCGATATTGACGATGTGGAAATCCATCCGGTCGAAGCCGGTTTCATCGTCCGCGCTTCGCTTGCCGCACACTTGTCCGATCGCGTCTTCGAACGGGTACGCCACCGCACGACGGATTCGTCCTGTGGCCTTTGCGGAATCGAGAATATCGAACAGGTGATGCGACCACTGCCGCAGATCGCACAGCGCTGGAACGGATCGTCCGATGCGATCTTCACGGCAGCGGCGCTGCTCGATGGGCATCAGCCGCTCAACCGGGCCACGGGAAGCGTACACGCAGCGGCGCGGTGCGCGTCCGATGGCACGATCCTCGCGGTGCGGGAGGATGTCGGCCGACACAATGCCTTCGACAAGCTCATCGGAGCGATGCTGCGCGAGGGCGCGGAATGGGATGGCGGGTTTGCGCTGTTGTCATCGCGCTGCTCATACGAGCTGGTCGAGAAGGCCGCGATCTCCGGTTGTCCACTGCTGGCGACGATCTCCGCACCGACCGATCTCGCGCTCCAACGGGCACAGCAAGCGGGCCTGGCGCTGTACGTGCTGGTCCGCCCCGACGCCCTGCTGGCGGTCCGCGCATGATCCTCGGCGCGATCCTTGCCGGAGGCCAGGCCTCACGCTTTGGGAGCGACAAGGCGATGGCGGTGCTCGATGGACGCACGCTGATCGATCATGTTGCCCTCGCATTGTCGCGAGAGGTCGATGGCGCGATCGTCTGCGGACGGGCTTATTCGGGCCTGATCAACGTGCCGGACCGGCCCCACTCTTCTTTAGGCCCCCTTGGCGGCATCAACGCGGCACTCCGTTACGCCGCGGACAATGGCTTCGCAAAAGTGCTGACGGCGCCCTGTGATACGCCGCGCATCAGCAAAGACTTGCTTACCGCCCTGCTTGCCGCGCAGGCACCTGTTTATTTGTCGTCCCTCCCCGTGCTGGGGTGCTGGCCGAGCGCGCTGGCTGACCAGCTCGACGCCTATCTAGACCAAGCCACCAATCTTTCGATCCGGCGCTGGGCGCACACCATCGGCGCGACCCTGCTGGACCACGCGCCGCCACTGAATATCAACGCGCGCGAAGACCTGGACTTGCTGGCCGGTGGCGACTGATGCAGCGCCTGGCAGTTGCCTAGCCGCCGCATAGCCTGGTCAGCACGCGGCGCGACGGCGCGAAGAACACGGTACCCGTCTTCGCCGTCGAGAAATCGAGCAGGCGGTCGTAGCTACCCGGCGGATCGCCGACGAACATTCGTTCCAGCATCTTCTCGATCACCCACAGGCGCTGGGAGTAGCCGATGAAATAGGTGCCGAACTCACCGCGCCCGGGGCTGCCGAACGGCATGTTGTCGCGCAGGATGTCGAGCTCCTCGCCATTCTCGTCCTCGATCGTCGCGAGCGACTTGTGCGACTTGCGCGGGGCGTCGTCATCGTCGATCTCGACATTGTCGATCTTGGTACGGCCGACGATCGCTTCCTGCTCGCCCGTCGGCACCGCATTCCATGCGGCAAGGTCGTGCAGATATTTCTGCACGACGACATAGCTGCCCCCCGCGAAATCGGGATCTTCTTCCCCGACCAATGCGGCGGTCGGGATATCGTGGCCGGCGGGGTTGGCGGTGCCGTCGACGAAGCCGAGCAGATCGCGCGCGTCGAAATAGCGGAATCCCGATACCTCATCGACGACGCGTACGGCATCGCCCAGCGCCGCGAGCAGCAGCCGTTCGAACTCAAAGCACAGATCAGCCCGTTCGGCGCGGATGTGGAACAGGATGTCGCCCGGGGTCGCTGGCGCCGCATGCACCGGGCCTTGCACCGGCTTGAACGGATGGAGCTCGGCGGGCAGCGATGAGGCGCCGAGCCGCTTCCACAGGTTGTGGCCGATACCGACGATGCAGGACAAACGCCCGGAAAGATCGCGGAATCCGACCGTCTTGATCAGGTCGTCAATCGCCGCGAGCTGACCGCGCACCTTGGCCAGCGCGGCCTCGCCAGCTGCCACCTCGACCACCAGGAACACCGCCGAACTCGACAGCGGGGCCGCGATACTCTGGGCATCGATCGGAACGCGCTCCCAGGTCTGCCCGGTCATGCCGCGCGGATCTCCGCTCCCCTGTTCGTGCGGTTCCACTGCATGCCCCCTCCCCTTCACGGTCATCCCGCCAGCACCCTGACCGGGATCGATTTGGCGGCGGGGGTGCCGCTAGTCCGGTCGTAATAATCCAATGGCAGCAGTGGGTTGAGTTCAGGATAATAGCCCGCAACTGCTCCGCGAGCCATCGGATAGTCGATCACGGTCAGGCCTCCGACCCGGCGCTCCACGCCGTCGCGCGCGATCGTTTCCACCGCGACGGTCGCGCCCGCCGCCAGCCCGCGTTCGGCGCGATCCTCGGCGTTCATGAACAGGACCATTCGGTCATTGTACACGCCGCGATAGCGATCATTATAGCTGTAGATGGTGGTGTTGAACTGATCGTGAGAGCGCACCGTCGCCAGCCGCAGCATCGCAGGATCGTCGACGATGTCGTTCACCTCCAGTCCGGGGAGCGGCAGGAAGTTGGCCTTGCCGTTTGGCGTGTTCCACACGCGGCGGCGCGGCGGCACGTCGAGGTGGAAGCCCGTGGGGTTCGCGATCCGCGCGGAGAACTCGGTATAGATCGCGGGATAGACCTCGGCGATCTTGTCGCGGATCAGGCCATAGTCCTCGATATAGCGCGCCCAGGACACCTTGCTTTCGGGCAGGGTGGCCATCGCCATGCGGCAGACGATCTCGACCTCGGGCATGAGGTCGGCGCTGGCGGGGGTCAGCACGCCGCGCGATGCGGTGACGTTGGACATCGCATCCTCGATCGTGACGAACTGTTCGCCCGCCGCCGTCTCGATCCGCTCCGAACGCGCGACCACGGGCAGCAACAGCGCCTCTTTGCCGTGGATCAGATGCCCGCGATTGAGCTTGGTGGTGATCGCGACGGTCAGGTTCAGCTTGCGCATCGCAGCATAGGAGCGATCGGTGTCGGGGATCGCGCGGACGAAATTGCCACCCATCCCGATGAACACCTTCGCGCTGCCATTCTCCATCGCCTCCACCGCCTCGACGGCATGGTGGCCGTGCGCGCGCGGCGGCTCGAACCCGAACACGTCGCGGACGCGGTCGAGATAGGCCTGCGACGGTTTCTCGTCGATGCCGACGGTGCGGTCGCCCTGCACGTTGGAATGGCCGCGGATCGGCGCGATGCCGGCGCCCGGCTTGCCGAAATTGCCGCGCAGCAGAAGGAGGTTGGCGATCTGCTGAACCAACCGCGAACCCTGCTGATGTTGGGTAATGCCCATGCCGTAGCAGATGATCGTCGCGTTCGATCGCACATAGATTTCAGCGCAGCGCCGGATCTGTGCCTCGTCGATGCCGGAAACGTGGACAATATCCGCCCATTCGATCCCCTCGATCTCGGCGCGGATCGCTTCGATCCCGGCGGTGTGGTCGCGCAGAAAGTCGTGGTCGAGCACGTTTTCGCCCGCGGCGTCGCGCTCGAAGATCGCCTTCATCATGCCCTTGATGAGCGCGAGGTCGCCGCCGATGCGGATATGGACGAACTCGCTGGCGATCGGCGTCGAGCCGAACGTCGCCATCTGCACCACGTCCTGCGGTTCGGTGAAGCGGATCAGGGAGCGTTCGGGCATGGGGTTGACCGCGACGATCGGCACGCCGCGCTTCCGCGCCTCGACCAGGTTAGTCATCATCCGGGGCGAATTGGTTCCGGGATTTTGCCCGATGACGAAGATCGCCTCGGCATGCTCGAAATCGTCCAGCACCACGGTGCCCTTGCCGATACCGATCGAGGGCGGAAGGCCGCGGCTGGTGGGCTCGTGGCACATGTTCGAGCAATCGGGGAAGTTGTTGGTCCCGAACTCGCGGACGAAGATCGAATAGAGGAACGCCGCTTCGTTGGGCGTGCGGCCGGAAGTGTAGAATTCCGCCTCATTGGGGCTGTCCAGCGCGCGCAGATGACGGCTGATCGTGGTGAAGGCACCTTCCCAGCTTGTCGGCACATATTTGTCGCTGGCGGCGTCGTAGCGCATCGGCTCGGTCAGGCGGCCCTGCATCTCCAGCCAGTAATCCGACTGTTCGTTCAACGCGGTGACCGTGTGCTGTGCAAAGAAGTCCCGCGTCACGCGGAACTTGGTCGCCTCGTGCGCGAGTGCCTTGACGCCGTTCTCACAGAATTCGAGCTTCTTCGTGCAATCAGCGTCCGGGAAAGCGCAGCTGGGGCATTTGAAGCCGCCGGGCTGATTCATCGACAGCAGCGCGCGCGAACCCTTGGTGACGACGCTCTGCTCGATCAGCACCTTCGCTGTTGCAGCTGCGGCGCCCCAGCCGCCCGCCGGGTGATGATATGGCGAATATCTTGGTTTGCCGTCCGCCATGACTCGATCTCCGAAAACACGTTCATCGTTGCATCAATCGCCGACAGCAGCAATCCGAGCCACGTAGATCAACACAGGACGTTCAAGCGGTTGACGAAGCCTCTTGAGGCCCTCGCCCATGGTACGGGGAACTCGGTCTATCCGCAGCGCGATATCGGCTTTGTCCAGTTTCAGACTGAACGCTGACAGAGCAAACGGCCGATTAGCCGCTAGGCGGCTCCCAGCGAAACCTGTTGGTCGGCAATGCGCCCCAATTCCGGACGTTCAGCCCGCCTGCGGGCGGTCCTGAAAGCAGTCGTTCGTTCAGTTGCTGGCCTGCGTCCGCTACTGGGTGGAAACGGGCTCTTCATAGTCAGGGCGCGAGTCCGAGTTCGTTCAGGATATGCGCCTCGGTCAGGCCGTAGATTCCGGTCCAGTGGAAGAGGAACCCTGACAGATCGGCGCTGCCTCTGGCCTTGCCAACTCGGGCGACGATAAGCAGGCACCACATCAGCGCTTCGCGACAAAAGACCGGCGCTTCGAACGCGGCCTGGAAATTCTGGACTAGACCAGAGATCGCCAGCGTCATGTTGCCCGCTATCGCGACCGATGTCGGCTCACCGCACGTCCACGAACGCAGTTTCGGATTTGGCTTACCCGTCTAGGCACCGGCGGGTTACCCAAAGCGGCCTGTTCCCTCACGGCAAGATCCTGCGGCAGCCGGGACGGACCGCTCCGCGCCCTATGGCCGCACAATTTCAATCTCAGCGTTCCCAAAAGCTGCCTTTCGTTTAGTTGTCCGCCG
>CAYOXO010000156.1:0-9438 GCA_964407945.1 uncultured Stakelama sp.
ACGGTCGCCGCTTCGCGTCCGTGGATCGCACGGGAGAGAGCGGATGCGGGCGTTGCTGTCGCGGGAAGTGGGCGGACCTGAAACGCTAACTATCGGTGAGTTGCCCGACCCGGTCGCGAAACCGGGCGAGGTCGTGGTCGCGATCAAGGCCTGTGCGCTCAACTATCCCGACGTCAACATCATCGAGGACAAATACCAGTTCAAGCCGCCGCGCCCCTTTGCGCCGGGTGGCGAGATCGCCGGCGTAGTGGAATCGGTGGGCGAGGGCGTCACCGCGCTGAAGCCCGGCGATCGTGTACTGGGTTCGACCGGCTGGAATGGACTTGCCGAGAAGGTCGCGGTCGATCAGCGACGCCTCTACCCGCTGCCGGAGGGCAAGAGCTTCGAGCAGGGCGCGTCGCTGCTGATGACCTATGGCACCAGCATCCACGCATTGCTCGACCGCGGGCATCTGAAAGCGGGCGATACGCTGCTGATCCTGGGGGCGGCGGGCGGCATCGGCCTGTCGGCGATCGAGTTGGGCAAGGCGTTCGGCGCGCGCGTGGTCGCTGCTGTGTCGAGCGAGGAGAAGGCGGCGGCGGCCAAGGCGGCCGGCGCGGACGAGACCGTCGTCTATGGCCGCGCACCATTCGACAAGGACCAGTCCAAGGCGCTGGCCGAACAGTTCAAGGCCGCGGTCGGCCCTGACGGCGCACAGGTGATCTACGATCCGGTCGGCGGCGACTATGCCGAACCGGCACTGCGTTCGATCGGCTGGGAGGGGCGCTACCTGGTCGTCGGCTTCCCTGCCGGCATTCCCAAGCTCCCGCTCAACCTCACCTTGCTCAAGAGTTGCGACGTGTGCGGGGTGTTCTGGGGTGCCTTTGCCGCGCGCGATCCCAAGGCCAATGCCGCACATGTCGATCACCTCTTCCGTCTGTGGGAGGAAGGGAAGATCAACCCGCATGTCAGCTATACCTTTGCGTTCGAGGATGGCGGCAAGGCGATCGCCAAGCTCGCCAGCCGCGGCGCGATCGGCAAGCTGGTCGTGAAGATCGCGGATTGAGCGGGCGGATGCGGCGAGCGGTCGGGCCGCTCGCCGCTGCGCGCTACCGGGTATCGGGTTGCGCGCGTACCGAGCATCGCCCGATCTGGGAGATTCGATAGGGGCCTGAAGCTTTGGATTCGATCAGGCGCTTGCGACGCAAGGCCTTGAAGATCGCGATCGTGCAGTTCGACAGGACATAGCCCTCGCGCGTGAAGCACAGGACTTCGAACACGCGACCATGTTCGTCACGACGGTGACGAATATAGCCGCCTTGAGCCAGCGCGTGCAGGACGCGCTGCTCCGGTCTTGAAACATTCATTGGATGACTCGTGGATGAGACGGATCCTCAGGCGACCCGCACCGCGCGCGACTGCGCGCCGGCCATGGTCGCCGGCAGTCCCGGTCACCGGGACGCTAGGATGATCACACAAGTTCAAACATAGGCGGCCGCTTTGGACGGCGTGGCCGTTGCTGTCAAATCAGCCCGAAGCACTGACAGGGCGCTCGCGATGCACAAGCGACACCAGCACGAACGAAATGATCATCAGCAGATACCAGGCGCCAAGCTTGCCTGGGTGGACCATCGTCCAGCCATGTTCCTGCCCCGGATAGAGCCAGACGCGCGAGAAGGTGCCGATATTCTCGGCGAACCAGATGAACAGCGCGACCAACAGCCAGCCGACCAGCAAGGGCATCCAGCGCGGTGTGCGGAACGGCGTGAACCAGATTTTCGTCCGCCAGAACAGCAGGCCGGTCGCGGCGAACAGCGCCAGGCGAATGTCGGGCAGCCAATGGTGGGCGAAGAAGTTGACGTAGATCGCCGCCGCCAGCGCATAGGTCGTCCAGCGCGGCGGGTAATTGTCGAAGCGGAAATGGAAGATGCGCCAGACGCGGGCGATATAGCTGCCCACGGCGGCGTACATGAAGCCGGAGAAGAGCGGCACCGCGCCGATCTTGAGCAGGCCCGGTTCGGGATAGAGCCACGAGCCATAGGCGGTCTTGAACAACTCCATCACCGTGCCGACGACGTGGAAGACGAGGATCACCTTGGCCTCGTTCCAGCTCTCCAGCCGAAGGGCGAGCATCCCGAACTGGATCGCGATCGCGCCGATCGTCAGGAAGTCATAGCGCGCGATCGGCGCATCGGCCGGGTAGAAGAGATGCGTCGCCATCAGCAGCGCGAGCATCAGTCCGCCGAACAGGCAGGCCCAACCCTGTTTGAAGCCGAAGAGCAGGAACTCGTAGCACGCGCCCTGCCAGCCCGAAGTCGGTTGTGCGGCCTCAAGCCGGGCGCGGATGCGGGCGAAGCGGGTGGCGCCCGCATTTGCGTCACTCATGCGGTGGACAATAGAAGGCCGCGCGACCTTGGCAATATGCGGGGATATGCCCGGTCGCGCCACGGCTTAGTCGCCTTTGTTCGAGACATGGACGTCATCGGGGAAAGGCGCGCCGGTGCCGGTTTCGAGTGCGGCCCGGAGACTCAGCAGAAAGGTCGCCCATTTGGTCGAGCAATGATGCATGAATTCGATCGCTTCCGTCCAGCCGCGATGCTTGAACAACATGATCGTATGCTCATCCTGCCGGTAGAGTTCGAAGAGGATCTGCGTGCCGGACCATGCCTCCGGGCCATCGATTACCTCCCACAATACGCGCGTGTCGGGCACCAGTTCGATCACCCTGGTGTCGATGAAGCCGCGATCCCCGAACCGGAAGTCGATCACCTTTCCGACTTCGCTCTTGCCGCGGGTATCGCTGGTCCACCAGCGCGATAGCCCGTCGATCGTGGCCAGCGCGGCATAGGTATCGCCGGGCGAGGCCTTGATCGCCAGCCGGTGCAGAATGTCGGGCATTGCAGTTCTCCTTTGGTCGCGCCGCGGTGCGGGCGGGCCGTCGGGTAGAACCGGCAGATCAGGGGTGGGAGTTACAATCCTGGCGCGATTTCCCGCATCATTTCGCCTGCCGCCGCGCCATAAACGCCAGGCGCTCGAACAGCATCACGTCCTGCTCGTTCTTGAGCAATGCGCCGTGGAGCGGCGGGATCGCTTTGCTGGGATCGCGCGACTGAAGCACGTCGAGCGGCATGTCCTCGTGCAGCAGCAGCTTGAGCCAGTCGAGCAGCTCACTCGTGCTCGGCTTCTTCTTGAGGCCGGGAACTTCGCGGATGTCGTAGAAGATATCCATCGCCTTGTTCACCAGGATTTTCTGGATGCCGGGGAAATGGACATCGACGATCGCCTGCATCGTCTCGCGATCGGGGAATTTGATATAGTGGAAGAAGCAGCGGCGCAGGAACGCGTCGGGCAGCTCCTTTTCGTTGTTGCTGGTGATGACGACGATCGGGCGTTCGGTCGCACGGACAGTCTCGCCGGTCTCGTAGACATGGAATTCCATGCGATCGAGTTCCTGGAGCAGGTCGTTCGGGAATTCGATATCGGCCTTGTCGATCTCGTCGATCAGCAGCACGGGCAGGGTGGGGGAGGTAAAGGCCTCCCACAGCTTGCCCTTGCGGATATAGTTGGAGATGTCGTGGACCCGCTCGTCGCCGAGCTGGCCGTCGCGCAGGCGGGCGACCGCGTCATATTCGTACAGGCCCTGATGCGCCTTGGTGGTCGACTTGACGTTCCACTCGATCAGCGGCGCGCCGACCGCCTTGGCGATCTCATACGCCAGCACCGTCTTGCCGGTGCCCGGTTCGCCCTTCACCAGCAGCGGGCGGCGCAGCGTGACCGCGGCGTTGACGGCGACCTTGAGGTCATCGGTCGCGACGTAGCTCTGGGTACCTTCGAAGCGCATCTGCGTCCCTGCCTCAAGTTGGAAGATCGGGTATGCGGGTAGCGGGGTTGAACGCATCGACGCAAGCGGTTTGCCAGTGGGGTGGCGCTTTCGTACTGTCCGCGCGCGGTTCGAGTCCGCGCCGCAGATGCCAACAGAGAGGAACGTCCGATGCCCAAGTCGTATTCCGGAATCCTTCTTGCCAGCTCGCCCGTCCTGGCCCTCGCGCTGCTTGCCGGGTGCGGCAAGAAGAGCGAGACCGCACCGGCGAACACGAGCGAGCCTGCCCTGACGACCAATGACACGGCTGTGCTGGGCAATGGAGTGGCGGCTGCACCGGTGACGGTGGGCTATGACTGCATGCCCGCGCTGTTGCTGAGCGCGGCCTATGACAATAGCGGCGCCACGCCGAAGGCGAAGCTGACGATCGGCGACAAGAGCTATGATCTGACTGGCGTGCAGGCGGCGAGCGGAGCCAAGTACGTCACCGATCAGGGCCGCTCGGCGGGCAAGACGCTGGTCTGGTGGACCAAGGGACCGGAAGGCACCCTCTATGAGGGCAAGGTCGGCGGTACCGACGCCGACGAGAAGAAGGTTTCGAGCTGCAGCGAACGCAAGAGCTGATCCGGCACAAGAGCCGCGGGGGCGGGGTGCGAGGGATCGCGTCCCGCCCTTTTTGGTTTCAGAGCATGTCGCGGGCGGACGCGCGCGCTTCGAGCACGTCCCAGATGCCGCGATGCTGCGCCAGCATCTGCTGGGCACCGAACAGCATCGCACGCTCGGCAGGCAGCGTAGACGCGAGCGCGTCGATCACGGTCGCGCTCTCATGCACCGGAGGCAGGAGCGATTCGGGCGAATCGAGGCCGAGGCGCCCGGCCGCGATATCGAGCAGTCCGCGGATCGACGGCCAATCCAGCACCAGCGCAATCGCGGTGCCGTCGGCGCAGCCGATACGATCCGACTGGGCCAGCATGTCGAGTGCATGCCGTTGGGCAGCTATCGCGGCTTCGGACTGGGCCTGGCCGGGCGTGCTGGGCAATGGCCCGGCGGCGGCGACGAGACGGACGATGAACGCGCGCTCGGCCGAGAACCCTTCTGCCGCCTGCGCCATCCAGCCCGCGGTTGCGGGCTCGCGCGAGTGCGAAGCGGCTTGCTCGACCACATCCGGGTGGCGCGCGTGGAGCAGGCAGATCATGTGAACCGCATCGGCCAGATCGCGCATCGGCGCGATGCCGGTGGTCAACCGCGTCAGGAAACGATGGTTCGCGCTGCCATCCGCAGCGACAAGCGCCGTCAGAGTGCCCGAAGCGCCGCCAAGCCCCGCCGTCTGCACCGACTCCAAAGCCATTCGATCCCCATGTCTGATCCGCACCGGGATATCCGGCGCCTGCGGGAACTGCTGTGGCCCACAGGTGTATACCGAAGCGCGTAAAGACCTGGTTGATATCGAGTTTACCACGGTGAAGGGATCGCAGGGCACGATCAGCGGAAACGAAGTGCTTTTCAATAACTGACTGGTCAGTTATTTACCTCATATGCCGCGTCGTACCCCGCCGAACCGCCGCGAGGCGATCTTGAACGCAGCCCGCATCGAATTTGCGGCGCGCGGCTATGCCGGAACGCGGATGGAGGATGTCGCTGCGGGCGTCGGCATCTCGAAGGCTGCGCTCTATCTGCAGTTCGCCGACAAGGCGGCGCTGTTCCAGGAACTGGTGGACTGGATGCTGGAAACGCGGCTGCCCGCGGCCCTGCCGCCCGCGCTCGAATCGGCGACGCCAGCGGCACAGCTTGAGGCGCTGGTCCGGCTGGGGGCTGCACAACTTGCCGAGCCCGAGATCGCGTTTCTTCCCCGGCTGGTGATCGGCGAGGGTGGGAATTTTCCGGAGATGGCGCGCACCTATCACGATCGGGCGGTCAATCGGATCCTGGCTTTGGTCGCGGATATCGTCGCGCGGGGTGTGGCGGACGGGAGCTTCCGGCGAGTTGACCCATATCTCACAGCGCGAAGCGTGGCGGGCGCGCTGCTGCTGGGCGTACTGTGGAAGACAGTGTTCGAGCCGATCGGTGCGAAACCACTGGACATGGAGGGGCTGGCTGCCTCGCATATCGATGTGATCCTGCATGGGCTTGTGACGGGAGAGCGAATGTGAAGCGGATCTTGCCTGTGGCGGCGATCGGGATCGCTGCGATTGCCGTGCTGATCTGGTGGGCGTTCGGACGCGACGAGGGCCCCGAACCCTGGCTCGGCTATGTCGAGGGTGAGGCGATCGAAGTTGCGGCGCCGGTGTCGGGCCAGCTGGCGGCGCTCAACGTCCAGCGCGGCGGTCAGGTCGCGGCAGGGCAGACGTTGTTTGCGCTCAACGCCGCAACGACCGAGGCCGAGTTGAAGCGGCTTCAGGCGCAACTCGTCTCCGCACAGGCGCAGCGCGACGACCTGGCCAAGGCGCGGCAACGGCCCGCCGAACTCGACGTCGCGCGTGCGCAGCAGGCGGCGGCACGTGCTGAAGTGACGCGGACGGCGCGGGATTATCAACGGATCGCCACGCTCGCTCAACGCGGGTTCGCGACCAAGGTCCAGCTCGATGCGGCGCGTGCAGCGGCTGAGAGTGCGCGCGCCTCGCTGAGCCAGGCGCAGGCGAGCGAAGCGTCGGGCGAGCTTCCCGGCCGCACCGATCAGATCGCCGCTGCCGACGCCCAGATTGCGGCTGCGCGGGCGGCGATCGCGGCGCAGAGCCGGCGCGGTGAGGAGATCGCACCGATTGCCCCTGCCGCTGGCCTGGTCGAGCAGACCTATTTCAACCCGGGTGAATGGGTGACGGCCAATACCCCGGTGGTGCGGCTGTTGCCGCCGGGCCGGGTAAGGATCCGTTTCTATGCACCTCAGGCGGTTGTGTCGGCGCTGAAACCTGGATCGAAGGTCACCGTAACCTGCGATGGCTGCGACGGACCGGTCACCGCGACGGTGCGATATGTCGCTCCGCAGGCGGAATTCACCCCGCCGGTGATCTACAGCGAGCGTGCCCGCTCAAAGCTGGTCTTCCTGGTCGAGGCCTATCCGGACAGCGGCGTGGAGAAACTGCGGCCGGGCCTTCCCGTCGAGGTGCAGCCGCGGTGAGCGCCGAGGCTGCGATCTCGGTCGAGGGACTGACCAAGAAGTTCGGCAACCGGACGGTGGTCGATAAGGTCAGCCTCGACGTGGGTCGCGGGCGCATCTGCGGATTTCTCGGCCCCAACGGGTCGGGCAAGACTACGACACTGCGGATGATCTGTGGCCTGCTGATCCCCGATGGCGGGGGCGGTGAGGTGCTGGGGATGGACCTGCTCACCCAGCGCGAGCTGATCAAACGCCGGATCGGCTATATGACTCAGCGCTTCGGCCTGTTCGAAGACCTGACGATCCGCGAGAATCTGGCCTTTGTTGCCGACGCCTATGGACTGGGCGACAAGACCAGGCGAGTGAACGCGGCGCTCGAACGTCTTGGTCTTGAAACCCGTGCCGATCAGCTTGCCGGCACGCTGTCGGGCGGGTGGAAGCAGCGCCTCGCGCTCGCTGCCTGCGTGCTGCACGATCCCGAAATCCTGCTGCTCGACGAGCCGACCGCCGGCGTCGACCCGCTCGCGCGGCGCGAATTCTGGGATCAGGTCCATATGCTCTCGGCCGAGGGCACCACGGTACTCGTCTCGACCCATTATATGGACGAAGCCGAGCGGTGCCACGACATCGCCTACATCGCCTATGGCGTGTTGCTGGCGCGCGGCACGGCGGCCGAGATCGTCGCGCAATCGGGGCTTGTCGCGCTGGCGGGAGAGGGACCGGGCGCAGATCGGCTCGCCCCGAAGCTCGAGCGCGCTCCCGGCGTGGCGATGGCGGCGGCGTTCGGGCCGACCGTCCATGTTTGCGGCCGCGACATGGCCGCCCTCCGCGCTGCGGTCGCCGAGGTTGCGCCCGAGATCAGCTGGCGTGAGACCGATCCGACGCTGGAGGATGTGTTCATCCACCTGATGCGCGGGGCGCCAGATAATAGTGTTGGCGACAACAGCACGGCGCCACGCGCATGACGCAGGGCGTCATCCTCGCCTGGCGCCGCATCTGGGCCGTGCTGGTCAAGGAAGTGCATCAGTTGCGCCGCGATCCGCTCACCTTCGGCATGGCGGTCGGCCTGCCGCTGGTGCAGCTGATCCTGTTCGGCTTCGCGATCAACAACGATCCCCGCCATCTGCGTGCGGCGATCGAGATGAACGACCATAGTTCGATCACCCGAACCGTGGAAAGTTCGCTGCGGGCCAGTTCCTATTTCGATCTGGTGCCGGTGACGAAGCCCGGGGAAGGCGAGGCGATGCTGCGTCGCGGATCGGTGCAGTTCCTGATCGTCGTGCCGAGCAACTTTACCCGCGACTTGATCCGTGGCGAGCGTCCTCAATTGCTGGTGCTTGCCGACGCGACGGATCCGGCTGCGACCGGCAACGCCACGGCGGCGGTGGAACAGGCGGTGCTGTCAGGCCTTCGCCACGACCTGATCGGCCCGCTGGCGGCACGCGCCGCGACGCCATCTCCGGTCGAAGTGGTGATCCAGCGCCGCTATAATCCGGAGGGGATCACCAGCCACAACATCGTCCCCGGCCTGCTCGCGGTGGTACTGTCGATGACGATGGTGATGATGACCTCGATCGCCGTAGCTCGCGAGCGCGAACGCGGGACGATGGAAAACCTCCTCGCCATGCCGCTGCGCCCGATGGAGGTGATGGCGGGCAAGATCCTGCCCTATGTGCTGATCGGCGCGGCGCAGACGGTGATCATCGTCGTGCTGGCGGGCCTGATCTTCCACGTGCCCTTCGCGGGCGCCGCCTGGCTGCTGGCGCTGGCGACGTTGGTGTTCATCACCGTGAGCCTGTTGCTCGGCTTCACCCTGTCGACCTTCGCCAAGACGCAGATGCAGGCGATGCAGATGAGCTTCTTCTACATCCTGCCCAGCATCCTGCTGTCGGGCTTTGCCTTTCCCTATGCCGGCATGCCGCGCTGGGCGCAGTGGCTGGGCGAGCTGCTGCCCGTCACCCATTATCTCCGCGTCGTACGCGGGGTCATGCTCAAGGGCTGGCACCCCGGCGAGGCGTTGACCCAGCTGCTGATCCTCGCCGCGCTCGGCGCTGTGTTCGCGGTGATCGCAGTGCGGCGTTACGGGGATACGCTGGAGTAGGGCTCCGGAACGAAAAAGGGCGGGGATGACCCGCCCTTTTCCTTGCCTGTGTCGATCGGACCTTACTGATCCAGGAACGACCGCATTTTGCGCGAGCGGCTCGGGTGCTTGAGCTTGCGCAGCGCCTTCGCCTCGATCTGGCGGATACGTTCGCGGGTCACGCTGAACTGTTGGCCGACCTCTTCGAGCGTGTGATCGGTGTTCATGCCGATGCCGAAGCGCATGCGCAGCACGCGTTCTTCGCGCGGGGTCAGGCTGGCAAGAACGCGGGTGACGGTTTCCTTGAGGTTCGCCTGAATCGCGGCGTCCACAGGGATGATCGCGTTCTTGTCCTCGATGAAGTCGCCGAGATGGCTGTCTTCCTCGTCGCCGATCGGGGTCTCGAGCGAGATCGGCTCCTTGGCGATCTTCATCACCTTGCGGACCTTTTCGAGCGGCATCGAC
>CAYOXO010000157.1:0-9402 GCA_964407945.1 uncultured Stakelama sp.
GACCTTGGGTTCGACAATGCGCTGGCGCCCAAGGCTGGAGTGCGTTGGCAGATCGACCGTTCGATCGCGCTGCGTGGCACCTATGCCCGATCTTTCCTGGTGCCCCGGTTCCGCGACACGATCGGCATCGCCGAACAGGTGTCGTTCTGGAACTATCCCTATGCCTTTCTCAACCCGGCCAGTCAGAACCCGGCCTTGCCCCCGGGCAATGCGCTGGTCATGTTCCGCGCCGGCGCCAACCCCGATCTCAAGACCCAGAAGGCCGACACCTTCACCATCGGCGTCGACCTGACCCCGGCGTTCATTCCCAATCTGTCGATCAAGGCAGGGTATTATCGGATCAAGATCTCGGGCCGAGTCGTAACCCCCTCCCAGGACGACAGCGTGAACTCGCCGGATCTGCAGATTTTCAACACGGCCAATCCGAGCCGGGCGCTGGTGAACCGCGTCGTCAACAACCCGACGACGTTCCGCTGGTTCGTGACCGACGTGCCGTTCGTCAATGGCGGCGACACGGTGATCTACAACAATGCGAACCAGATTCCCGCGACGCTGCTGTCGCAGGTGCAGCTTGTCGCCGATATCCGCCCGCAGAATTTCGCGGTGGAATCGACCGATGGCATCGATTTCGACCTGGCCTATCGCACGAAGTTATTGGGAGGCGACGCGCGCTTCACGCTGGCCGGGCAATATATTCTCGGCCTGGATCTGCGAGCAGGTTCGGGGCGGGCTGCTTCGCGGCTCGATGGCTATGCCCAGCCTGCCGATCTGCGCCTGAACGGTTCGGTCGTCTGGGGCCGGGACGGTTATTCGGTCGGATCGGTGGTGAACTATGTCGATGGGTTCACCGACAGCCGGCCCGGCCAGCCGCCGCGCAGGATCGGTTCGTTCACCACGGCTTCCTTGTTCCTCGGCCTAGACCTCGACCGGCTGATCGCAGCGCCGGGCGCAAGGGACAGCCAACTGCAACTGGTCGTCGCCAATGTGTTCAACCAGCGGCCGAACTTCCTTCCCGACGCCGTGCTGGGGTACGACCCCTACAACAATCCGCCCAATCCGCGGACGATCAGCTTGGTGTTCACGAAGCGATTCGGCGGCTTCTGAGTCAGGCGCTAGAGCCGGCGCAGCGCCTGCGCCGGCCGCACCGACAGCACCGGCAGCGAGCCGAGTAGGCCGATGCCGAGCGTGAGCAGGCTGCCGATGCCGAGCGTCGCCAGCACCACGCCCCAGTCGGGCGCCCAGCGAAATTCGAACACGCCCGTGATCACATACCAGGCAGCGAGCGTGCCGAGGCCCAGTGCAAGCGCGGCGAGCATCAGCGCGAGCAGGGCGTATTCGAGCGCCTGTGCGGCCAGGATCTGCCGACGGGTTGCGCCCAGCGTCTTGAGGATGACACTGTCATAGGTGCGGGCCTGACGCGCCGCGGCGATCGCGCCGATCAGCACCGCGATCCCGGCAAGGATCGCGACCGAGGCCGACAGCAGGATCGCGGTGGCCATCTGGTCGAGGATGGTGCGGACCTGTCCGATCACCTCGCTCACCGCGATGATCGAAGCCGAGGGGAAGGTGGTGAGGAGTGCGCGCGAGACTGCGCCCTCATGCTTCGCGTCCATGTCGATGGTCGAGGTCAGGCTGTGCGGTGCGGCAGCCAACGTATTGGGCGAGAAGACGAGGACGTAGTTGAAGCCCATCGTGTCCCAATTGACCTGACGCAGCGAGGCAATGCGCGCCTCGATCTCGCGCCCGAGGATGCTGACCGTCATCGTATCGCCGACGCGCAGGTTGAGGATGCGCGCGGCTTCGCGGTCGAGCGAAACCAGCGGCGGTCCGGCATAGTCCTTCGGCCACCATTGGCCGGCGACCAGCTCGCTGCCCTGCGGCAGTGTGTCGGCATAGGTGACGCCGCGCTCGCCGCGCAGGAACCATGCGCCTTCGGGCAGGGTCTCGAGATCGGCGACGCGCTGTTTGCCATAGGCGGTGATCGTACCGCGCAGCGAGGGGACGATGTTGAGCTTCGCCTCTGGCGCTTCGCGCTTGACCAGTGCGGCGAAGCGGTCGCGCGATTCCGAGGGGATGTCGAGCACGAACTGGCTGGGCGCGCGCTGGGGCACCGCGCGGCTGATCTCCGCATCAAGACTGGTCTGGATCGCGGCAAGGGTGACGAACAGGGTGAGCGCGAGGCCGAGCGCGATCACCAGCGCCACGGTCTGGGCGCCGGGGCGATAGAGATTGGCGATGGCGAGCCGCAGCAACGGGCGGCGCGGGCGCGGCACGCCGGCGGCGAGCCAGCGGATCAGCGCACCGATGCCGAGCAGCACCAGCAGCACCGCCGCAACCGCGCCGAGGACCGCAGCGGCGAACATCGGCTCACGCGCGGTGAGGAGGGCGAGGGTGACGACCAATGCGCCCGCCACGGCGACCAGCGCGATGCTACGCCAGTCGATCCGCCGTGTGCCCTCGACCCCGCTGCGCAGTTGAGCGGCGGCGGGGTGGGTGCGTGCGCGGGCAAGCGGCGGCAGCGCGAAGGCGAACGCGATCAGCACGCCATAGGCGGCGCTGGTCGCGAGCGGCAGCGGGAACACGCCGATGCCGGGGGCCACGGGCAGGAGGTCACCGGCGAGCGCGACGAAGACGACCGGGAGCAGCGCGCCGACCGCGAGACCAGCGATCACCGCCATCGCCGTCGCCGCGCCGATCTGGAGCAGGTAGATGCGGCTGATATCGGCGGAAGTCGCGCCGAGGATCTTGAAGGTCGCGATGCTGCCGCGCTTCTGCCCGAGATAGGAGGCGACGCCGTTGCTGACGCCGATCCCGGCGATCACAAGCGCAGCGAGGCCGATCAGCGACAGGAACTGTCCCATCCGTTCGAAGAAGCGCACGGCGCCGGGCGCGGCGCGGTCGCGGTCCTTATAGTCCCAGCCCTGCGTCGGGAATCGCGCCTTGAGCCGGTCGACCGCTTCCTTGGGCGCGATGCCCGGGTTGAGGCGGATGCGGTATTTGGTTTCGTACAGCGCGCCCGGCTGGAGCAGGCCGGTGCGCGCCAGCCCGTCGAGCGAGACGATCGCCACCGGGCCGAGGGTGAAGCCTTCACCGACCCGGTCGGGCTCGTCGGCGATGATCCCGGCAATGCGGAACTCGGCCTCGCCATAGCGCAGGTGGTCACCGGGGTTGAGCAGGAGTCGCTCGGCGAGGGGTTTGCCGATCAGCACCGCGTCGGGCGCGAGCGGTGCATAGGCTCCGGCGGCGAGCGTCAGGCTGCCATAGAGCGGGTAGCGCGTATCGACGCCCTTGAGCTCGGTCAGAACCGCGTCCGGGGTACCCGCGACGGGCGCCGCGCGCCGGGCCATGGCGCGGGTGCGGATCGTGTCGCTCACGGTTCCCAGTTCGGCGAGCGCGGCGTGTTCCGGCGCGGAAGCCTGCCGTTGGGTCATCGCCACCTCGACGTCGCCGCCGAGCAGCACGCGGCCGCGTGAGGACAGTTCGCTGGTGATCGAAGCAGTCAGGCTGCCGATGGTGGCGAGCGTCGCGACGCCGAGGAACAGGCAGACCAGCAGCAGCCGCAGGCCGCGGAACCCGGCATGGAGATCGCGTCGCGCGATCTTCCAGCTGGCGCGCCAGCCCAGCGCGTTCGCGGCGCTCAAGCGGCGCTGTCCGCGACGATCAGGCCGTCGCGCATCGTCAGCACGCGATCGCAACGCTTCGCGAGTGCGGGGTCGTGGGTGATGATGAGCAGGGTCGCGTCCGCCGCGCGCTGGCGATCGAACAACAGATCGACGATCGCACCACTGGTGGCGCCGTCGAGATTACCGGTGGGCTCGTCGGCGAACAGGATTTCGGGGTGTCCCGCGACCGCACGGGCGATGGCGACGCGCTGCTGCTCGCCGCCCGAAAGCTGGACCGGATAATGGGTGAGGCGATGGCCGAGGCCGACCGCCTCCAGTTCCGCCCCGGCGCGCGCGAAGGCATCCGGCGCGCCGGCCAGTTCCAGCGGCACCGCGACATTCTCATGCGCGGTCATGGTCGGGAGCAGATGGAACGCCTGGAGCACGATGCCGACCCGGCCGCGACGTGCCTGCGCGAGCCCGTCCTCGTCGAGCGCGCTATACGACACCCCGGCGACGCTCACCTCACCGCCGCTGGCGCGTTCCAGCCCGGACAGGATCGCCATCAGCGACGACTTGCCCGAACCCGACGGGCCAAGGATCGCGACGCTGCTGCCGCGTACGATATCGACGTCGATCCCCTTCAGGATTTCGGTCGGCGCCTCGCTTGTCCCGAGGGTGAGGGTGACATTGCGTGCGCGGATTGCGATATCCGCCGCCGGATCGATCGACATGCTTGGAGAAGACACCCTTGGCCAACAGACTTGCATCATATGCGGGCGCAGTGCTGCTGCTCCAAGGGCTGGCGGCGTGTTCGAGCGAGAATAATTCCGCAAATCAAACGATCGCGGAGACGCCGGCGGTCCAGGCAAACGCGTCCAACTCTGCGGAAGTGGCGGATGGCAGGCTGGTCGTGGCGTTCGGCGACAGCCTCTATGCAGGCTATGGCGTGCTGCCGCAGGAGAGTTTTCCGGCGCGGCTGCAGAAGGCGCTGGCGGCGCGCGGCATCGCCGCGACCGTGCGCAATGCCGGGGTTTCGGGCGACACCAGCTCGGCGGGGCTGCGGCGGCTGGCGTTCACGCTCGACGGGCTGGACCGCAAGCCGGACCTGGTCATGGTCAACCTCGGCGGCAATGACATGCTGCGCGGGATCGATCCCATGGAGACCCGCGCCAACCTGACCGCGATCTGCCAGGAGCTGAAGCGGCGCGGTGTCCCGATCCTGCTGACCGGCATGGTCGCCGCGCCCAATATGGGCCGCGATTATGCCGATCGCTTCAACGTGATCTATCCCGATCTGGCGAAGCGTTACGGCGCGACGCTCTATCCCTTCTTTCTCGATGGGGTGGTGACCGATCGGGCGCTGATGTTGCCCGACAGCATCCATCCCAACCCCAAGGGCATCGACGCGATCGTCGGGAAGGTGGCGCCGGTGGTGGCCGGGGTGCTGGACCGGACCTGAGGCCCGGCGTTTATCCGGCCTTGCACGGCATCGGTGCGCGGGCCCTGCCGGGCCGGAACAGCGCGAAGCTGAGGCCGGCGAGGATCCAGGCCCCGATCCCGCCATAGAGCATGACGAGGCCGAAGCCGTCGCCGAGCGCCTGACGGACGAACAGGTCCGGCATTGAGCCCAGCGCGCCACCCGAAAGCGCAGTGGCGTCACCGGCGGCAATGCCTTCGGCTGTGGCTCGAAGCTGGTTGGAGTCGACGTTTGCGGCTCCCCGCTGGAGCGCGGCGGCGGTCCCCTCGACAAGGATCAGGCCCATCAGTGCGATGTTCACCGCAAGCGTGATCAGGCGCGCGCTCATGTCGATGCCCGACGCCATGCCCGCGCGGCTGGGTGGGACCGATGCGGTGGTGGTGTTGGTCACGGGCGTATTGGTGATGCCGAGGCCGATCCCTGCGAGCAGCAGGCCGGGGAGCAGGGTCAGCCAGTCCGGCTGCGCCGCGTCGGTCCCAAGCTTCATCGCGACGAAGCCGAGGCCGATCGTGAACAGGCCGAGCGGGATGACGGTACCGGCTCCATAGCGCAGCGACAGCCGCTCGCCCAAGGGCGGAAAGATCAGTGCGGGGAGGGTATAGGCGAGCAGGCACAGGCCGGTGGTGAGCGGATCATAGCCTAGGCCGATCTGGAGATAGATCGGCAGGTAGATCATGAAGGGCCAGTAGCTGATGTTCATCGCGATGCAGCCCATGATCGCGCCCGAGAAGGCGCGGTTGCGGAACACGGTGAAGTCGAACATGGGGTGCGCCTGCCGCCGTTCGACGAACAGGAAGGCGGCGAAGCAGGCAGCGGTGGCTGCGGCGATTGCTGCCGCGCCGGGCAGCCCGAGCGCCGGGCCTTGGGTGATGCAATAGACCAGCCCGAACACCGCGAGCGACAGGGTGACGATCCCCGCCGTATCGAGACGCTTCGCCTCGGGGTCGCGGGATTCCGCGACTGCGCCGATGGTGATCGCCAGCGTCAGGACGGTGAGGGGCACGTGGACGAGGAAGATCCATTTCCAGCCCGCCAGTGCGATCAGGCCGCTCCCGACGAGCGGGCCGAAGCCGAGGCCGATGCCCGACACGATTCCCCAGGTCGCGAAGGCGCGGCTGCGGTCGCGCGCGTCCTGGAACTGGTGGGAGAGGATCGCGATCGAGCAGATCAGCATTGCTCCGCCAGCGAGACCCTGGAGGAATCTGCCTGCGATCAGGATGTCCATGCTTGGCGCCAGCCCGCAGAGCGCTGAAGTCGCGCCGAACGCGACCACGCTGGCCACGAACACGCGCTTACGCCCGAACCGGTCGGCGAGGGTTCCGGTGGCCATCAGCACGGTCGTGCAGGCGAGTGTGTAGGCGTTCATCACCCACTGCATGTCCTGAAAATTGCCATGCAGGACGCGTTCGAGCGTGGGCAGGATCACCGGCACGCTGGTGATCTCCAGCCCGAACATCAATGCGCCGAGGCAGATGGCGAGCAGGGCCAGCATGTTCCTGCGGGCGGAGACTTGAGTCATTGAAGCGCCTTTCGACTATCCGGGGCACTGGCCGCGGCAGGCGCACTATCTGGAGGCCAATGTATAATAACGGAAATGATTATATTTTCTGGTATCCATGATCATCGTTAATTAATGTAGTGGCATGGACATCGACCCTTCGCTGTTGCGCGCGTTCATGGCGGTGAGCGAGACCGGCGGCTTCACCAGCGCCGCGCGGCGGCTGAATTTGACCCAGCCGGCGGTGAGTCACCAGATCCGGCGGCTGGAAGAGCAGATCGGCAGCCCGCTGATCCGCCGGACCACCCGCCGCCTGACGCTGACCGAGGATGGCGAGGATTTCCTGAACCACGCCCGGCAGATCCTGGCCGGGCTCGACGCGCTGTCGCAGCGCTTTAGGCCGTCGGCGGTGGCGGGGGCTGTCCGCTTCGGCGCACCCGAGGCGTTCATGGGCGAACGGCTGCCGAAACTGCTCTGCCGCTTCTCGCGCGCCTTCCCCGCGGTGCGGCTCGACGTCCATGTCAGCACCTATCTCGACCTCAGCACGATGATCGAGGCGGAGGAACTGGACCTCGCCGTGGTGCTCTCGACAGCCGGGGGCGAGAAGGGCGGGATCAGGCTGCGCCGGGCGGAGTTCGTCTGGGTCGCGGCCGACGATTTCATGCCTCAGCCGGACGCGTCGCTGCCGCTCGCCTTTCATCCCCCCAATTGCATCAACCGACTGGTCGGCGTGGCGGCGCTGGAGGCGACGCCGGTCGACTGGCACATCGCTTTCACCTCGCCGAGCGAGACGGGGCTGCGCGCGGCGGTCCGTTCGGGCCTGGCCGTCGCGGTGCTGATGCGTGGCGATGTCGAGCCGGGGATGCGCGTGTTGGACGGCGACTATGGTCTGCCCGAGCTGCCCAGTGCCGACTTCGTGCTGATCCAGAGCCGCGGCGCCGCGTCACCCGCCGCGCGCGCGTTCGGCCGGATGCTGGTCGAGATGGAGGCACCTGCCGAGGCGGAGAGTTTCGCGCCTGCATGAGCTGAACCTGCGCCGGTTTGTCACCGGTAACAAAAAAGTTTCGGTCCGGACATTCGGAAAGCAGAGGACCTGGCGTCTTTCTCTCAAGCGAAGGGGCGTTCGACCCCGCCGCACAGGGAGATAACATGAAAACTCGGGGTCTTCGGGGTCTGTTTCTGCTCACCACGGCGGCGGGTGGCCTGGTCTTCAGCGCGGCGCCTTCATGGGCGCAGGCGAGCGACGAAGCGCAAGCTGCGCCTGCCGCCGAGGAGGATGCGTCGGAGCCGAGCGAACTGGTCATCACCGGATCGCGCATCGACCGCGCCGGCTTCGACGCGCCGACGCCGACCACGGTGCTGAGCGGCGAGTCGCTGTTGCAGGGCGATCGTCCGAGCATCGCGCAGGTACTGAACGATCTTCCGCAGTTCCGCGCCTCGACCACCCCGGTCACCAACTTCTCGGGCACGGCATCGGGTTCATCGCCGGCCGACCTTCGCGGCCTCGGTTCCACGCGCACGCTGACGCTGCTCAACGGCCGCCGTTTCACCGGCGCAGGCGACCTCAACACCGTGCCCCAGGGGCTGATCAGCCGCGTCGAGGTAGTCACCGGCGGCGCGTCGGCGGCTTGGGGTTCGGGCGCGGTCGGCGGTGTCGTCAACATCATGCTCAACGAAAAGCTCGAAGGGCTGACGATTGGCGCGCAGAGCGGCATTTCGTCGCGTGAGGATGCGTTCCGCTACGGCTTCGACGCGACCTTCGGGACGCGGTTCGCCGATGGCGCAGGCCACTTCATGATCGGCATTCAATATCTGAATGACGAGGGCGTGCTCGACCGCGATTCCCGTCCCAACCTGGGCAGCACGACGCTCTACACCAACCCGGCGGGTTCGAAGCACGCCTTCGTCATCGCGCAGGACGTGAACTATTCGAACGCCAGCGTCGGCGGTCTCATCACCACGGGTGTGCTGGCCGGTCAGACCTTCGAGCGCAACGGCACGCTGCGCGCATTCCGCTATGGCAGCCCGCGCGGCTCCGCAGTCATGGTCGGCGGCGAGGGCACTAGCCTGCGCGACGAGACCGCGCTGTCGGCGCCGTACGAGCGCCTCAACGGCTATGCCCGCGCCAGCTTCGAACTGGGCGACGCAAAGCTGTGGGTGGACGGCAGCTATTCGCGGATGTGGGCGGAATATCCCTTCTATGCCGAGAGCAATCGCGACAACATCACCGTCCAGCGCGACAACCCCTTCCTTCCGCAGGCGGTGCGCGACCGGCTGATCGCGGCGAACCAGACCAGCTTCCGCATGGGGCGGGTCTTCCAGGACTATGGCTACCGCACCTTTGGCTACACGCGCGAGACGATCGATGCCGCGATCGGCATCGACGGATCGTTCGGCGGCGGAAAATGGCGGTACAGCGCCTATTATGGCCATGGCCAATTGTCCGATGATCGCGGCTATCTGAACCAGAAGGTGGACGTCAATTTTACCCGCGCGATCGACGTCGTTGCCCATCCGGTCACCGGGGCGCCGATCTGCCGCATCGCGTTGACCGATCCGGCCACTGCCTGCCGCCCACTCAACATTTTCGGTGAGGGCAATGCCTCTCCCGAAGCGGTCGCCTATGCTTTCTCGAACACGGCGCATGTCCGTAACACGACCAAGCTCGATACGGCGGCAGTCAGCCTGCGCGGCGATCCCTTCTCGCTCTGGGCCGGGCCCGTGTCGATCGCGATCGGTGCCGAGGCACGCTGGGAATCGATCGAGTCCAGCGGGCTCGATCCGATCTCCGCTGCGCGCGGGTTCACGACCTTCAACTTCTC
>CAYOXO010000158.1:0-9395 GCA_964407945.1 uncultured Stakelama sp.
GAAACGGAGCGCCAGCGGGCGGATGCTGCGCGCGGCGTATTCGCGCCCGACTATATCCTCGACACCACGCTCAAGCAGTTCGTCACGCTGCGCGACAAGCCCGCTGCCGAATTGGGGCTGGTGACCGGCTATGCCGCCAAGCTCAAGGCGGCGAACCTGCCACCCGAGCGTGTTGCCCAGGCGGAAAAAATCGTTGCGGAGAAGATCTTTCCGGCGCTCGACCGCCAGCGTACGCTCGTGACCGAGCTGCGCGCCAAGGCGACGCATGACGCGGGTGTGTGGCGGCTGCCCGATGGCGAGGCCTATTATGCCTCCGCCGCCGAAGCCGCGACCACGGTGCGGATGACGGGCGACGAGATCCACAAGCTCGGTCTCGAGCAGGTCGCGGAGATCAGCGCGCGGATTGATACGATCCTGAAGTCGCAGGGGATCAGCGAGGGAACCGTCGGCGCGCGCCTGGTGGCGCTCAACGAGCGCCCGGATCAGCTTTTTCCGAACACCGATCCGGGCAGGGAAGCGCTGCTCGAAATGTTGCGTGCCCAGGTGCGCGCGATGGAGAAGCGGCTGCCCGAGCAGTTCGCGAGCTTGCCCAAGGCGCCGGTCGAAGTCCGCCGCGTGCCGCCGTCGATTCAGGCGGGGGCGCCGGGTGGTTATTATCAGGCCGCCACGCTCGATGGCTCGCGCCCGGGGATCTACTATATCAACCTGCGCGACACGTTCGACCGTCCGAAGTTCGGACTGGCGACGCTGAGCTATCACGAGGCGGTGCCGGGCCATCATCTTCAGGTGATGCTGGCACTCGAATCATCGGCAATCCCGCTGATCCGTCGCCGTGGCGGCTTCAGCGGATACAGCGAGGGCTGGGCGCTCTATACCGAACAGCTGGCCGACGAGATGGGGATGTACGAGGGCGATCCGCTGGGGCAGGTCGGCTATCTCCAGTCGCTGCTGTTCCGTGCCACCCGCCTGGTGGTCGACAGCGGCATGCATGCCAAGCGCTGGAGCCGTGAGAAGGCGACCGACTATTTCATCGCCACCACCGGCATCGCTCGTGGCCGCAGCCAGGGCGAGATCGACCGCTACACCGTCTGGCCCGGCCAGGCGTGCAGCTATAAGATCGGGCATACTGTCTGGGTCAGGCTGCGCGACGAAGCCAAGGCGAAAGCCGGTGCGAACTGGGATCCGCGCCAGTTCCATGACGTGCTGCGCAAGGGCGCGATGCCGCTGGCGGTGCTGGAGCGCGTGGTCCGGGCGCGGATGGCCTAGACCTCTGTCTCCTTCTTGCGAACCCTGCGGAGGCGGGGTTCGCGTTCCAGATTGGCCGCTTCCTTGATCGTCTTGCGCATCTCGTCGCGCTTTTCGTGGATCGAGGCGATGACCGGGCCAACCGCGACGCCGAGGTCGACGAGCACGGCTTCGGACAATTGGAGCGAGCTCTCGAGCGTCTCGGGCACCGCGTCGCTCGCTCCGGCCTTGTAGAGTTCGGCGGCGTGCGCCGCGTCGCGGGCGCGGGCGATGATCGGAATGGAAGGAACCCAGCTGCGCACGCGACGCGTCAGCCGAACGGTAAGGACGGGATCGTCCATCGTCAGGATCAGTGCATCGGCATGGCCAAGATTGAGTCGGTCGACCAGTTCAGCGCGCGCGACGTCGCCGAACATCACCGTATAGCCTTCGCGCCGCGCCGCCGCGACGCCATCGATATCGGCGTCCACGGCGATGTAGGGCTTGCCGTGCGCTTTCAGCATATCCGCTACCGTGCGACCGACCCGGCCGAATCCCATGATGACCGTGCCACCGGGGGTGATCTCGGGATTCGCGGCGGCGTCCTCTTCCAGGTCGCGCTCTTCCAGTTTGCGGGATGCGTAGCTGCCTGCCTTGGCGAGAAGCGGGGTGATGGTGAGGCCGATTGCGGTGACCGTTGTCCAGAAGGCTGCCGTCGATGGCTGGATCAGCCCTGCGGTCGCGGCGACGCCGAGCACGATCAGCGTCGTCTCGGACGGGCTCGCCATCAGCACCCCGGCCTCTGCCGCCGTACCGGTGCGCGCGCCCGAAAGCTTGAGCAGTGCGATCGTCACGATGACCTTGATCCCCATGACACCCAGGATCGCGGCAAGCAGCAGTGGCCAGTCGTTCATCACCATGCGCAGGTCGAGCCGCATCCCGACGGTGATCAGAAAGACGCCGAGCGCAAGCCCCTTGAAGGGGGCGGTGATGACCTCGACCTCGCTATGATATTCGGTTTCGGCGATCAGCAGGCCCGCGAGCAGCGCGCCGACGATGGGCGACAGGCCGACCGCGGTGGTGGCCATGCTGGCGACAATGACGACCAGCAAGCTGGCGGCGAGGAACAGCTCGGGCGACTTGGTGCGGGCGGCCTGAGCGAAGAGACGTGGAAGGTAGAGACGGCCACCGACATAGAGGACCGCAACCACGATTGCGCTGCGGCCGAGTACGACCGCCAACTCGCCGATTCCGACATCCCCGGCGGCCGGTGCGAGCGCACCGAGCAGGAAGATGATCGGGACCAGCGCGAGATCCTCGAACAGCAGCATCGCGACGGCCGAGCGACCTACCGCGCTGGTCGTTCCGGCGATGGGAAGGACCAGCGCCGTGGAGGACAAAGCGAGTGCCAGGCCGAGGCCTAGCGCGCCGGTCCAGCCCTGTCCGAGGAAATAGAGACCCGCCCCGATCAGCAACGCCGCGCCGAGCAGCTCGGCCGCTCCGACCCCGAACACCAGCTTTCGCATCGACCATAGTCGTTTGAAGGACAGCTCAAGCCCAATCGAGAAGAGCAGCAGGATGATTCCGAACTCAGCGAAGGGCTCGATCGAATGGGGATCGGTGATGGTGAGATAGTAGAGCCAGGGAAACTGCGGAACTAACTGGCCGAGGCCGGCGGGGCCGACCAGCATTCCAACCAGGATGAACCCGATGACCGGACTGACGCGGAAACGCGCAAAGGCGGGGATGACCAACCCCGCGGCGCCCAGGATGACGAGGGTATCGCTGAAGGTGTGGTTGGTCAGATCGAGCGCCATGAACCTACTCTAGCCGGTGGTACGGCGAATTGTCATTGGCCGGATGACACGAATTGGCGCTGAACCGACTCCAAAAGTGTACGAGACCAGACATCGTCGCGACTGCCGTTCGTCAGATAGACGATGGTCCAGCGATCGGGTGAGTCCGGTCTGAACAGAATGCGCACGCGCAGCTTGGCGCCGCCATCATGACCAACCTCGCGCCAGCTTCCGCTCTCGCCATATTCCCATGCATTGGCGAAGATGCCGGTATTGCCGTTTGCGAAGGCATAGGGGCGCCATAATCGATCGAGCGTGGGCTGCCGTACGAAGAAGCCATTGGCAACAGCGTCCAGAAACCGCGCCAGGTCGCCCGCAGTCGCGTGAACATCGCTGAAGGGGCGGGCATAGTCCGGCCAGCCGATCCGCTGATCCGGGACAAGCGCGCCACCCTCGCTGTGATAGCTCGCGACCAAACGGTTTGCCGGCACATCCGCCTGATCCAGCCAGACATTCCGAAGCTTGAGCCGGTCAATGAGCCGCTGCCGCACCAAATCCTCGACCGGCTTCCCAGTCACGGCTTCGAGGATCGCGCACAGCACCACCGTGTTGGTGAGGGTGTAGCGGGAGCGCGTACCAGGTGTCTCAACCAGCGGCACGTCGCGCAGTTTCTCGAACATCGCGCCGCGGCTGGCCGGAAAGGGCTTGGTCAGGTCGTTCGGGTCGAAGAAATCGGGAACCCCGGACACCTGGCTCAGGAACTGCCGCACGGTCGTGCCCGACCAGGCAGGTGGCATTCCCTTCACGTATCGCGAGGCAGCGGAATCGAGATCGATCGTTCCAGCTTCGACCTGTTCGAAGACGAGCGTCGCAACGAACAGTTTGCCGACCGAAAAGATCGGGAACACCGTGTCGGCATCAACGCCGCCGCCCGCCGTCGTCGTGCGGGTCCCGGTCGAGTGTTGATAAACGGTCTTGCCGTTGCGCATGACGACAACGGCCTGGGCCGGAATGCCGTGGGCTGCTCCGTTCGACGCGATGGTGGCGTCGATGTCGTGGTTCGGCGATGCCACCGACCCGGCGCATGCCGCCGTCATGCACAACATGACGGGTCCAATTCCCGCCCGCAGTAGCTTCTTCATGGTTGCGATGCTCCAGAAGAGGTTCATGCGGGCGGGGTTGGCTGTTACTGCCAGCCGGCCATTTCGGCTTCGAGGTTCTGGCGGATCGCCTCGAAGAACTGCTCGGTGGTCATCCAGGGCTGTTCCGGACCGATCAGCAGCGCGAGATCCTTGGTCATCTTGCCGCTCTCGACGGTCTCGATGCAGACGCGCTCCAGCGTCTCGGCGAACTTCACCACTTCGGGCGTGTCGTCGAACTTGCCGCGGAACTTGAGGCCGCCGGTCCAGGCGAAGATCGACGCGATCGGGTTGGTCGAGGTTGCCTTGCCCTGCTGGTGCTGGCGATAGTGGCGGGTGACGGTGCCGTGCGCCGCTTCTGCCTCCACCGTCTTGCCGTCCGGCGAGAGCAGAACCGAGGTCATCAGGCCCAGCGAGCCGAAGCCCTGTGCGACCTGATCCGACTGAACGTCGCCGTCATAGTTCTTGCATGCCCAGACGAACTCGCCGCTCCACTTGAGCGCCGAGGCGACCATGTCGTCGATCAGACGGTGCTCATAGACGATGCCGGCCTCGGCGAACTTCTCCTTGAAGCCTTCATTGTCGAACACTTCCTGGAACAGATCCTTGAAGCGGCCGTCATAGGCCTTGAGGATGGTGTTCTTGGTCGACAGGTACACCGGCCACTTGAGGTTGAGGCCGTAGTTGAATGAGGCGCGGGCGAAGTCGCGGATCGAATCGTCGAGATTGTACATCGCCATCGCGACGCCCGAGCTCGGGAAGTTGAACACTTCGCGGTCGATCACTTCGCCATCGGCGCCCTCGAACACCAGGCGCAGCTTGCCGGGGCCGGGGATCTTGACGTCGGTGGCGCGATACTGGTCGCCGAACGCGTGACGGCCGACGACGATCGGCTTGGTCCAGCCCGGGATCAGGCGCGGCACGTTCGAGATCACGATCGGCTCGCGGAACACGACGCCGCCCAGGATGTTGCGGATCGTGCCGTTCGGCGACTTCCACATTTCCTTGAGGTTGAATTCCTCGACGCGCGCTTCGTCCGGGGTGATCGTGGCGCACTTCACGCCGACGCCGAATTCCTTGATCGCGTTGGCCGCATCGACCGTGATCTGGTCGTTGGTCTCGTCGCGCTTCTCGACGCCGAGGTCGTAATATTTCAGGTCGATGTCGAGATACGGCTTGATCAGGCGCTCACGGATCCATTCCCAGATGATCCGCGTCATTTCGTCGCCGTCGATCTCGACGACCGGGTTCTTGACCTTGATCTTCGCCATGCTCGCTTTCCTGTGCGTGAGGGAGGTTTGGCGGTGCGTCTAGGAGGAAGGGGCGGGGGGATCAAGGGTGCCCTGATTCCTGTACGACACCGTTCAATTATTTGACAAAGCTGACGCGAAACGCATCTTTTTCGCCGTGACAGGCACATATTCCACTGCGCAACGACTGGCATGCAATTTCGCGGTGCGAGCACAGCAGTCGAAATCCAACATTGCAAGTCACCCACAGGCAATATGCGGCGGGCGATTGTCAGCGGGCGGCGAACCCGGCTAAAGCCTGCGCATGCCTTCACTAGAAAAGCCGCCCACCGGCAACCCACCGGTCAAATGGCGTTGGCCCGCCGTGCACCCAGAAGGGCGCAAGTACGTTCTTATCTCCGCCGCGATTACGGCGCTGTTCCTGTTCGCGATCTGGGACGAACTGGGATTCCTGCTGGTCGGCGTGACGATCTGGGTCGCCGCCTTCTTCCGCGACCCGATCCGCGTGACGCCGCAGGCGGAGGGACTGATCGTCTCGCCCGCCGACGGCCTGGTCACCATGATCGAGCGCGTGCCCGTTCCGCGTGAGATCGCCGGCCCGGAAGGGCTGAACGAAGAGACGCGCGTGCGCGTTTCGATCTTCATGAGCGTCTTCGACGTCCACATCAACCGGACCCCGGTGGCGGGGACGATTCGGCAAGTCGTCTATATCGCGGGCAAGTTCCTCAACGCCGACCTCGACAAGGCCAGCGAAGAGAATGAGCGTCAGCATTTCGTGGTCGAAACCCGCGACGGCCTGCGCGTCGGCTTTACCCAGATCGCAGGTCTGGTCGCGCGGCGCATCGTGACCTTCGTCAAGCCCGGCGACATGGTCGCGGTCGGGCAGCGTATCGGCCTGATCCGTTTCGGCAGCCGCGTCGATGTCTTCCTGCCCGACGACTATGCGCCGCAGGTGGCGCTGGGCCAGCGCTGCGTCGCCGGTGAAACCGTCGTCGGCCGCAAGGGCGGCATCGCCGCAGAGGGCGTCGCCCAGTGAGCCTGAAGCCGCGGCCCCAGCGGCGCGGCATACCGCTGCGCGCAGTGCTTCCCAACGCGATCACGGCGCTTGCGCTGTGTTCGGGCCTGACCGGTGTGCGTTTCGCCATCGCCGGAGACTGGGAACGCGCGGTGGTCATGATCATGGTCGCGGCTGCGCTCGACGGGATCGACGGCCAGATCGCACGGATGATCCGTGGCGAGAGCAAGTTCGGGGCCGAGTTGGACAGCCTGTCCGATGCGATCTCGTTCGGCGTCGCGCCGGCGCTGATCCTGTATCTGTGGGCGCTGATGTATGTGCCCAAGGTCGGCTGGATCGTGGCGCTGCTTTACGCAGTGTTCTGTGCGTTGCGGCTTGCCCGGTTCAACTCGCAGATCGATACCGAACAGCCGCGCAAGCTGGCCGGGTATCTGACCGGCATTCCCGCGCCTGCAGGCGCGGCGCTGGCGATGCTGCCGCTCTATGTCTGGCTGTGGAGCGGCGAAGAGATGGCACGATCGCCGTGGATCGTCACGCCCTGGGTGGCGTTTATCGGTCTGCTGATGGTCTCGAGCCTTGCCACCTATTCGTGGAAGTCGCTGCGGCTGCGGCGCAATGTGCGGTTCGAGGCGCTGGTGGTGGTCGCAATCCTGCTCGCCGCGCTGGTGACGGCACCATGGCAGACGCTGACGGTGCTGTGCGCCGGGTATCTGCTGACGCTGCCGTTCAGTGCGCGGGCGTATCTGCGCGGACGGGCGGGGTAGGGGCGACTTCGGCGGGATGAAGACGCTTCGCGCCGACCCACCCATCATCAGGTCAACAGCTCCCGCGCTGTTCAGATCATGCCGGGAGCACCCACCCCTACCTCCCCTTGCAGGGAGGAGAATCTGTTGGGAGGCGACTAGGCTGCGACGCGGAGTGGGATGGCGCTGACGGACGGTGCCGTCACGGGACGCAGCGTGCGGACGCGCGGGGCCACTGCGGGGGCGAGGGCTGGCACGGTCTCGCCGGTGATCAGCGCGCGCATATAGTCAAGGCGTGGGGCGATCGTGATCCACATCGACCAAACCGAAACCGCGATGGCGGTGGTGAAAAGCAGCGCGACGAGCAGTGCGGCCATGTGAACCTCCAGTTGGTCTCAAGCTGGTGCCTGAGCGCGGCACATCTTCCATGTCCGCCGTGTGAACCCCTTATGTTCCACTCACGTTCCGACTGTCAATCCCTTTTTGTTCTCATGTTCCGGCTACTCCCTCGAGCAGCCGGAACATGCGCGCTCCGCGTTCAGGCGGCCCGCGACAGCAGACGCTTGCCGAGCCAGCGGCGAACCGGGAGGTCGTAGAGCTTGAGGCTGGCATAGGCGATGACGATCGCGCCGACGGCCACCGCGACCCCGCCGACGATCGCTTCGTTGGTCGATGGCTTGTCGGTCACGACCCAGGCCATGTAGATGTACACGAGCGGATAGTGGGTAATGTAGAGCGGGTAGGAGAGGTCGCCGAAGAAGCGCGCGATGCGCAGCGACACGCCGTCCATCTGCTGCTGCCCCGCGCCGATCGCGACGACCAGCGGGAAGATCACGAGCACGCAGAGTGCTTCGTACAGGCCGTTCATCCAGAGGTTCGCGGTACCCCCGAAACGCGGCAGCGAGAGCGCCACGATCAGCAACAGGCTGCTGGCCCAGAACGCGCCCTTCATGCGGATGCGCATGCCGAGCCGCATCATCAATACGCCAGCGAAGAAGGGGAAGAGCAGGCGGACGAAGCCGATATATACGCCCTCACCAGTGAGCGTCCAACCGCCGACGAGGTCACCACGCTCGCCGAACACCGCGAGGTGGAACAGCGCCGCGCCGAAGATGGCGACGAGCAGGCCGAGCCAGCGGTTCGACAGCTTGTACAGGCCGACGGCGTAAAGGATGTTCGCGCAATATTCGAAGAACAGCGACCAGGCCGGGCCGTTGAGCGGGAAGGTCTCGCCCCAGCCGCGCACGTCCATCGACGGGAGAACGGGGATCAGGGTGAAGCCGACCACCATCAGCACCAGCACCTGCCAGAGCGAGGCGCCGGCAGCGAGCGGGTAGAAGGGATCGATCTGGAACACGAACAGCGCGGCGCCGATGATCGAGCCGAGGATCACCATCGGCTGAAGCCGGACGAGGCGGCGCTTGTAGAAGTCCCACTGGGTCATCCCGCCCCAGCGATCGTCATAGGCATAGGCAACGACGAAGCCCGAGAGCAGGAAGAAGAAGTCCACTGCGAGATAGCCGTGGTTGATGATCATCTTGTGCAGGTCGCCGCCGGTATGCCCCTCGAACAGGTGCATGAGCAGGACCATCAGCGCGGCGACACCGCGCAGACCATCCAGAATGACATAGTGGTTCTTGGCCGGCGCAGTTACACTCGCCGGCGCCGCATCTGCACGCGCCAAGATTCCCCTCCCAATGCTGACCCACCGACGTGATCGCGGTGTTCTTGATGGGACATATACAATACCATTGCATCGATAATGCAATACCAATTGTGGCGGGAGCGTTACGATCGGGGCACGGCATTGCAATGTGCCGCGAGCTCGGCTAAGGGCGCCGCCTCAACCCCACATGGGAAGCATCATATCCCGGTGCCGCGGGCCATCAGGTTCGTCGGTCACTCGCTTCCCAGAGGATCAACCGGAAGGAGTTATCCCTATGGCGGCACCCGTCGTCTCCATGCAGCAGCTGCTCGAATCGGGCGCGCATTTCGGCCACCAGACGCACCGCTGGAACCCGAAGATGAAGCCCTACATCTTTGGCGAGCGCAACGGCGTCCACATTATCGATCTCCAGCAGACCGTCTCCCAACTCGACAGCGCCTATGATTACGTGCGCGCCAAGGTGGGCCAGGGCGGCGATATTCTCTTCGTTGGCACCAAGCGGCAGGCGGCGGACATCATCGGCGTCGAAGCACAGCGCTGCAACATGGCCTACATCAACAAG
>CAYOXO010000159.1:0-9316 GCA_964407945.1 uncultured Stakelama sp.
CCACTTCTTTGGTCTTGTCTATATCATTTGACTTGTCCTTTCGACCTTTTCTGTCTCGATCTCTATCTCGATCTCGGTCTCGGTCACGATCCCGATCCCGATCGCGATCACGGTCACGATCTCGTCTGTCCCTGTCTCTCTCTCTTGGAGGCCATGTCCCCGGGGACAAATGCCGATGTCCCTGGGGACAGGTAGGGGACCGATGCGGGGAAATTATCGGACATGAACTGCTCGAACCTGGGCGCATCAAGATTGGTCTCGTTGCGCTGGTTGGCCTTCTTGATGCGCGCGCATTCGGCCCGATGACGCTGCTCGATCTTGCCCTTCCACGCAGCGAGCACCTGCTCGGCGACCACCGGGTGGTAGAGTCGGCCGTCGCTGCACAACACGAACCCGCGCAATGCATCGTCACGCCGCTTGCGGAACGTGCGCACGTCCCGGCCGAGCCCGCATAACCGCGTCAGCACGGCGTCATTGTCCGGGAGCGACCCGGCCGGTTCCTGATGCCACGAAGCGGCCCACAGCAGCACCGCGTACCATGCGGCTTCCGGATGCGCCTCAGCCGCCAGATCGCTGTCGCGCAACCGGGCGACGTGCAGCGGCATGAACGGGAAGTCCTGCAGGTCCGCATCGGGTGGTGTGAGGGGGGCGATGTCGGATGTCATGCTGCCCACCTCACCAGCCGCTCCGGCCATGCGAGTTTGAGAGCGCCGATCACCTTGCTCCGGCCGATGGTGACGCCGAAGTCCTGGTCCGTCGCAGGACCGCCCAGCAGCGCCGACAGCACGACATATCCGTCCGGCATTGGCTCAAGCAGTTCCTCGCGACCGCGCAGATGGGGACAGACCTTGAGCGCATGTTCTGCGCAGACGCGATGCACCGGCGCCTCCGTTGTCATGAAGTAGCCTTCCCGCATGAGGCCCAGCTGGAACCACCAGCGATCGTCCAGCGGGGTCTTCTCGCCACAGACCGTGCAGCGCATCTCCGCGATCGAACGCCGCTGCCTGACCATGTGCGGCTTCGCGAACACCGGCTTGCCCTCGCCGGGCGCGTGTGGGCTCCACAGCGCGAGCTTCCCGCCGACCCAGCGGCACGGCCGGATTTCGTAGCGCCCCTCGCCGGTCCACGCGGCATTCCACGGCACGTTCTGCCCGATGACGAACCCGGTCATGCCGCACCCCGTTTGTAGCCAGGCGCACCCTCGAATTGCGGGCGCAGCGCCGCTCCCTCCAACAGCACCCGATGGTGGTCTATGCCGACCCATCTCCGGCCGAGCTCCTCTGCGGCCGCGCCTGTCGTGCCGGAACCAAAGAAAGGATCCATCACAAGGTCACCCGGGCGAGTGAGCATTTGGATCGCAAAGCGCGGCACGGCGATCGGCATGGGGCATGGGTGCGGCGGAAGGCCTTCGTGCTTCAGCCTCCTGCGCCACAGCTCGCTCCCAGGCGAGCCCGCGGTGATGAGGGCGGAAGGAAAGGTGCTCAGCCCCTTCCCGAACTCTCTCTTGCCGATATCGAGGCCGCTCGGCCGCCGGCCGGGCGCGCCACCCGGCCGCGCTGGGACCGAGCGTTCGGCGCGCATGTTGCCGGCGGCCGTGAACGGCATCGCCGAACGAGAAAAGAGATAGATCGGGTCCACGGTCGGTCGCGGATGGAATCCACGCTTTGCGCCCCATTCGAGATTCGGAAAACGGTTCGGCTTTTCCCAGTACAGGTCCGGCTGACGATGTAGACCGAGCTGGTCGACTGCAGAGACGACGAACCGCTCGCGGTACGACGAGATCGTCGGCGATCCCCGAAAGTAGACAGCGCTGCCCAAATGGATCGCCATGCACCCGTCTGCGCGCATCAGCGGCGTCCAAGCGTGCATCATCTCGAGCATCCAAGGAAGCCAGTCCGCCGGCGACATCGTTCCATAGCTCTTCAGGGGAGTGCACAGCGGGAACAGGGGCGACGTGAACAGCGCCTGCACGCTTCCCGGCTCGACCAACGCCGCGGCTTCCTGTGCGATCGCTGCGACCGCGCGGCCCAGCTCCGTTCGGAACACGATGATCCTCATGCCGGGCTTCACACGGCCGAGCGCATCGTTTCCTGCTTCAGTCACGCGCCAGCGTTCGCGACCCTCGGCAAACAGCCAGCCTTCTCGCTTCGCGTCCTGCATGGCCCAGCGCACTTCGCGGTCGAATAGGCGGTGGCCAGCCGTTGCGGCGGTGCGAACGCTCGGATCGAGACCAGCAATGCGCGAGATCTCGTCGTAGAGGTCGCGCGGCCGCTCGGCCCCTTCTGCCACCAGCCTTAGGATGGGGAGCATCAGCTCGGCACGGGATAGCGAACTGAACGCCTGACGTTCAGCGGTGCGTTGCTGCTCGCCGGCTCGAATCCTGGTCGCGCGCTTTGCCCGTGCAGCTGGCGACGAACTGCCTACGTTCATCGCGCATAGCTCCCGGAGTGACCGCACCGTCCGTATTTGGTGCGGCGCGTTGCCCACGCGCGGGCCTTGATCTCCGCATGCTCTGCAGCCGATTTGGCGTGCGGGCGCTTGCGCGGGGCTCGACCTGGGAGGAACGGCCCGCAGTCGAGGCCATCGCACGGTCGGTGACCGCATACGCAAAGCCCTGCGACGGCGCCCACGGTGATAAGCCGAGCGCTCACACGACCTCCCGTTTGGGGCGCGACTTAATGCGCGCGATCACTGCGGGGTCGTCAATCTCCACGATCTTGCGGAACGCTTGGCTGCTGTAGCCGACATCCTGCGTCGACGCGAAGAACAGCCAATAGGCCCGGATATTGCGCTCGTTCACGGCATCGGTAATTCGATCGACCGTGAGGACGTCCCCCTTCTCCGGATTGAACGGGAAGAGCTGAGGCCATTGGTCGTTGACGCACTCGACCTTGTCGCCCGGTCGAAAATCGTTCGGTTGTCGGATGTCCCTCACCTCGGGCGTGCGCTTGCGATTGAAGGGCCAGATCATGCCGCCACCCCGCTGGATCGTTCGAGCAGCCATTCCTGAAGCGCTGCTGGGGCCATCGGCAGCCGGGGAAGCACCTCGGCATCGAACCAACCGTCGTCAGTGCCCATCCAGGCGATCGTCATCCGTCGTGCGGTTTCCTCGGTGAGCAGCCCAATCGTCTCGCGCCGGTCAATGCGGCCGGGGCGGAGCAGAGCTGGGTCGAGCCGATCGGCATGGTTGCTGGTGACCACGAGGATGCGGTTCTCCCGGCTCGCCATGCCGTCGATTGCGTTCAGCAGGCCGGCGAGAGTCACGGATTCCTCGGGCTTCACCGCCAGCTCCGCGCCAGCCGTTGGCGCGTTCCGGTCGTGGGCGATCCGCGCGCTGTCGATGTCCTCGATCACCACCAGCGCGCCGGGCTCGGCGGAGCAGAAGGCGCTGAGCAGCCCGGTATCGCCGCCGGCGGTGTTGAGGTTGATCAGGTAGACCGGCCGCTTCGACATGCCGGCCAGTACGAAGGCAAGAGTGGTCTTCCCGGTGCCGGGCGGACCTTCGAACAGATATCCGCGGCGCCATGGAGTACCACGGCGCCGATAGCGATCCTGTGCGCCGAGAAAGCGTGTCAGGTCCTCTACAATGCGCTCCGCCTGGTCCTCAGGCAGGAACAGCGTGTCGATCGAGCGGACGGGCTTATAGTCCGCGGTCAGCCAGCCACCCTTGTCCCAGACATTGACGCGGACGGACGGCACATCGAGATGGACCCGCTCCGCGCGCAGCATCAGCGCCCGTAGCCCGTCTTGCTTTGGTCCGAAGCTCCGCAGCGTGAAGGATTCCAGCCGCTTGCGCGCCATCCCTTTGTTGCCGTCTTCAATATGACGGTGGAGCAGGAACCATTGGCCGTGGTCGCGGAACAGGTGCCAACCTTGGCCGAACGATGCCCGCCACGTCCATTGCTGGGTCTCATAGTCGTACATCTCGACCATGCGCAGCCAGCGCGCACGCCGCACGAAGGGGGAGTCCGTAAGGTAGATGCAGAGCCGATCGAACAGCGGGTCGTCATTGTCGAGCACCAGCGTCACGCTTAGATGGCGCTTCAACCATTCCCAGCCGACGGCGGGCACCTGGCGCGCGCTGTACAGCAGCGCCGAGACCCCGGCGCCGCCAGCGATACCGGCGAAGACCGGGTTCGTGGCGAGTTCGGTGAGCCAAGCGATCATCGCGCCGGGAATCCCACGAGCCAGCAGAACAGGGCTGTGGCGAGGAGAGTGAGAAGCGTCATGCTCAGCAGGTACGAGAAGCGGACGAGCCTTCTCATTGCTTGGGTTCTCCTTCGGGCGCAGGCGGGCTATCGACGCGCGGCAAGGGGATCGGCACGGTCTGGCCACTGGCGAGATTGATGAAAGCGCCGGCATGGCCGATCGAGCCGCGGCCCAGCAGCTCGAAGAGGAGCGCCAAGGCATGGCTGGCGATGACCCGGTTCACGAACAGGGATTGCCGCTCAAGCGCCTCAGCGACCGAACAGGACGGCGCATCATCTTCAGAGATGCTTTCGTCCGCGAGCTCGGGGAACGTCTCGAGAACCGTGGGAAGCCGCTGGGCGCCCTTCTCACCGCGGCGCGGGAGTCGGCCGATGAGGAATTGGCCATCGGTCGCGCGATTGCCGAGATCGAGCCAATAGAAGGGCGGTTGATCGCTGTCGGCCAGAGCGCCGCCCAGCGCACGGCGAGCTGACGCCGTGTCGACACAGGTGATCAGCAAGTCGAAGCGTTGAACGTCGACCGCGCTCGGTGCGCGTCCGTGCACGGCCTTCCAGGCGAGGCCGTGCGCGATATTGATGCGCTCGGTCAGCGTTCGCGCTTTCGAAGCGCCGACGTCGCAGCGATAGAAAGGCTGCCGGCCGAGATTGGCCACGGTCACGACGTCGTCGTCGACCACCGTCACCTGCAGCGAGCGCGTAGAGATCGCGCGCAGCGCAGCGTCGAGCGAGGCGAGTCCCATCAGCATCTGGGCGCCATTGCCGCCGCAGCCGACGAGCAGGACGTTGATCGCGCGGTTCTCGAGCGCAGCGGGCATGTAGTGGCGCAGGGGCGCGTCAGACTGCATTGCTTTCTCCGGAGAAGGGGCTGCGCGGCAGAGGAAGGAACATGCCGCCCGCGCAGAGGCGCGCGGCGATCTCTGCACCTTCGGGATGGCCCAGCCGGCCGACGACGAGCGAGATCTTCGTTGCGTGCGCGTCGTCAGCATCGTCGGTGGCGCTGAAGAAGGCCCGACCGTGCCCGTGGCTGTGGATGTCACAGACCAAATGCCAGCCATCGCCGAGTGCGGGCGGCCGATACACCAGCCGGGAAGGGGTGGCCTCGTCGATCACCGGGTAATTGACGACGAACTCGCCCAGCTGCTCGTGCCAGAGAACGAACGCGGCTGCTTCATTGGGCAGGGCGGACATAAAGCGGACGAGGATCCGATCCAGCAGCTCGCTGGGGATCAATCCGCAACGAAGGTTCGCGCGCGACCGTCCGGCGCTGCCGTAGGGCAGATGCGCGGCAATCTGACCGCTTACCGGCACATCGAGTTCAAGCCAGGGGCGGCGAAAGATCAACATCACGCCATCCTTGCCGACGGCGAGGCCGTGTCCGGCCGATGCGTTGCGCAGCGCGTCTATAGCGGGCGATCGCCCGCTCGGTGGTACCGGAAAGCAGGGCACTGCGGAAAGGATGGCCGCCGCGGTGGGATCTTCGGCGAGGGTCATGCCCGGCCTCCTCGTGCGATGAGCTGGCCCACGGTGACCGGCTCTGCAGGTTTCTTCGGTGGACGCGCTCCAGCGCGGCCGGCTTCGAAGGTGAATGGCTTGAGGCGCTTGACCGGGAAGCGCTGGGCGCGCCGCGTGGCGAGATCGTCCCACAGGCGCACGAGGCCGCCCTTGCCACTGACAGTGAGCTCCTGGCCGGGGTTCGGGTGCGTCGACCAGCTGTCGAACACCGCATCCTCGTATTCCTGCATGTCGCGAGGGGTGTGGGTCTTCGGCCGTGCAACGCTGCCCCAGCAGAGCTGCCCACCGATGAAGACGTTGAGCACCGGCGAGAACAGCACGAGGGTGTTCGCCTCGGGCCGCTTGTTCACGGGGAGGGCATAGACACCGAGGCCCGAGCGCGTGGCGATGAACAGGTGCGCGGGATAGGGCACCGGAACCGATGTCCGCTCCGCCAATCGCTTGAGACCAGCCGGCGGCGAGGACAGCGCGAAATAGGCGGTCCGCACCTGCTCGGGAATCCACCACACGAGCATGTCGGGATGGGCCACGAGCACATTTGCGGGAAGGATTTCGGGCACCAGCTTGCGGCCGAGCGCTTCAGCCCACTGATGCAGGTGCGCATGGGTAAGCGGCGCGCCGGCGCCGATCACGGGCGACCCGTCGACCTGCTCCACCGCGTGGATACTGGCGAACGCGTGCGCGCCGTCCCGTGGCGGTCCGAGCTTGGCGTCACTTTTGTAGAGCAGGATCGCGTCGGTCAGCACCAGACCGCCCGCGGTCGCTTCGAATTGCGTGGTGTGCTTCATTAGCGCGCCTCCGGCTTAGCCGGGTCAAAGCCGATGAGGTCCTGCGCGGCGAGCAGGACTTCCGCGCCGAGCTTCAGCGATGCGAGCCAGACGTCGATCCGGTCCGCCTCAGGCACGGCGTAGAAGCCGGCGATGTCCATGAATCCTTGTTGCATACCGTGTTGCCCGACATCGTCGAGTTCGCGCGCGAACTGATCCGCTGGCACAAGGGTCATCGGCGGAAGGGTGGAACAGTCCTCGATGTCGGGCAGATATTCACACGCCAGGGCGAAATCGAAATACCAGCTGTTGCTCTCATAGCCGAAGCCCTGCAGGGCCTTGTGCGCGTCGCGCAGCCGTTTGAGCCGAGCACGGAGGCTAGCAGGCATATCCTTCAGGGGGGCGCTCTTCGCGACCATGTAGTCCGGCCGTCGCGCGTTCATCGCTGAGGGAAGCATCTCCCGCAGGTCTGGATCATCCGGATCAGCGCCGCGATATTCGATAAGGTTCGTAAGCGCGTCGTCGTCCTCGGTCGCGCCATCCCAATAGTACATCGAGATCTCATCGAAGAGGTCGCCATAGTTGAAGATCGGGAGCGCGATTGACAGCGTTTGCTCCAGCGCCCGGTAGGCCGCGGCGCGCCAGCCGACGGGTGCGACCTCGCCGAAGGCGGTGTGCTGCAGCACGCTGGTCTTCTCGATCCAGCCAAGGTCAAGTTGCCCGACGCTGTCGCAGATCACAGCGAACGCGGGCGGCTTGTCCCCTTCACCGTGCAGCACGACGACCCGTAGCTCGGCGATTTCGATCGGCTTGAGGATCTCGATCACGGCGGCGTTGAAGACGCTCTCGATATGCCGGCGCGCTTCGGACCGTTTAAAGCGGCGCGCCGAATCCTCCCGCCCCGCGATCCACCGGCCGAGCAGCTGGTGATGCGGTGCGAGCGGGGCGTCGAACTCCACCGGCACATCGTGGCCGATAGTGACCGCTCGCCCGGCAAGATCAGCCGAGGGGCGCGAGGCGAAGACCGGGAGGAGGCTGGAGCGGCTCACGGTCCCTGCCTTCCGGCGCGGAGCAAAGGCGCGCGTGGAGTGCTTGATCCTGCTCGCTGCAGGCTGGAAGGTTGCTGGTCGTGTCGCCATCGAGGTCGATCCATTCGAGAAGTGTCTTGCGGGGGGCGGGCGGAATGGCCGCGCGCGGGGATCGCGCCATGATCAACCCTTGGTGCCGACCGCTCGGCGATACTCCATGACGTGAACGCCATTGGAGACGCCGGCATCAACCAGCTCGGCGTTCAGGATCGCCGGATAGAGCGTGGCGTGGTAGGCGCGCAGGCCCTGCGGGTCCCCGCTGAGATGCGGCGGTACCGCGAGCTCGATGCCGTCGTAGCGGTAGACTTGGGTCAGGTGGTTGATCTGCATGTCGGAACTCCGGTCCGGTGAGGTGGGCGAAAGGCGTCAGCCCCAGAGGCTGGCGGGCTCGTTCGGCTCGGCCGCAGGTGCCGGCGTGCTCGGGGTCGCGGCGGGCGCAGCAGCTGCGGCCGTCTTGGCGGGTTCCGACTTCGTCTTCGGCGCCGCCTTGGTCTTGGCCGCCTCGGCCGCGGCGAGTTGCTCGGCGATCTGATCCGCGAGCGACTTGCGCTGGACGATGAGCTGCCCGAGCGCACCCTCCTCACCCCGGGCGAGTTCCGCATCGATCTCCGCAGCGGTGGCGGTGATCGAGATCGGGCGGACCTCATCGCCCTTGGGATCGTGCTTCGCGCCGGCGACCTTGCGGGGGATGATGGTCAGCGTGACCGTTTCGCCGCTGCCGGCGAGATCGAAGCCGAGCGAGTAGCGCGACAGCAGGGGGAGCAGGCTGGTGATCAGCATGGCGGTCAGTCCTTTTTCGATTGAGCCGGGCCCGACGGCGCCGGGCCATATTTGCCGTCGAGGGTCATCGCGCTGGGCAGGCGACCGGCCCACTCGAACCCCGTGGCGTTGAGCATGCCCGCGATGATTCCGTCCTTCGCGGACTTCAGCAGCTTGGCGAACGGCTTCTCGCCCATGTGGGAGACCAGGCCGGCTTCCTGCGCGATGCCCTTGAGCTCCGCCGCGTTGAAATGCTCGAGGAACGTCTGATCGACTTGCCATGAATCGCGCAGATCGACCTCGAAGGCGGCGGCGAGATCCGCGACGTGCCCGAATGTCCGCACGTCCCTCGCGTAGGCCGTCGCGATCGCGGTAAGCACGCTGGCGGCCGCCTCGTCCGACAACCCACGGATCGCCCCGATCTTCCCGGCATAGGTCAGCGTGTCGAAGGTGGTCCCTGCGAGCGCGCCGGCGCGAGCGGTCAGCGTCTCCGGGCGGATGTGCGTCAGCGTGCCCGTCAGCGCGGCCACCCGGATCACGGTTTCCGCGTGCGCGACGTTGCTGAACAGGTCGCGGGCCAGCGCGGTCCGCCAGGCGGCTTCGCGCAAGGGCGTCGCGCGCGCCGCCAGCGTCTTGGCGGTGACGGAAGCGTTCGACGTCGCCGAGCTGCTTGCACCCGCGGTAGGCTTTGCGGTGGGCGTGGCCGCCCCAGTCTCCGCGGACTTGGTGCTGGCATCGGGCTCGGCGCCGGGCGCCGATGCCTTCGCTTCCGCTGCGGCGCGCTCCTTCGCTTCTTGGCTCGCCTTGTCAGCCGCTTCCGTCTTGAGCTGGAAGCAGCCCGGGTTGGTGCAATGCCCGTCGTCGACATGGGTATCGAAGAGTGCGCGCTGTGCTGCCGAGTTGAATGGGCACGTCGTGCAGTCGGACTTGTCAAAGACGGCGGCCGCAAGGCTCTGGGTCACGCGCATCAGCAGCTCGCGCG
>CAYOXO010000160.1:0-9204 GCA_964407945.1 uncultured Stakelama sp.
TCTCATCCCGGCGCTCCCCGAAAGCGGCCATGAATGCGTCGACGATGTGATCGAGGCTCCCGCCGAGACGGCGATACCAGACGGGGGTCCAGTTCAGGGCGCCGATGAGGAGGAGCCTCATCAGCTTCGGATCGCGGCCGCTCTCCAGGTCCAGCTCGCCGATCAGCGCACGGAACCGCGCCTCGTAGCGTTCGCGCTGGACCTTCAGCTCCGCCTTCGCCTCGGGGACATCGTCCGGAAGCACGCGCACGATCACGCGCGCATAGGCACTGTCGTCGAGGATCGCCTCGAGATGGGCCTTGATCGATCGCCGGAAACGAAGCTGGGAATCGGCTTCCCCGGCGACCGCCTGCTCGAGATGCCCGAGCATCCGATCGACCCCTTCCGTGTAGACGGCGATCAGCAGGGCCTGTTTCGTAGGGACATGGAAATAGACGGCGCCAGGAGTCACGCCCGCCACCTGCGCGATGTCGCGAATGGTGGTCGCGTGATAGCCTTTGTCCGCGAAATGCGACGCGGCCGCGTCAAGGAGCGCGGGGAGCCTGCTCGCCTGTCTTTTGGAGACTGTTGCAGCCAAGGGAAGCCTCAGAGCTAAGTGAACGATTGTTTAGCAAACATCGACGCTGAAGGCAAGCAGCCCTGAGCTCGCACAGATGGCGTGTATCTTCGCGCCTCACGCGTGCCGGCGAAAGCTTGCACCTTGGTCAAGGCGCGCGCGGCCGACTGCAAATCCGCTCTCGGCCTCTCCATCGAGCTCTTCAGCCCGATCGAGTTCGAAAAGAAGGTGGGATTAGCCTAACCACCTGTCCACGAAACCGGCAGCAGGCCCCCCGAACCTGCCGCGGAAGCAGCTGCGCTGCCCTCACGGTAGCGGCTTGGATTCACTGCGCGCCATTTGCGGACATGCGGCTGTTGCCGAACAGCGGGCACTCAGCGCACGCCCTAAAGCGCGCCCGCGAAATGGGCCCGCGGGGGCAGCCCCAAAGGTTTGTTGCCCTTATAGGTTCGACTGTCCTCACCGCGACAGCGCCGCCACGCGGTCGAGCGCCGTGCCGAAGCCGCGCAGAGAAATCGAGAAAGGCAAGGCCGCACCACCATCAACGGTGGCCTTGATCTTGAGGGCAGTACCGGCACGAAGCGCCGTCACCGTTGAGGCGTCAAAGCTGACATTGACAAGACAGCCGGCGGGCACGCAGGTCCGCAGGCGCATTGGCGTCATCGCCGGTTTGTCATCGATCTGGAAGGTGACGCCAGCATCGAGCGCCAGCCCGAGAGGCAAAGCGAGCGTGCCGGTGACCGTATTGCCGGCCGGCGCGTTCAGTTCGATCGCGAGCACGCGCTGGCCGTTCTGCTGATTTTGCTGCTGCAAGAGGGCGCAGCGTTTGGCGTTGTCAGCGACCTGACAGGCGACACGCCAGTCCTGATAGGCTTCCTGAAGGGAAGTGGCCCCGCCGGGAAGCGCCGGGGCCTGTTGGGCCTGAGCCGGGAAGGCGGTCAGGGAGGCAACTGCGAGCGAAGCGAAAAGCCTGAGCTTCATCTCATCAGAACCTGACATTGAACTTTGCGCGAACGGATTGGTCGATGGCGTTGCCGCCATATTGTCCGCCATAGGAGATGCCGAGAGTGGTGTTCCTGGCAATGGCGACGTCCAGCCCGACATCCAGCACCAGCGCATCCTTCGCGATCGGCACGCCCGCGACCGTGAAAGGCGAGCCGCCGGCAAAGGCGAAGTTGGCGAAGGGCGTGGTGTCGCCGAAGGCATGGCGCCAGCCGAGCGTGCTGCGCAGCGTTGCGGCAGTTTCTCCCAAAGCAAAGTCGGTCGAGGCGTGCAGGCCGAGCGTCGTGAAGGTGACGCCCGTGCTGGTGCTGGTACTACGCAAGGCCGCTGCGCCGCCGTTCTCCGCGAAGCCGTCAGTGTTGAGATTCACATAGGCCAGATTGACGAACGGCTCGAAACCGAAGCTGCCGACACGGATGCCATAGCCCAATTCGCCGAACACCTGTGCCGTGCCGGCGCGATAGTCCCCCTTCAGGCTGCCGCCAAAGCCGGGGAAGGCGACGGAGCGGCTGGTCGTGACGTCGTGCCACGTATAGGCGGCGCCGGTCCGAAAGCCGAGGTTGCCCCATTGCGTGCCGCCATAGAGGCCGAGATGATAGTTGTCGCTCGTGCCCGAGGAGGCGCGGTCACGCACGTTGAAGATGGTGCGGCTGTAGCCAGCCATCATGCCGAGCCGCCACGTCTCGAAGATCGGCGCATCGCCGCCGATAAGGAAACCACCCGTCGAGTGCGAGAGGCTCGCCGCGTTGCCGTTGCTGTCTGTGGAGCCCCAGCTGCCGAAACCCTGTCCCCAGAGCGCAAAGCGGTCTGTCGTGGGTGCGACTGCGACCGCTCCGGAACCGAGCGAGGCGAAAGCGACATAGGCGCCCGTCTTGCCATCGGCCGGATCGGCATAGGCCATGACCGGCGCACGCGATGCACCGACCGCGCCGAAGACCGCGCGGATGCGGCTCGTCGCGGCATCCCGCACGAAATGACTGTCCTCGATCAGCGCCGTCTTCGCCGAGGCGTGGACCTCGCCGGAGAGTTGATCGAAGACACGGCCGGCCGCGGCCATATCGAGCTGGGCGACGGCGTTGACGAGGGAGATCGACAGAGGAACGCTATCCAGCCCGCCGCCGGTCGCGATCTGGTTACGGGTCTGGCCAACCGACGCGAAGGACACCGCGCTGCGGGTCACATCCAGATAGACGTTATTCGGATCGTAGTTCAATCCGAACGCCAGGAAAGGCGTTGAAAGCGGCGAGGACTGCGTCAGACCGGAGAACTGACCGGATACGCCGCCGCCCGCTGTCGCGATGCGGTAGCGGGTGCCGAGCGCATAGACGCCCGGCGCATTGTTGACCTGGACCGTGCCGCCATTGAGGCTCGCCGTTCCAGTCGCAGCAATACGGTCGGACTGCCCAGCCGTATTCACCTCGACTTTGTAGATCGATCCCGCGTTGAAGGTGACGCTGCCTGCCAGGTTGAGCACGTTGGTGGCCGAGCCATTGCGCAGATCGACAATACCGCCTGTCGCGTTGACGAAGCTTGCCGCGCCCAGCGTGCCTCCGTTCGCTGCCGTCACCAGACCGTTGTTGGTGAAGCTGGCGAGGCCGGTGAAATCGCCACCGCTGAGCGCAAAGGTACCGCTGTTGCTGAACCTGCCATTCCCGGTCGTCGTGCCGGTGACGGTGAAGGTTCCGCTGTTGACGATTGCACCGTTGATCACGCCGCCCGAGGTCGTGGCGTTTCCGCTGTTGGTCAGGCCGTTCGAGGCGGTGCCGGAGTTCGTGAACGTTCCGGAATTGACGATATTGCCGCTCCAGAGGCCGGCATTGCCGATCGAGCCGGAGCTGGAGACGACGTTGCCGTTCCAGGTTCCGGTGTTGGTGATCCTGCCGGTGTTGGACGCGACGATGGCGTTGTATGTCCCGTAATTGCTGACGAGCCCGGCATTGGCGAGGTCGTCGGTCACCGTGCCATTGTTGGTGACGACGCCGCTGGCGGCGTTGAGGATGCCGCCGCTCGCCGTCAGTGCGCCGCCGGCATCGACCGTGACGCCGCCATTGTTGGTCAGCACCCCGGCGAGGGTGTAGCTCCCCGTCCCGGTCACCGCGAGGGTTGCACCGCTGGCGTTGCCGAATGCGCCATTGCCGGTGACGGTGCCGCCAACATTGAAGATCCCGCCGGCGTTGTTGGCGATCGCGCCGTTGAGCGCCCCGCCATTGGCGTTCGCCGTGCCGGCGTTGATCACGCCGCCCGAGACGCTGCCGCCCGTCTGCGTGAAGGTCGCCCCCGCATTGTTGGTCACGCTGCCGGCCACCGTGCCCGCATTCTCGAACGTCGCATTGTTGGTGAGACTAGAGGTGATGCCGCCTGTCGCCGCGATGGCGAGCGCGCCACCATTGATCGTCGTCGGGCCGGTATAGATGTTCATCTCCGAGAGCGTCAGCGTGCCGGCCCCGTTCTTGGTCAGGCTCTTGCCGTCCCAGCCGCTGGCGAAGGGACCGGTCTGATCTGTCAGCGCCACGCTGACATTGAAGGCATCGGAGCCGTTCGTCAGGGTGAAGACGCCATTGCCTCCTCCTGCGCTGGCATCCCAGGTCAGGCCGGTGCGGATGATGTAGTCGTTGCCACTGATCCCGCCCGTCGCCGTCAGATAATCGACCAGGCTCGATGAACCGCCGATGGTGACGCTGGCGAAGTCGCCGGCGATGCCGCCCGTCGTGTGGATCACCGTATATTGCGTTCCCGTATAGCCGCTGACGTTCAGGGCTCCGTCCAGCGCTGCGGTTGCGGCCGTGATGGCGGGGTCGTTCGCACCGATGGCGACGTTCAGCGTCGAGCCGGCGCTTTGGGTGAAGGCTCCGGCCACGGCGAGCTGCGCCGTCCCGTCGATGGTCGTGGTCGCGCCGCTCTGCGTCGTATAGCTTGCCGCCGTGAATGTTCCGGCCTGGCCGAACTCCAGCTTGCCGCCGTTGACCGTGACCGCGCCCACCGAGCTGCCCGCACCGGTCAGGATGGTCGTTCCGGCCTCGACCGTCACCGCGCCGGCCCCCGAGATCGTCGGGGCAAAGGCATAGCTCGCGGCGGTGTGGTTGAAGACGATCCGGCCGTTGCCCGCCATAAAGGTGACTGTCGGGATGCTCAACATACCGGGCGCCGCGGCGGGGTCGCCGATCCCGGCGCCGATGTTGAGCGTGCCGGTCGAACCGGCGTTAGCGGCAATGGTGACGCCCGAAGCCGAGACCGAGCCGCCGTTCCGGATGGTCAGCGTGCCATTATTGGTGATGCCGCCATTCGCCGTCAGCGCGCCTCCGTCGGTGACGGTGACGAGGCCGCTATTGGTCAGCAGCCCAGCGAGGGTGTAGTCGCCGGTGGCTGCTACAGCGAGGGTTGCGCCGCTGGCGTTGCCGAACGTGCTATTGCCGGTGACGACGCTGGTGACGTTGAAAATACCGCCGGCGTTGTTGGCGACCGCGCCGTTAAGCGCACCGCCATTGGCATTCACCGTGCCAGCGTTGATCACGCCACCCGAGACGCTGCCGCCAGTCTGAGTGAAGATCGCCCCCGCATTGTTGGTCACGCTGCCGACAACCGTGCCGGCGTTCTCGAACCTCGCGTTGCTGGTGACGTTGGAGGTGATACCGCCTGTCGACGTGATCGCCAGCGTGCCGCCATCGATCGTCGTCGGGCCGGTATAGGTGTTCATCCCCGAGAGCGTCAGCGTGCCGCCGGCCAGCGCTAGCCCCAGCCGACCCGCGCCGCCATCGCGGATCAGGCCGGAGAGGGATGAGTTTCCGGCGGTTGAGCCATCGATGGTCAGGATGCTGTCGGCAGCGCCGCCATTCTCGATGATACCCGAACCGGCTGACAGACTCCGGACGGCGCCGAGCACGGTGCTGTGACCGTTGAGCCGCAACGTACCGCCGGGACCGCTATATCGATTGTCGAAATTGACCGTCACGTCCTTGGTCAGGGCATTACCGGCCAGCACATTGAGCGTGCTGGTTTCGCTGAAATACTGCGTCCCGCCGCTAACCGCATTGGCGGCCGAAGCGTTGAGCGCGCTGGTGCCCCAGAAATACTGTGTCCCGCCGTTGACGGCATTGGCGGCAGAGGCGTTGAGCGAACTGGTGTTGTTGAAATCCTGCATCCCGCCGCTGACGGCATTGGCGGCCGAAGCGTTGAGTGCGCTGGTGCCCCAGAAATACTGCTCCCCGCCGCTGACGGCATTCGCGGCCGAGGCGTTAAGTGCGCTGGTGTCGATGAAAAACTGCGTCCCACCGCTGACGGCATTGGCTGCCGAGGCGTTGAGTGTGCTGGTGATGTAGAAATATTGCGTCCCGCCGCTGACCGCATTGGCGGCAGAGGCGTTGAGCACGCTGGCGTCGTTGAAACCCTGAAACCCGCCGCTGACGGCATTCGCGGCAGAGGCCTTCAGCGCGCTGGTCTCATGGAATATCTGCGTCCCGCCGCTGACGGCATTGGCGGCGGAGGCGTTGAGCACGCTGGTTTCGGAGAAAAGTTGTTTCCCGCCGCTAACGGCGCTGGCGGCAGTAGCGTTCAGTGTACTGGCGCCGTAGAAACCCTGGTTTCCGCCGCTAAGAGCATTGGCGGCAAGGGCGTTCAGCGCGCTGGTCCCGTCGAAATTTTGGATCCCGCCGCTGACGGCATTGGTCGCCGAGGCGTTCAGCGCGCTGGCGGCGTAGAAAGTCTGCTTTCCACCACTGACAGCATTGGCTGAGGAGGCATTCAGCTGGCTGGTTCCGCCGAAACGTTGATTCCCGCCGCTAACGGCATCGGTGACTGAGGCATTCAGCCTGCTCGTATCGTAGAAATACTGCGTCCCACCGCTAATAGCACTGCCGGCTGAGGTATTGAGTGTGCTTGTATTATAGAAATACTGTTCTCCGCCACTGACTGCGTTGGCGGCAGAGGCGTCTAGCGTGCTGATTTCGACGAACCCTTGAATTCCGCCGCTGACGGCATTCGCAGCTGAAGCGTTCAGTGTGCTAGCGCCGTAGAAATTCTGAAATCCGCTGCTGACCGCGTTTGTGGCAGAAGCGTTCAGCGCGCTGGAATCGTATAAATACTGCGATCCGCCGCTGACGGCGTTTGCGGCTGAGGCGTTCAGCGTGCTGGCGTCGCGGAAATACTGGTTTCCACCTGTGACGGCACCAGCGGCCGAGGCGTTGAGCGCACTGGCGTTGTAGAAAAGCTGCGTCCCGCCAGCAAATGGACCACTCGTCGTCTGGTTGCCTGTGAAAATCTGCGCGGCGGCTTCCGGTCCCAGGCAGATGGCCACAACCCCAGCCAGCGCCGTGCTCCCGAGCAGAAGGGAGATGCGGCTCTCGCCACGATTGTTATTCATGAACCTCGCCCCCGCACCTTAGCCAGCCACTTCAGAAATAAAGGCAACGCGCAGCTTGCGATCGGCGCACGGGCTCTTTTTCTTCGGCGCGAGGGCTCATCTCATGGTGAGCCGGCATATAATGACGGTGGCAGTTGAAAGCGGCTTGGGGAAGATTTAAACGAAGACATGGAGGACAGGCTTCTATTATCGACAAACTCCGTCGAGCCGGATTTGCGCAGCGATTACTGGCGCGAGATGGTTGCCCCGTTTTTCGATGCCCAGCCGACTGAAAGTACGCGCAACACCCATCTGGAAGGATCGATCGACGTACGTTTTATTGCCGGACTGATCGTCTCCCGCACGACCTTCAGTGCCCAGCATCTTAATCGAAGCCGGCGCCTGACCTTGAGGAGTGAGATGAGCGATTTCTACATGCTCGAACTCTTCACGACGGCGAACGGAAAGATGGATTGCCAGGGGCACACGATGACCATCGAAGATGGCGATGTCTGCCTTCTGGATCTTGGCCGGGCTTTTACAAGTCAGTTTTCTGCTGGTTCAGGGCTGCCCCTTGTTTTGCCGCGCGCGCCGCTGGATCGGGCGCTGGCCGGCCGGCCCCTGGACGGCCTCGTCCTCAAGGCCGGCTTGCCGGTCACCCAGTTGATTTCCGATCTGATTTTGAGTCTGGATCGCTTGCCATCCATGGGCATCGCGGTTGCGCTAGCCATCGAGGAGGCGGTCACGACACTGCTCGTCTCCGTGATTGCCGGCCGGACAATCGACGAGCTGCCGGAGGATCCGGTGCTGAGCCGGGTATTCCGCCAGCGTGTCCTGCAATTCATCGATGCGAACCTACACCGCCCGGACCTCGATCTGGCGCTTCTCATGCAGCAGTTCCGGGTGTCGCGCGCCCATCTCTATCGGATGTTCGCCGGGGACGGCGGGGTGCGGGCCGTCATCCGCGACAGGCGGCTGAATGCCGCCTACCGCCAGCTTCTTTCGCACCGAGGCAAGACCGGTTCGGTCACCAGCATCGCCCATAAGTTGGGTTTCTCCAGCAGCAATCAGTTCTTGCGGGCTTTCCGCGAGCAGTTTGGTGTGACGCGAGCGAGGTTCGGGATGAGGGCATGTCGATTGCGTCTGGCGAGGCGGAACGCGGTTTCCAGGCCTATCTTCGCAAAGTGAAGCGATAGCCATAGCCTGGATGTTCAGTCCCGGCATGGCCATGTCTTGCTGGTCTTGCCAGCCTTCGCCATGATGGCGGCGATCCGCTGCCATGCCAAAGACAAGCCGCAGCCCCCAAAAAATAAGAACCTCCACAAGGCGCAAAACTGGCACTTGGTCCGCTGGCCAGACACACGGGCTCAGCAGGTGGCCTCGCCCGCCAGGACGAGGCCACCTGCACCGGTTGCGCCAACATGGCCAGAAAGCAGATCATCGAGGTTCCCATCGTCGGAGCCATGAAAATCGAGATCAGTTCATATCCAACACAGGATTCTGTGATCACCTTCGCAACTGAGGCGGAAGCGAACATTGCTCTGCGATTGCCGCCGACGGTTATCCGCGGCGAGCTTTTCGATTGCGGAGGGAGTGGCGCGCGGAGATGAGGATCGAACCGGTCTGCGGACGGTGCTGCCCGGCTGCGCCGGAATCACGGAACTGGCCCTCGCAGACCAGGGCGAGAAATGTCCCCGCAAATCGTCCTGTCGCAGACCGCTCCAGTCTGAGCAGGCCCGCTTTCGCCGCTAACCCTCGACACTGACGCAGGTTTTGCCAAGGCGGGCGAAAGTCTCTGGATTCGAGACTGGGTGGCTGGGGCGCCCGGATCCTCAGGCACTTTTCTTGAAGGCGCTGATCTAAAAGCGGTTTTTCTGCTCTTTCCGGGTCGGCAAAGCGATTTGCCCATTCGGTTGCTACAAAGGGCACCATTTTGGCGCGTCTTCTCCGCAACGTCGTCCAACGGAACCGCATCTTCCATTTCCGCCGGGTGATCCCGCTCGACCTGCGCCCGCGCTTCCGGCGCGGTGAGATCACTTGCTCGCTGCGAACCTCCGAACTTCATCTCGCCGGAATCAGGGCGCGGGAGCTATATCTGGCGGCAGAATCGCTCTTCGACGAAAGCCGCTGCGACCCCATGCTCTCAGACGACCAGCTCGCGGCCATCGTGCAGGATTTCTATGGCTACGTTCTCGACCAGGAGAACAAGCTGCGGCTCAGGCATGGGCGCATCCCGGAAGAGGTTCGAGCTAGGCGCGCCGAGCACTTCAACACCGTCGCCAAGCAGGCCCGAGCCGACCTCGGCGCCAAC
>CAYOXO010000161.1:0-8869 GCA_964407945.1 uncultured Stakelama sp.
GCGGCGATGGCGGCGTCGGCTTCCTCGTCCGTCATGGCGACGGTGACGCCCTTGCCCGCGGCCAGGCCGTCGGCCTTGATCACCACCGGGCGGGGGAAATCGCGGGCGAGCGCGAGACGCGCGGTTTCGAGATCGCTGACGCGGACATAGCCTGCGGTCGGGATATTCTCGCGCGCGCACAGATCCTTGGTGAAGCCCTTCGACCCTTCGAGCTGGGCGGCGGCCTGGCTGGGACCGAACACGCCGTAACCGGCGGCGCGCAGGCTGTCGGACAGGCCATCGACCAAAGGCGCTTCGGGACCGACGACGACGAAGCCGATCGACTGCTTGACGCAGAAGTCGATGACGGCGGCATGATCGGTCAGCGTGACGTCGTGGCAGGTCGCGTATTTGGCGATTCCGGGGTTGCCGGGGATCGCATGCAGGCTATCGAGCCGGGGCGATTGCGCGAGCTTCCAGGCGAGCGCATGTTCGCGGCCACCGGACCCAAGCAACAGGACATTCATGTCAGACCCCTTCGACGACTTCGATACGCCGCGGCTCGTAGCCGAGGGGCGGGAAGGGGACAACGCTGCTCCGCTTTCTGTTGGCGAATTGTCGCAAAAGTTGAAGCGGATGGTGGAAGGCGAGTTCGGCCATGTTCGCCTTCGCGGAGAGATAAGTGGATTCAAGCGCGCGGCGTCGGGGCACGTCTATCTTGCGCTGAAAGACGCCGATGCGGTGATCGACGCGGTGATGTGGCGTGGCCAGGCCGATCGCGTGCCGTTCCGCCCGCAGGACGGGATCGAGGTGGTCGCGACCGGCAAGCTCACTACCTATCCCGGCCGGTCGAAATACCAGATCGTGATCGAGCGGATGGAGCTGGCGGGCGAAGGCGCGCTGATGGCGCTGCTGGAGAAGCTCAAGGCGCAGTTGGCCGGGGAAGGGCTGTTCGACCCGGCGCGCAAGAAACCATTGCCGTTCGCGCCGCAGACGATCGGCGTCGTGACGTCGCCGACCGGTGCCGTGATCCGCGACATCCTGCACCGGCTGGCCGACCGGTTCCCGACGCATGTGCTGGTGTGGCCGGTCAAGGTGCAGGGCGATGGCGCTGCGGCCGAAGTGGCGGCGGCGGTGCGCGGGTTCGACGCCATGCCGGCAGATGGCCCGGTGCGGCGGCCGGACCTGGTGATCGTCGCACGCGGCGGCGGGTCGATCGAGGATCTGTGGGCGTTCAACGAGGAGCCGGTGGTGCGCGCGGTCGCCGCCTGTTCGATCCCGATCATCTCGGCGGTGGGGCACGAGACCGATACGACTTTATGCGACTATGCCGCCGATGTCCGCGCCCCGACGCCGACCGCGGCTGCGGAGATCGCGGTGCCGGTGCGTGCGGAGCTCGCCAATGCGGTCGCGACGATGGGCCTGCGCGCCGAACGCTATGCGCGGCGCTATCACGAGCGCGCTGGCGAGCGGCTGACGGCCTTGGTCCGCGTGCTGCCGCGGCGCGATGCGCTGCTGGGACCGCAGCGGCAGAAGGCCGACGATCTGGGCGCGAAGCTCGACCGCGCGCTGGAGCGGCGCGTGACGGTGGCGCGCGGCGTGCTCGACCGGGCGGCGGGCGCGCTGCGGCCGGCGGTGCTGGAGCGCAAGCTCGACACGCTGCGGCATCGGCTGGACGGCGCGGGCAAGCTGCTCGACGCGGTCAATCCCGACAATCTGCTCCAGCGCGGCTATGTCCGCGTCAGCGCCAAGGCGAGCGGCAAGGTGATGGCGAGCGCGGCGGATGCGCGGGCGGCCGGCGCGATCACGTTGCATTTCCGTGACGGTACCGTCGATGCGCGGGTTGAGCGGGCGGGTGGCAAACCTTATGCTGGTGAAAAGCCCGAGCAGCCCGATCTGTTCTGACCCCGTTCACGAAGCGAGTACGTCCATGCTGATGTCGTCCAACCCAGTCCGCCCGGCGCGGCTCCATTACATGGCGAACGGCTTTCGCGTGCTGGTGCCGGGCGATCATGTGGTCTGTGCCGTCAGCGGCGAGAAGGTGTCGCTCGAGGCGCTGCGCTATTGGAGCGTCGCACGCCAGGAAGCCTATGCCACCGCCGAGATCGCAACGCGCGCGTTGATGACGCCATGAAGGCAACGGGGGGGCTTTTCGCTGGAACTGTGACCCTTGGTCTGGTGATTGCGGGTTTGCTCGCGCCGGTTCCCGTAGCAAACGCGCAGACGCGTCCGGCGCCATCGCGCAACGATTTCACCTTCGACGGACCGATGGTCCAGGGCGGAACGGTGCTCGGCACAGCGCCAGCGCTGACCAGCCGGATCAGCTTTCAGGGGCAGGATGTCCCGGTGGCGGCGGACGGCCGCTTTCTGATCGCGTTCGACCGTGACGCCGGGGCTAGCGCCGCGATCGTGGCGACCCGTGTCGATGGCAGCGTGATCCGCCGCACGCTCACCGTGCAGCCGCGTGCCTGGCGGATCGAGCGGCTCAACACCCTTCCGCGCATTTCGCAGCCGAGTGCCGAGTTTGAGCGCCGTCGTCCGGCGGAGGTCGCTCAGATCAACGCGGCGCGCGCGCTGTCGAACGACATTCAGGGCTGGCGGCAGCGCTTCATGTGGCCGGTGACCGGGCGCATCTCCGGCCTGTTCGGCTCGCAACGCGTGTATCGGGGCGAGCCGGGGTCGTATCATTCGGGGGTCGATGTCGCGCGGCCGACCGGGACCGCGGTTCTCGCGCCTGCCGATGGCGTGGTGATCCTCGCCACGCCTTCATCCTTCACGCTGGAGGGCAGGCTGTTGATGCTGGACCACGGCATGGGACTGAACAGCGCGTTCCTGCACCTGTCGCGGATCGACGTGAAGCTGGGCGATGTCGTGCGCCGTGGCCAGACCATCGGCGCAGTCGGTGCGACCGGGCGCGCGACCGGGCCGCATCTTCACTGGGGCATGCGCTGGCGTAACGCGAAGATCGACCCGCTGCTGATCGCGGGGTCGATGCCGGTGACCGTGGATTGAATCCGGGCGGCCCGGCCTAATCGACGCGTTTGACGCGAATCCAGCGGCCGCGGTTGAACGTCGCCATATAGCTGCCCATTGCACCACGCTTGATCCGGGCGGTGTCGCCGGTTCTGGGCGGGAAGGTGGCGGGTTCGATCGTCTGCCAGCGCGATTCGTCGTCGAGCTTGACGAGCCATCGATCCTGCTCGGCCTGGCCGACGCTGGCGACCTTGCCCGTCAGTTCCTTCAATTCTTCCTCGCCGTCATCCCCGCCGCCGAACAGCTTGATCCTGGGCAGGGTAAAGCCGAACAGCGAGCGGCGCGTCTTCTGCACATCGGCTCGGTCCAGCACGACCAGGTCCTTGCTCTCCCGTGCGCGGACCAGCGCTTCGGACGATTTGTCGAAACAGGCGAGGCGCGCAGTGGAATCGGCGATCGCGCGGCAAGCGGCGACCGCGTCGGCGGCGTTACCGCCCCGGTTCTCCTGCGCAATGGCGGGCATTGCCGCGATAGTGGAGAGGGCAAGCAGCAGGGCCGGCGTTCGAAGCATCGATTCCTCCGGAGAGCGTGAGACCGCGCGACCCTAGCGCAGCCGGGGCGTTCTCGGAAAGTGACTGAAAACTATAGAAATTACATCAACTTGGTTCCAAGTGTGACGATTATATCACGATGGGCCGCAAAGTGTATTGCGCCAGCACAACGCCATTGTGAGTGACCGGTGGGGCGAATTATGCAGGGCGCATGTTGCGTGGGAATTCTGATTCCGCGCAGCGCCACGAAGGCGGAAAACCGCTGACACAAGGGGTGCTACCTGATGAAAACCAATTTTCGCGCACATTTGCTGTGCTCGACGCTGCTGATCGGCGCGGCTGCGCTGCCGACGGCAGCTGCGGCGCAGGATACGGCTGCCGCTCCCGCCGAGGAAGCGACCGAAGTCGTCGTCACCGGCACGCTCATCCAGCGTCCGGACCTTCAGATCTCCAGCCCGGTCACGGTCGTCGGCGCGGAAGAAATCGGCTTCAAGCAGCCGAACACCGCGGAAGACCTGCTGCGCGACCTGCCTGCGGTTCGCCCGGCGCTTGGCCCGTCGGTCAACAACGGCGGTGACGGTTCGTCGACCGTCGATCTTCGCGGCCTGAACCAGGCCGGCACCAACACCTCGCAGCGCACGCTGGTGCTGCTCGACGGCCGTCGCATCGTGCCGTTCGGCCTCGACGGCTTCACCGATCTCAACAACATTCCGATCGCGCTGGTCGAGCGCGTCGACGTGCTGACCGGCGGTGCATCGACCGTGTACGGCGCGGACGCCGTTGCAGGTGCGGTGAACTTCGTCACCAAGCGCGACTTCCGCGGCATCGACGCCTCGGCTTCGTACCGCATCTCCGAGCGTGGTGACGGTCGCCAGTTCCGTGCGGACGTGGTGATCGGTGCCGGCTTCGACGACGATCGCGGCAACGTGGTGCTGGGCCTCGGCTACACCGATCGCGCGCCGGTCTTCTCGACCAACCGCGAAGTCGGCCGCTTCCCGCGCTCGATCGCCAACGGCAACTTCCAGGGCGCGACCGCCGCGGTGCCGACGATCCTGCAGGGCAACAACAACGCCGCAATGGGCCTGCCGGCCAGCACCTTCGGTGCGGTCTATGACCCGACGCTCGGCGCGTTCCGCGCTGCGCTGCAGTCGGACACCTACAACACCAACGAATTCCAGTACATCCAGGCGCCGCTCGAGCGCTTCAACGCCTATGCCAAGGCGCGCTACGAGATCACCGACGGCGTCGAAGCCTATATGTCGGGTATGTTCACCCGGAACTCGGCGCGCATTCAGCTCGCCTCGACCGGCACGTTCAGCAACCCGTTCGTCGTTCCGCTGAGCAACCCCTATCTGACCACCGCAGCGCGCAACCAGCTCTGCATGCTCGATTGGGATGCCGGCACCGCCGGTGTTCAGCCGCTGACTGCAGCGCAGTGCAACGCGGCCGCGACGTCGACCTCGCGTAGCGATCCCAATCATCGCGAAATGACGCTGTCGCCGGGCCGTCGCATCGTCGAGTTCGGTGCGCGTGGCAACCAGGTCGACACCAACATGTTCCAGGTCGATTTCGGCCTGCGCGGTGAAGCTCTGCCGGGCCTGAAGTACAATGTGTTCGCCCAGTATGGCGAAACCACGCAGAACCAGACTCGTGAGAACTGGGGCTCGTATTCGCGCCTGCAGCAGGCGATCCTGGCGCGTCGCGACGGCGCCGGCAACCCGGTCTGCTTCGATCCGAGCAACGGCTGCGTTCCGATCAACCTGTTCGGCCCGCTGGGCTCGATCACTGGACCGATGATGAACTTCATCGATCTCGACGCGCAGATTCGCCGTACGGTGAAGCTGAGCGTGGTCGGCGCGAACATCAGCGGGGACCTGTTCGGCCTCGCCAGCCCGTTCTCGGACAGCAAGATCGCCTTCTCGGCGGGTGTCGAGCGCCGTGTGCTTTCGGCACAGAGCCAGCCCGACAACCCCTCGCAGATCCAGGGCGAGGTGCTGGGCACCGGCGCACGCACGCCGCCGGACCGTGGCCGGATCGAGACCAAGGAAGTCTTCGGCGAACTGATCGTGCCGCTGGTGACGGACAAGCCGTTCTTCCACAACCTGACCCTGGAAGCCGGCATCCGCTATTCGGACTACAAGAACGAGGGTGGCACCCCGACCCCGGTCAAGACCCAGTATGACGCACTGACCTGGAAGGCCGGCGCGACCTGGGAAATGGTCGAGGGCTTCAAGCTGCGCGGCATGTATCAGGTCGCGGTGCGTTCGCCGAACATCAACGAGCTGTTCCAGGCTTCGGTCGTGTCGCTCAGCAACCTGAACCCGGATCCGTGCCAGGGCTCGTTGCCGGTCGGCAACGCCAACCTGACCGCGCTCTGCATCCTGACGGGCGCTCCGGCGGGGACGATCGGCAGCATTCCGACGCCGACCTCGGGCCAGATCAACTCGACCACGTCGGGCAACCCGAACCTGAACGTCGAGAAGGCGCACACCTACACGCTGGGTGCCGTCTTCCAGCCGCGCTTCATTCCGGGCCTGGCGCTGACGGTTGATTACTTCAACATCGTCATCAAGGACGCGATCAGCAACGCGACCGTGCAGGACGTCCTGACCGGCTGCTACAGCTCGACCGCAGCCTCGCCGAGCCCGCTTTGCAGCCTGATCAAGCGTAGCCCGAACAACGGCTCGCTCAACGGTGCGGGTGAAACCCCGGGCGTCATCCTGGCGGGTTCGAACCTCGGCCAGATCGAGACGGCGGGTATCGACGTCGGCCTGACCTATCGTCTGGATCTCGACCGGATTGGCCTTGGCGATGCGGGCTCGCTCCGCTTCGCGTTCAACGGCACCTGGCTGGACTATTACCACTTCCAGGCGTCGACGCTGCCGCCGGTTTCGATCAACCGCGACTGCACCGGCTATTACAGCACGGCCTGCACCAACCCGCGTCCCGAGTGGAAGTGGAACAGCCGCGTGACCTACTCGTCGGGTCCGTTCGACGTGTCGCTGGCCTGGACGCACCTCTCGTCCGTCAAGCTCGAGCCGCTTGTGAACCCGGCGACCATCTTCGACGCCTATGAGCGGATTCCGGCCTACAACTACTTCGATCTGGCGATCGCTGCGCAGGTCAACGACAATGTGTCGCTGAACTTCTCGGTCGATAACCTGTTCGACAAGGATCCGCCCGTCGTGGGCGCGACGATCGGTGGCACCGCGTTCAACAACGCGAACACCTTCCCGTCGCTCTACGACTCGGTTGGCCGGACCTTCACGATCGCTGCTCGCCTGAAGTTCTAAGGCAAGCTGATCGAAACGACAGAATTGGGGGGCGGACTTCGGTCCGCTCCCCTTTTTCTTTGCGCCTTTGCTTTGCACCGCATGCGCGCGGCTGGCAGGAAGGTTGAATGAGCAACCCCGAGCTTGCGATCAGTGCTGCGCTCGACGCACGCGATTCCGGACGGGCGGAAGACGGGGTGCCGATCCTCTCCGCCGCATTGGTGCAGCATCGCGGCTATGCGCGGCTCTGGCATGTGCTGGGGTTGATGCACCGCGAACTGGGCAACAGCGCCGAAGCGGCACGTGCGTTCGGTGAGGCGGCGCGGCTGGCGCCCAACGACCTGAAGGCCGCACACGGGGTGGCGCAGGCCAGTCTCGAGGCAGGCTATCCGGCCTATGCGCTGTTCGAGAAGGCGCGCCTCCTGTCTCCAGCGGACTCCGACCTGCTGACGGGTCGTGCGGCGGCGCAACTGGCAGAAGGGCAGGGCGGCACGGCGATTGCCGAACTCGAACTGATCCTCTCGAGCAACCCGCTGTGGATCGCGGGCCATGCCAGCTTTGCGCGGATCGCGACGATGCTGGGCGGTGAGCCGACCGCCTCTCTCGAAGCAGCCGTCGCCCGGGTTCCGCAGGAGGCGGCATTGTGGAGCGCGTTGCTCAACGTCCTGATCGAAGCATCGCGATATCAGGATGCCGATGCGGTGCTGAAGCGTGCGGAAGCGGCGACGCGAATCCGCTTCGAGCGGTTCGAGGCGGTGATCGCATCCGAGCTTGGGGACGTGGAGCGGGCCGACCGCTTGTTCGTCGCGCTGGCGGGGGTCGAGGATACCGCGCATGCGGTGCGTCATGTCCGGCACCTGCTGCGCACCGGGCAGGCGCCGGCGGCGGCTGCGCGGGTCGAGCCGCTATTGAGCCGGCCGGATGCGGACCAGCTCTGGCCCTATGCCGCACTGGCCTGGCGGATGACCGGCGATGCGCGCGCGGACTGGCTGGAGCGCGATGCGCGGCTGGTCGGCGTCTATGACCTGGGCGAGACGGTCGGCGACCTTGACGCGCTGGCGACGTGCTTGCGGACATTGCACGGCATGCAGGGGCCGCCGCTCGGCCAGTCGGTTCGCGGCGGGACGCAGACCGACGGGCCGCTGTTCGCGCGCGCCGAGCCCGAAATCCGCCAATTGCGGACGGCGATCCTCGATGCAGTCGCGGCGCATGTCGCGCAGCTTCCGCCGCTCGACCCGCACCATCCTACGCTCCGCTACCGGCCGGAGCGGCTTCGCTTTGCCGGTGCGTGGTCGGTGCGGCTGACGGGCAGCGGCGGCGGGCGGCACAGCAACCATATCCACCCGCTGGGCTGGCTCAGCTCGGCCTTTTACGTCGCGGTGCCGCCGGAGGGCGAGCGTGGAGCGGCGCCGGCCGGCTGGCTGACGCTGGGCGAGGCGCCGCATGAACTCGGCATCGACCTGCCTCCGCTGCGGCAGGTCGAGCCAAAGCCCGGAAGACTGGTGCTGTTCCCCTCGCTGATGTGGCACGGCACGCTGCCGTTCGGCGCGGGCGAGCGCCTCACGGTAGCGTTCGATATCGCGCGCTAGGCAGGCGTCAGCACCAGCTCCCCGTCGCCCTCACCGACCTTGACCGTGCTGCCGTCCTTGACGTCGCCGCGCAGGATCGCATCGGCGAGCGGATCCTGCAGATAGCGCTGGACCGCACGCTTGAGCGGCCGCGCGCCATAGACCGGGTCGTAACCGACGCGGCCGAGCCAGTCGCGCGCCTCGGGCGTCAGGTCGAGCGTGATCTTGCGATCGGCGAGCAGCTTGCCGAGCCGTGCGACCTGGATGTCGACGATCGGTGCCATCTCGCTGCGGCCGAGGCGGTGGAACAGCACGATCTCATCCAGCCGGTTGAGGAATTCCGGACGGAAATGCGCGCGGACCACCTCCATCACCTGCGGCTCGACCGAGGCGACATCCTGCCCCTCGTCGAGCTGCGTGAGGAACTGGCTGCCGAGGTTCGAGGTCAGCACGATGATCGTGTTGGTGAAATCGACCGTGCGGCCCTGTCCGTCGGTCAGGCGGCCGTCGTCGAGCACCTGCAGCA
>CAYOXO010000162.1:0-8857 GCA_964407945.1 uncultured Stakelama sp.
TGCCGCGACGCTGCGCTTCCGGCGACGAAACGGGAACCGCTTCGAGCGCCGCTCCGCCGAACTCCCGCCCCGATCGGTCTATCATCTGTCCGACGCAGCGAGGCATGTGTGGGAGCATAGCATCGCGCCGTTGGCGCTACCCCGCTGGTCGATCACCTTCCGCAGCCTATCGCATCGAGCGCGAGACCAGGCGGCCTCACTCACCTCCGAACGCTGAGCTCGATGCGGATTCGATCGGCTGCAGGCCGCGCGCGACTGGCCTGAGTTCTCCAAGGCACTCGTAAGGGCACTCAAACGCTCGCCGGGCAAAGCGCGAAGCTCAATCCTGTATCGGCTCGGCTTGCCGTCTGACGGATGGCATTTGACGCGCGCTCATATTAGGCGGCTCCCAGCCCGTCCGCGCTCCCCACGAGCATGCGGAAGGGTCAGGCCCGCGACCGGTCTCCGAGCGTGGGCCGCCTCCTAAAGGGCGACTGCGCGTTGTTCGGCTGCGAGAATTGGCGGATCGCGCCTTGCCCGCGTCTTCTGCACGCGCCGCGCGCGCTCCGCCAAGCGGATCCAATGTTGTGCGGCTGTCATATGGACCCGACGCCGGGACGGCAGAGGCTCAAGTTCCGCGAGCCGGAGTTGCTCGCGCGCCTGTTCGATCGAGAATTCAAGCTCGGTCTTGGCGGGGGCCGGATCTGCAGGAACGGGCAAGGCTATCCTCCTTCACCCCGCCCCGTGCGGTCTTAGGCCCTCCCGCGCACCCGGGCACCAACCTAGATCAATTCCTTGGGCCGCGAACCCGTCTCACGGTCCTTTTCCGCCTCGGTCTAGATAGGCCCCGGCAAGATCCAGCGAAGCGGTCGGTGCCGCCATCAGTCGGGCAGTCTGTACGCGATGAGCGCGTCGCCGATCGGCGTTTCCATGAAATGGTGTCCGCCGGCCATGATCACCAGATACTGCTTGCCGTCCACCTCATAGACCGCCGGAGTTGCCTGCCCGCCGGCAGGAAGCACATCCTGCCACATCGTCTCTCCGGTGCGCAGGTCGATCGCGCGAACCAGATTATCCGTCGCGGCCGCGATGAACACCAGTCCGCCCGCGGTCACCACGGCGCCACCATTATTGGGGGTGCCAATGTGGAGCGGCAGCATCGAAGGAATGTTCCACGGACCGTTGCGTCGAGCGGTGCCGAAAGGACGATCCCAGATCGTCCGGCCCGTGCGCACATCGATCGCACGGATACCGCCATAGGGCGGGCGCTTGCACAATAGGCCAGTGAGCGGCAGCCGCCAGCCGGGGTTTACCGCGATCGCATAGGGGGTTCCCGCCTGCGGGTCCTGCGATCCGTGACCTGCCTCGCCCATATCGCCGCCGCGCGTCTCGTCGCGCGGCAGCGGGAAGCCGAGCCGCTTTGCCTCTTCGCGCGGGACGAGACGGTTGTAATTGGGCATGTCGTTGTAATTGGCGACGATCACGCCGCGCACCGGATCGATGGCGATTCCACCCCAGTCGGTGCCACCATTATAGCCGGGATATTCGATGAAGCGTCGGTCGGAGGTGGGCGGGGTGTAGCGGCCGCGATATTCGGCGCGTCGGAACTGGATGCGGCAGACCATTTGATCGATCGGCGACATCCCCCACATGTCGCGCTCACGAAGGTCGGGAAAGGCCAGCGTATGGAAGCTTGAGGAGGGCTGAGTTGGATTGCGCAGCTGCGGCTCGACACCGGTACGCGGCACGGCGCGTTCGTGCACCGGAAAGAGCGGACGGCCGGTGCGGCGGTCGAGCACATAGATATCGCCCTGCTTGCTCGGAAGGACCAGCGCCGGGACCCTTCCCGCGCCGATAGGAAGGTCGATGAGGCTCGCCTGCGCGCCAAGGTCATAGTCCCAGACATCGCGGCGCACGGTCTGAAAGCGCCAGCGGGGTTTGCCGGACGTGACATCGAGCGCCACCAGCGAGGTCGAGAAGGCATTTTCCTGCGGGCTGCGGCTGCCGCTCCAATAATCGACCGCGCTGTTGCCCATCGGCAGATAGACGAGGCCCAGCGTCTCGTCTCCGCTTGCAATCGTCCACATATTGGGGGTGCCGCGCGCATAGTCCTGGCCGGCCGGTGGGTCGCCCGTCCAGTCCGGGTGGACCATGTCCCATGCCCAGCGCTTCGTGCCGGTGACCGCATCGAAACCCTGGATCACGCCGGAGGGCGCGCTGCGTTTCTGGCCGTCGAGTACCTGGTGGCCGGTCACGATCACGCCGCGCACGATCGTCGGCGGCGAGGTGATCGAGACCATGCCGGGCGCGATTTCGCCCATGCCGCGCTTGATATCGACCGCGCCCCGTGTGCCGAAATCCGCGCAAGGGCGGCCGCTGCGCGCATCGACCGCGATCAGGCGCCCGTCGAGCGTCCCCTCGATGATCCGCGTCGCGCAAGGCGTATCGGCACCGGCTCCCGGGACTGCATAATAGGCAACTCCGCGACAGGCGGCGGTGTAGGGAATCCATTCGTCCGATACTTGTGGGTCGTAGCGCCAGCGCTGCCTCCCGGTTGCCGGATCGAGCGCGATCAGGATGTTGGTCGCTGAGCAGAGATAGAGTGTGTCGTCGATCTTGAGGGGCGTGGTCTCTGCGCCATATTTGCTGTCCTTGGGGTCACCCGCCGGCATGTCTCCGCTATGGTAGATCCAGGCCCGTTCGAGCTTGCCGACATTGGCGGGCGTGATCTGGCTGAGCGGCGAGTAGCGTTGCGCGGCATAGCTCCCGCCATAAGCGGGCCAGTCGGCACCCGCACGAAGCGGCGAGGAATCCGCGGGTACCGATGCGAACGCGCCAGGCATGGCTCCGGCGACAGGCTGGTGCTGCCGTGAAACGAAGAAGCCTGCGATAGCGACACCCGCGATCGCAACAGCGGCGGCCCCGCAGGCGGTGCGCCAGCGCCAGCGGCTCGGCTCAAGCAAAGGCAGGGTCAGCAAGACCAGGATCAGCAGGACCGTGGGACCGGCGACGAACGGAATCAGCGCCCAGCCATCGAGCCCCGCCTCGGCAACGCCCCAGCCGAGCGAGAGAAGGAACGCTCCGCCGTAGAGCCAGGCACCAAGCGCCCTGCCCCGGATCAGCAGATAGCCGGATGCGCACAGAAGCAGGCCCGCGAGCAGATAGAAAAGACTCCCCCCGAGCAGGACGAGCCACGCACCGCCGATCGCGAGGACGAGACCGATCAGGGCGAGCAGCGCACCGACGATCAGGACCGGCACCCTGTAGGTATGCGGGCGCGGTGCGGGCGGTTGCGGCATCGGAACCTCCTGTGGGGAAGGGAACCGACCCCGGCACGATCGGTTCCGCAAGGGCCGGGCATTTCGAGGATGCGAAGCGTTGACCAAAGCCGCCACCTGGATTCCCTATTGCGGCGCGGCGCCAGTGCCGGGTGAGCTTCTGGCGCGATGGAATTTCGATCCGGCGCTGCTCGCAATCCTGGCGCTGATGCTGTTTGCCGCTCTTAGATCGCCCAGGATGGATCGGCGTCTCTTGTTCGCCGCGACCGCACTGCTCGCCTTGCTGTTCCTCTCGCCTTTCTGCGCGCTGACCTCCGCGCTCTTCTCGGCACGCGCGGTGCATCATCTGGCGCTGACTGCGATCGCGGCGCCGCTGTTCGCGCTCGCCTTGCCGGAGCGGCGAATGCCGGGCGGCGTGGTGCCCTGGATCGCCCTCCACGCCGTCATCTTCTGGGCGTGGCACGCGCCGCCCGCCTACGAGGCTGCGCTGTCGAGCCACGCGGTCTATTGGCTGATGCAGGCAAGCCTGTTTCTGACTGCGTTGGCGCTATGGCGCGCGGTGCGGGCGGCGCCGATGGTGAGCGGGATTGCCGCGCTGCTCGCGACGATGGTGCAGATGGGCCTGCTCGGCGCCCTGCTCACCTTTGCCGGCACACCGCTCTATGCGCCGCATTTTCTCGCGCCTCGGTCGTGGGGCCTGATGCCACTCGAGGACCAGCAACTTGCAGGCCTCATCATGTGGGCGCCGGGCGCCGGTCTCTATCTCGCCGCGGCGCTGATCCTGCTCGGGCAATGGCTCGCACGTGAGCAGCGCAGCGCGGCCATGGTCCCATGATCGAGGAAATTCGCGCCTGGGCGCGGTCGCATACCGAGCGCAGCCGTTATTCACCGGTGGGTATCGCCTTTCACTGGGTGATGGCGGTCCTTGTGCTTTTCCAGCTCGGATGGGGCTATTATGCGAGCTGGCTGCCCGCAGGCGGAAACAAGCTCTACGCCTATGAGGTACATAGCGCTGTCGGCCTGCCGGTCCTGCTGCTCGCGATCGGGCGGTTCGGCTGGCGGATGATGATCCCGGGGCCAATCAACGATGCCGACAGGCAAGGCTGGCAGACGCGGATCGCCTATGCGATGCACTATGTCTTCTACATCGCCTTTTTCGGGCTGCCGCTTTCAGGCTGGGCGATGTGGTCGTCGATCGCCGAACCGGGACCGCTCCATCTTGCCGGCGTGATCCCGTGGCCGCAGCTGCCGTTCGATCAGCTTCCGCTGACAATGCGGTGGCGGATCATGGATCTCGCCGAAGACATCCATCAGCTGCTGGTGATCACCTTGCTCCTCGTCATTCCGCTGCATGTGGCGGCGGCGCTGAAGCATCATTTCTGGGATCGTCACGACGTGCTGCGCGGGATGCTGCCGGAGATTCCGGACGCGGAGGATCCCCGGGAAGGCCGCTCGCATAGGCCGCGACCGCCTCGGATTCCGACCGGGAAAGCGCCCGGCTGATCTTCAGCATGATATTCTCGGGATCGTTGCGCCGCGACCCGGCGCGCCAGCGATCGAGTTGCTCGGCAAGATAGGCGGCGGGCTGTCCGGCGAGGGGCGGGTTGGCAGGCCCCACACCCTCGCCGCGCGCGCCATGGCAGGAGGCGCAGGCGGCCAGGCCTCGCCGGCGATCCCCCTGCTGATACAGTATGACCGCCAGGTCGTGCGGCGCGGTCCCCACCGCCCTCGCGGAGACGAAGGGGAGGCCCGCATAATAGGCGGATACCGCGTCCTGCTCATCGGCAGTCAACTTCCTTGCAATCGCTTCCATTTCGGGATGCCGGCGTCGCCCGCTGGCATAGGCTTCGAGCTGCGCCGCCATGTAACCGCGATCGAGCGCGGCAAGGCGCGGCGCGCCCGCCCCGTTCCCGCGGCCATCGATGCCATGGCAGGCGATACAGGCATAAGGCGCGCCGGCATCGCCTCCGCTGAGCGCAATCAGTTCGCCGCTCGCCGTGAACTGGTCCGCGCCGCTGCGCTCGACCGCGCCACACCCGGCCAGGGCCAGCCCTGCAAGGCTGAGAAGCGCACGCGATTCCATGTGCGGCGGAACCTCCAGGGCGTGGCGGTGGTTCCGGATTGCACAGCTCGCCGACACTGGCGCGAGAATTGGGGAAGCGTTTGCAGACTGCCCGCGCCTTGCCGCTCCTGCTGCTTATCGCGGCATGCAAGCCGCCGCCTGACGGCAAGCAGCATATGCCGCAGGCAAGCGCAGCGCGCGGCAAGGCGGCGATCGAGCGCGCAGGTTGCGGCGCATGCCATATCATCCCCGGAATTCGCTGGCCCCGGGGACGAAGCGGTCCCGCGCTCACGGGGTTTGGCAACCAGGGTCTGATTGCCGGACGTCTGCCCAACCGACCCGGCCTGCTCGCCGCTTTTGTCCGCGACGCGCCGGCAGTCCTGCCCGGCACGACAATGCCGGCAATGCCGGTAAGCGAGGCAGAGGCGCGCGACATCGCGGCCTATCTCTACGCTGCAGAAGCGCGATGATGCTGAATGCCGCCGCCATCCCGGTGCTCGATCCGGCGGGTCCCTATGCGGGATCGATCACCATGCTGTCCTGGATCCTGATCGCCATGGCCATCGCGGTGCTGGGCGTCGTCGTCGCGGCGCTGTGGATCGCCCTGTTCGGGAAGGAGCGGCTGAAAGCGCGGCTGGGCGGCACCAGCGCGATCTGGATCGGCGGGATCGCCTTTCCGGTGGTCGTACTGAGCCTGTTGCTGGTCTATGGCCTCAGCCTCACCCGCAATCTCACCGCGCCCGTGCCTGCCGATGCGATGCGCGTCCGCATCACCGGCGAGATGTGGTGGTGGCGCGTCGCCTATCTCGATCGCCAGGGTCGCCCGACGATGCTCGATGCCAACGAGCTGCATATCCCGGTCGGCCGCCCGGTGGTGCTTGAGCTTGAATCCAATGACGTGATCCACAGCTTCTGGGTGCCGCGCCTGTCGGGCAAGCTCGACATGGTGCCCGGCCGGCGCAACATCCTCCCGATCCAGGCAGACAGGCCCGGCGTTTTCGCGGGCCAATGCGCCGAATATTGCGGCGGGCCGCATGCGCTGATGGGGTTCGTCGTGGTCGCGCATGAGCCTGCAGCGTTCGAGGCCCTGATGGCTGCGCGGGGGACCCGGCAAGTTCAGGCTGCGAGCCGGGCATCCATGCTGTTCCGGGCGAGCGGATGCGCCGCGTGCCACCGCATCGCCGGGACTGACGCCAATGGCACGGCCGGTCCCGATCTCAGCTATGCAGGGTCGCGCCGCTCGATCGGCGCGGGCATCCTCCCCAATAATCGCGGCACGATGATTGGCTGGATCGGCGACAGCCAATCGATCAAGCCGGGCAACCGCATGCCGCCCTACAAGATGCTCTCCGCCGCAGAACTCGACATGCTCGCCACCTATGTGGAAGCGCAGAAATGACCTCGGAGACCGGGTTCGATCCGGCACTCTACGACCGCTTCCCGACAAAGGGCGAGCGTCCGCCCGAGGAACTGAAGGAACTCGAACGGATCTGGTGCGCGCCGAGGGGCTGGCAGCTGCTGACCGCGGTCAACAACAATTATGTCGGTTTCTTCTACGTCGCCACCGCCTTCCTCTTCTTCCTCCTCGCGGGTATCCTCGCGCTAGTGATGCGCGTTCAGCTCGCGCTGCCGCTCCAAGGCATTCTGCCCCAGGAAATCTATAACCAGTTCTTCACCATGCACGGCACGGTGATGATGTTCCTGTTCGCCGTCCCGATGGTCGAAGCGATCGGTGTGTTGCTGCTTCCCCAGATGCTGGCGGCACGCGACCTCCCCTTTCCGCGGCTGTCGGCCTATGCCTTCTGGGCCTATTTCGTCGGCGGACTCTGCTTCTTCGCGTCGATCTTCGTCGGGCTTGCGCCGGACGGGGGCTGGTTCATGTATCCGCCCTATACCAGCCTCACTTACTCGCCCGGGATCAACGCCGATTTCTGGCTGCTCGGCATCGGCTTCATCGAGATCAGTGCGATTGCGGGCGCGATCGAGATCATCGTCGGCGTATTGCGTACTCGCGCGCCCGGCATGACGCTCGACAAGATGCCGGTCTATGTCTGGGCGATGCTGGTGTTCGGGGTGATGATCATCATCGCCTTCCCATCGGTCATCCTCGGCACCCTGCTGCTCGAGCTCGAACGCGCGTTCAACTGGCCCTTCTTCGATCCGACGCGCGGCGGGGACGCGTTATTGTGGCAGCACCTCTTCTGGTTCTTCGGCCATCCCGAGGTCTACATCATCTTCCTTCCCGCTTCGGGCCTGGTCTCCATGATGGTCGCGACGATGGCCCGCACGCCGCTGATCGGCCATTCCCTCATTGTCCTCGCCTTCCTCGCAACCGGGTTCATCAGCTTCGGCGTTTGGGCGCATCACATGTTCACGACGGGCATGCCGAACCTTTCGATCGGTTTCTTCTCGGCAGCGAGCATGGCGGTGAGCGTGCCGGCCGGGATCCAGGTCTTTTCGTGGATCGCGACCTTTGCCGTCGGCAAGCCGCGCTTCAACGCGCCGACCCTGTTTCTCCTGGGCGGGCTCGTGACCTTCGTGATCGGCGGCCTCACCGGCGTGATGGTGGCGATGGTGCCGTTCGACTGGCAGGCGCATGACAGCTACTTCATCGTCGCGCACCTCCATTATGTGCTGATCGGCGGGATGGTGTTCCCGATGTTCGCCGCCTTCTATTATTGGACCCCGATGACCAGCCGCCGCCGCTTGAGCGAGCGGCTCGGCAAACGGGCGTTCTGGCTGATGTTCGTCGGCATGCAGGTGACCTTCCTGCCGATGCATCTGACCGGCCTCATGGGCATGCCGCGGCGCGTCTATACCTATCTGCCCGGGCGCGACTGGGAGGTGACCAATCTGATCTCCACGGTTGGCGCATTCATGCTCGCGACCGGCGTGCTTGTGTTCCTGGTCGATCTCGCGCGCAATTTGCGCTTCACCGTGGATGACGATGCCGGCAACGTCTATGGCGGCGGCACGCTCGAATGGCTGCCGACCGGCCTCTATTCGGCGCGCAGCATCCCGGTGGTGAAGAGCCGCGAGCCGCTGTGGGACAATCCCCGGCTTGGCGAGGATGTCGAGGCGGGACGCTATTTCCTGCCCGGTTCGGCGACCGGGCTGCGCGAAACGATCGTAACCAGTCCGCTTCGCGCCGAACCGCAGTATCTCCAAATCATGCCTGGCCCCTCGGCATGGCCGTTCCTGGCCGCGCTGTTCACCGCGGGTTTCTTCCTGCTTTTGACCGTGCAGGCTTATTTCCCCGCCTTTGCCTGCGGACTCCTCGCCACGCTCTGTGTCCTGCGCTGGCTCTGGGAGACCGATCGGCTGGTGAAGGAGGAGACGGTCGATGTCGGCGCCGGCAAGTGCCGCGGAGTGCACACTGGCCGTCGGCGCCTCGTACGCCGACTCCTCGGCAGAACTCTTGTCGTCGTGATGCAACCACTTGTGGGCCAGCTTTTCGACCCCTTCCAGGCACAAGTAGAGGCCACCGAGCATGAGCAACGGAGTGACTGCCCATGGTGCGAAGCGGCTGATCGCGAGC
>CAYOXO010000163.1:0-8809 GCA_964407945.1 uncultured Stakelama sp.
TCGAAGTGCTCTAGAACCTCTTGTCAAAGACTCCAGAAGCTCGTGTCACGCTACAGCGATAGAGCGATGATCTCCGCCAATGGCTCCGGAACGGATGCACATTCACCGACGTTCCCGAAATGATCGTTTAGTGTTCCCCCGCAGCGCCAAGCGGTGGGAACGTAAGATGCGGCTCGCAAATCATCTCTTCTATGGCGACAATCTGGACGTGCTGAGCGCGCATTTTCCGGACGAGAGCGTCGATCTGATCTATCTCGACCCGCCGTTCAATTCGAACGCCAACTACAACATCCTGTTCCGTTCGCCGACCGGGGCGGAGGCGGACGCTCAGGTCGAAGCGTTCGAGGACAGCTGGCACTGGAACGACAGCGCGGAACACGCCTTCGACCAGGCGATGCAAAGCGGATGCACGCGCGCCTTCGACCTGTTGAACGCGATGCGCGGCTTTCTCGGCGAGAACGACATGATGGCGTATCTCGCGATGATGGCGATCCGCTTGATCGAACTGCACCGGGTGCTGAAATCGACCGGCAGTCTCTACCTTCACTGCGATCCGACCGCGAGCCACTACCTTAAACTGCTCGCCGATGGGGTGTTCGGCGCCGACCGCTTTCGGAACGAGATCACCTGGAAGCGCACCTCCGCACACAGCGATGGCGGCCGCTATGGGCGGAATACCGACACCCTTCTCTTTTATTCCAAGGGAGCGAAGCCGGTCTGGAACCCGCAATTCACGCCCTATGACCGCGATTACGAAGCGCGCTTCCGAAATCGCGATCCCGATGGGCGGCTGTGGATGGACGATAACCTGACCGCAAAAGGGTTGTCGGGCGGTGGTTATCACTATGAGTATAAGGGCGTGCATTCCTATTGGCGAATGCCGGTCGAGACGATGGAGCGTCTCGATCTGGAAGGGCGGCTGCACTTCACGCGAAATGGCAGCGGTATCAGGCTCAAACGTTATCTCGACGAGGCGCGCGGGCTACCGGTGCAGGCATTGTGGACCGATATCCCTGCAATCAACTCTCAGGCGCAGGAGCGATTGGGTTACCCGACCCAGAAGCCGATCGCCTTGCTCGAGCGGATCATCGCCACCTCGTCGAATGAGGGTGATCTGGTGCTCGACCCGTTCTGTGGCTGCGGAACCGCGGTGCATGCTGCGCAGAAGATGGGGCGGCGCTGGGCCGGGATCGACGTGACCCACCTTGCGATCAGCCTGATCGAACGGCGGATGAAGGCGGCATTTCCGGGAATTGCGCTGAATGTAGAGGGCACGCCGCGTGACCGCGCTTCGGCTGAGGACCTAGCCCGGCGCGATCCCTATCAGTTCCAGTGGTGGGCGGTATCGATGATCGATGCGGTACCTTTTGCGGGACGCAAGAAGGGACCCGACGGGGGAATTGATGGCATCATCTATTTCAAGCCCGAACGGCAGCGCACCGCCAAGGCGCTGGTGTCAGTAAAGGGTGGCGAGCATGTTGGGGTCAAGGTGGTGCGGGATCTTCATTCGGTGATGGAACGCGAGAAGGCACCGATCGGCGTGATCGTCAGCCGCTCGCTCCCCTCCGCGCCAATGCTGCGTGAGGCTGCTGCGGTGGGGCGCTTCCATTCGGAAGCGACTGGGCGCAGCTATGCGCGGATGCAGATTCTGACGGTGGACGAACTGTTCCACGGACGGCGACCGGACATTCCGCTGATCGATCCCACCGCAGCCTTCCGCAGCGCTCCGCGAGAGGCTGGAGCGGCGCAAGCGCAACTGCTCTAGCGCGCTTCCCATTCGTCGCGGGGGTTCGTAAACCCGCCGGCGATGACGGGTCCTCCTCTCCAGCCGATCCCCGCTGCGACGCTGATCGTGATGCGTGAACGCGAGTCCGGCGCGCCCGAACTGCTGATCGTCGAACGATCCGCGGCGATGCGCTTTGCCGGCGGTGCGCTGGTATTTCCGGGCGGACGCGTCGATCCGGGCGATCACGTGCTGGCGGCGTTGCACGATGGCGATGTCGATGATCTCGCTGCACGGATCGCTGCGATCCGCGAGACGATCGAGGAAGCGGGGCTGGCGATCGGGGTTCACGGACTGGCCGACAGCGAGAAGGCGCGTGCTGCGCTGTACGGCGGCGCGTCGCTGGGTGACGTGCTGGCCGGGCTGGACCTCGATCTCGACGCGCTGGTTCCATTCGCACGCTGGCTGCCGCCGCACGATGTCGCGCATAAGGTATTCGATACCCGTTTCTATCTTGCGAAATTGCCGCCAGGGGCGGGGGGAGCGGCGATCGTCGACGGCAATGAGAATGTGCGCCTGTTCTGGGCAGCCGCTCGGGAGGTGCTCGACATGGCGGACCGAGGCGACGCTCGGATCATCTATCCCACGCGACGCAACCTCGAACGGCTGGCGCAGTTCGAAAGCTTTGCCGACGCGGTAACTGATGCGCGCGCACACCCCATCGAGCCGATCACCCCCTGGATCGACATCCGTGACGGCGAAGAGCGGCTCTGCATCCCTGAGGGGCTGGGCTATCCCGTGACCTCGCAACCCGTGAAGATGGCGTCGCGCGCGTGAAGCTGCTGCGCAACACGACGGCGGCGATCATTGTGGCGGCACTGGCGCTGACCCTGTTGCTGCTCCTTTATGCAATGGTTCGCGACCGGCCGGAGGATCTGCCCTGGACGAAGCTGGATTTGAGCCAGCCGGTGGGGCTGTTCACCGGTCGCAAGCTGGCGGCGCTGACCGACGATTTCCCCGCATGCCGCAGGGCGCTCGACAAGGCAGGGGTGCGCTACACAGCGCTGGCGCCGCTCAGCGAGGAGAATGGCAAGTGCGGCTATGAGGACGCGGTGCGGTTCGGGGCGGGGGGAGCGCGGCGGATCCGGCTCGCGCCGTCAGACCTTGGCATGTCCTGTCCCGTGGCTGCGGCGCTGACGGTATGGGAATGGGAAGTGGTCCAGCCCGCAGCGCAGCGTCATTTCGGACAGAAGGTCGCCGAGATCGAGCATTTCGGCAGCTATAATTGCCGTCGCATGTACAATCGCGAGGGTGCGAGCTGGAGCGAGCATGCGACGGCGGATGCGGTGGATATCGCGGCATTCCGGCTGGCCGACGGCACGCGCATCACCTTGGTGGGCGATTGGGAGGCGAAGGGGTCGAAGGCGCGGTTCTTGCGCGATGTGCGCGATGGCGCGTGTGGAACATTCTCGACCGTGTTGTCGCCCGACTATAATGCCGCGCACCGCGACCATTTCCACCTGGATCAGGCGAAACGGATGTGGCGGGTGTGCAGGTAGCACCCCGCCACCTACATTCTCAGCTCGTCATCGGCTCCGTGCCGACCTTTTCCACCCATTGCGGGAAGAAGGCTGGCTGTCGGTTCGACCAGCCCGACGCGGTCGCGGCCGCTTCACTGATCGATTGCAGCAGCTTGCGCCGCAGATCCGGGTGCAGATGCGGAAGTGCCGCTGCCGCGCAGAAGGCGGCGGGTAGCCACGGCCGCACCTCGGCGCCCACCAGCCGCTCATAGAGGAAGCGATAGGCTGAAAAGCTGGTGAGCCGGCCCTGGCTCAAGTCAAAGGCGGACACGGTGATGAGCGGAGCCATGAACGGCTCCATCGCGTCGAGCCCGCTGTCGTCGGGGATCAGCGCACGAATTTCGGGGAGGCGGTCGTACATATGCGCCTGGGCACGGATGCTGGCAGCTTCGACCACGTCGCGGGACCAGCGCTCCATCGCATCGGTGCGATCGAGACCGATGTCGAGCGCGCGGCGGATGTAACGCTGCGTCGCTGCGGCAAAGCCCGCGAACTCCTTCATCTCGGCCAGCGTCATCGCGCCTTCGGCCGGCTTGCTACGTGCGCTCATTCTCCTTCACTCCCACCCACTCAACTCCTTCACTGCGGATGATGCCCCAAGTTGGTTAACGTTAACCTTAATCCCGCGTCGTCCGCCGTTCAGGTAGAGAATCACAGAAGGTTTTGCGTTGCAACAAGGGTTGCGACGAACGGAAGGCGCGCGGCGGAAACGGATTCGGGGCGCGACATTCGGGCAACAAATCGGTTCGGGTAGCGTAACAACCGGCTTGGAGGCGTTGGATTTCGGAGGGATCCCACCGCCAAAAGCTGAACGAAATGTCAGTCATCGCCGCGACGAAACGATTCATCGGATAAGCGGCGTGGCGGGCTAGGCTGGCCGGAACCGATCTGCCACCAACCCTTCAACGAGATTCGGGGTCGAAGGGGGCCAGCATGACAGCCAAGGTTATCGCAGCGCGATTCGCGCTGATGGCAGCGCTTTGCCTGGCGACGATCGCTCCCGCGAACGCGCAGTTCTGGCAGTGCGCGCCCTATGCTCGCATGATCTCGGGCGTTCAGATCTTCGGCAATGCACACACTTGGTGGAGCCAGGCCGAGGGCCGCTACGAGCGCGGTGACGAGCCGGTGGTCGGTTCGGTCATGTCCTTCGCGTCGACCCAGCGCATGCGCCTTGGCCATGTCGCGATGGTGTCGAAGGTAATCAGCGAGCGTGAGGTGCTGCTGACCCATGCCAACTGGTCGCGCCGCGGCGGCATCGAGAAGAATGTGGTCGCGATCGACGTGTCCGAAAAGGGCGACTGGAGCCGCGTCAAGGTGTGGTTCGCGTCGAACGGCGGCCTCGGCACCTCGACCTACCCCGTCAATGGCTTCATCTATGCCGGTAAGACGCCGAAGCTGGAGCGCGACGAGGATGCGTTCGGCGGCGTGACGATCGCGTCTGTCGATCTCGAGAAGTTCGGAATCACCACTTCGCTCCAGAAGTAAGCGACGCCTGCCGCTCTTTGTCATCGCTGCGACCCTGCGCTACGCTAGCCGGGCGGGAAGGCGATCAGAGACAGGAGCAAGGCCATGGCAGTTGCAAAGGTCATCGAGGTCATTTCGAGCTCGACCGAGAGCATCGAGCACGCGATCCGCGACGGCGTCGCGAAGTGCGGCGAGACCGTCGACAATATCGAAAGCGTCTGGGTCAAGGACACCAAGGGTGTGGTGCGCGACAACACGGTCGTTGAGTGGCGCGTGATCCTGGCGGTGACATTCGTCGTCCGCTAGGCAGGGCTCAGGCCGGGGTGAACGTCATGGCCAGTCCGTTCATGCAGTAACGCTTGCCGGTGGGGCGTGGGCCGTCGTCGAACACATGGCCAAGATGTCCGCCGCAGCGACGGCATATCACTTCGGTGCGCGGTATACCGATGGCATAGTCGGTGCGGGTTCTGATCGCGTCCTTGAGCGGCGCGTAGAAGCTCGGCCAACCGGTGCCGCTGTTGTACTTGGTTCGCGAGCTGAACAGCGGCAGTGCGCAACCGGCGCAGGCGAACACACCCTCTCGCTTCTCTTTGTCGAGCGGGCTTGAATAGGGCCGCTCGGTCGCTGCCTGTCGCAGCACCCGGTATTGTGCCGGGCTCAACCGCTTTCGCCATTCCGCATCGGTCAGGAATTCGAACCGCTGCGCCGCCTGCGATTCCGGTGACGAGCAGCCGATCATGACGGTGATCCCCCCGAAGCCGGCGGCGGCGATGAAATGGCGGCGGGTGACGGGCATGGCTGCGTCCTTCTTGTGGCTTCAAGGAAGCTACGCAGGAAGATGGGAAAAGGTTACGTACGGTGCAATCCGGCGGATGGACGGGGTAGCGGCGCTGACGACCGCTGCGGTTCGCTCGTCGCTGAAGCAGGGCCGAACCGATGCACGACCGATCTCGCCGAACGGGTGATGGCAATGCCAAGGTGGGGGATGTGGCGACAGGCCTTCGCCGGTTCGTGAGCCTCGACCGGCAGAGCGCCTGGCTGGACGGTGAGATCGACCTGTTCGACTTCGGCGAGCGCGTGGAGAATCTGGAGCATCGCTTCAAATACGCCGCGCGCTTCGAGAAGCTGTCGCGCCGCCTGCAGGCCGAGCATGTCCTGGAACTCCTTGCCCGCTACGGGCGAAGCTGTCTGCCGGTGCCACGCCAGATCGAGCGCGATTACTGGTCCGTCTCGTGCTTGCCCTCCACGTCCGACAAGCCCTTGGTCCGCGTCAATGCGAGTTGGATGGAACTGTTCACACTCTATGCGGACGGCGAGGATGTCCGCTCGCGCTTCATCCTGCACCTCTCGGATTTCACCAGCGATGGCTCAGTGATGCAGGACCAGTTGGACAGCGACTTTCTCGACAACTGCGTCACGACGCCGGGCGATATCGGCTGGTTTTTCCCGCGCGGTGCCGACATGTTTGGGGTCAAGGTCCGCGGCGTTGTATCGATCCGTGAATTCCTGGCATCACCCCACGCGCTGCGGGCGATCCGCAGGTTCAACCTCACGCATATGAACCGCGGCCGAAACGCCTATCAGGCGAGCCACAGCTACAGTGTGGCTGATCATATGCTGGAAGCTCAGTAGCGACTGAGCTCCACCGGCATCGCCTTGTAACCATGGACGAAGCAGGCGGAGACACGCTCGGGCTCCGTCATCACATTCGGGCGCAGCCGGCGCTTCGCCATTTCCTCCATCAGGACGCCGATTTGCAGCTCGGCGAGCCGCGCGCCGACGCAGCGGTGGATGCCGTGACCGAAGGCGAGATGGCGGCGGGCATTGGCGCGGTCGACAATGATCTCGTCTGGCCGCTCGAACACGCTCTCGTCGCGGTTGGCAGAGAGGTACCAGAGAACGAGCTTGTCGCCCTCGGCGATCTTCTGACCCATCAACTCGGTATCCTGCGTCGCAGTGCGGCGCATGTGGGCGAGCGGGGTCTGCCAGCGGATGATCTCCTGACAGGCATTGGGGATCAGCTCGGGATTGGCCTCCAGCTTGGCGCGCTCCTCCGGGAATTGTTCGAGCGCCCAGGCATAAGCGCTCATCGAGTTGCGCGTGGTGTCGTTGCCGCCGACGATCAGCAGGATCAGGTTCCCGAGGAACTCCATCTGGTCCATTTCCGCCATCGCGTCGGAATGGATCATCATCGAGATGAGGTCGGGGGTTGGATCCTTGCCGACCTTGGAGTTCCAAAGTGCGCCGAACTCGGCGGCGCATTGGAACAGGATGTTGCGGCGCTCCTCCTTGCGGACCGGGTCCTTGGCGATCTCGATATCACCCGCCCAATCGGACCAGTAGGTCAGCTTGCGGCGCTCTTCCCACGGAAAGTCGAACAATAGTGCCAGCATCTGGGTTGTCAGCTCGATCGAGACGCGATCGACCCAGTCGAACGTCTCGCCGACGGGGAGTGAATCGAGAATCTCTGCAGTGCGGTGGCGAATATCGCCGGTCATCCGCACCATCTCGCTCGGGGTGAAGGCGGGGGCGACGGTGCGGCGCTGGCCGGTATGTTTGGGTCGATCCATCGCGATGAACATCGGCATCTTGATGTCTTCGGGCATCAGGTCGGCGACGGTGATGCCGCCTGCCTGGCTCGAATAGAGGTCGGGCAGCGATTCGACCTCGACGATCGGCTTGTAGGACGAGATCGACCAATAGGGGCCGAAGGCGCTGTCATTGCACCGATAGACCGGCGCCTCTGCACGCAGTCGCCGAAACGGTTCATGCCACAAATCGTCGCGGTAAAGTTCCGGCCGGGTCACGTCGAGCGGATCGACCGCAGGCTCGGCGGCTAGGGTGGCCATGGCTTTACTCTCCCGGACATTGTTTTCCAGGAGAGTGGCTTAACTTACAGGTTTGTCAATAGCGGTGCGGCGGACCGTCAGGCTGAAGTTCTCTTCCGCAACCGCAGTCCAGGGCTACCCGACTGAAGCACACCGCGACGGAACAGTCGGGCGGCGACGGTGACGGTGATTCCGACCCACAATGCCTGCCAGCCGAGCGCGAGGAGGTGCGGCCAGACTTCCGGCGAATTGGCTGCACGGGCGACCATCGCAAAGGGCGAACTGAACGGGAAGGCGGCGGCCGCGGTCGCGAGTCCGCTGTCTGGATTGAGCGCGGTGGCCGAGGCGAGACCCCACATCGCGACCTGGAAGATGGTGATCGGCAGCGACATCATCTGCAGCTCGCGCTGGGTTGATGCCTGTGCTCCCAGCCCCAGGAACACCGCGCCCAACAGCATGTAAGACGTCACGAAATAGGCGAAGAACAAAAGAGCGAACATCGGCAGCCCGACGGCGGGCCCGACATCGATGAACGCGGTGGCGAGCTGGGTCGGGAGCAGGGTGCCGACATTGACGACCACGGTCCCCCAGAAGCCGAGGAACAGCAATGCGACGCCGAACATGCCGACCAGCTTGCCGAAGAACACGCTTTCGAGTGGGACCGCGGCGGCGAGCACCTCGATCACCTTGTTCGACCGTTCCTCCGCCATGGTGCCGACGACCTGCCCCGCGAGTAGCAGGCTGATCATGAACAGGGCTGTGGTCGCGAAGAAGGCAGCCTGGCCTTGTCCGCCGGCGGATGAGCCGGGGCGGGTAACAATGATTTTGGTTGCGTCGCTGAGCGGGGCAGTGGTGCCGGCGCGCTGGGTGCGCAGTGCCTGTTCGGCGAGCGCGCCAAGATAGGTAGCCTCTCTCGCGGCATTGGCACTGTGCAGAATCTGCGGCCGGTCGAGCGGGCCATACATCACCGCATAGGTATCGCTCTCCTTGCGCTCGAACATCGCGCGGCCTTGCGCTTCCGGGTTCGGACCGGGCCGTTCGACGATCAACCTTGGAGGTTGCTCGATCGGGCGGAACATGGTGCGCAACTGACGATCCGCGGCAATGGCGGCGCGTGCCTGATCACTATCGGCGAGGACGACGATGCGTGCCTTATCGTCGCCGCTCTTGGTGATCAACATAGCACCGACGCCACCGATCGCGCCGAAGCCGAC
>CAYOXO010000164.1:0-8792 GCA_964407945.1 uncultured Stakelama sp.
CAACCCGGATTTCACCGCAGCCCTCGCGGCGAACGGCGACATCTACGTCAACGACGCCTTCTCCGCCGCCCACCGCGCCCATGCCTCGACCGAGGGCCTCGCCCACCTGCTGCCCGCCTATGCCGGCCGCACCATGCAGGCCGAGCTTGAAGCGCTCGAAAAGGGTCTCGGCAATCCGGCCCGCCCTGTCGTGGCGATCGTCGGCGGCGCCAAGGTCTCCACCAAGATCGACCTCTTGATGAATCTCGTGAAGAAGGTCGACGCGCTGGTCATCGGCGGCGGCATGGCCAACACCTTCCTCGCCGCGCGCGGCGTCAATGTCGGCAAGTCGCTGTGCGAGCATGACCTGACCGGCACCGCCGAGGAAATCTTCGACGCGGCCGAGAAGGCGAACTGCACCATCCATCTGCCCTACGACGTGGTGGTGTCGAAGGAATTCGCCGCCAACCCGCCGTCGCTGCGCACCGTCAACGTGCACGAGGTCGCCGAGGACGAGATGATCCTCGACGTCGGCCCCGCGGCGAGCGAGGCGCTGGCGGATGTGCTCAAGAACTGCCGCACGCTCGTCTGGAACGGGCCGCTCGGCGCGTTCGAGACCAAGCCGTTCGACACCGCGACCATGGCGCTGGCCCACACCGTCGCGGCGCTGACCAAGGAAGGGTCGCTGGTCTCGGTCGCGGGCGGCGGCGACACCGTCGCGGCGCTCAATCAGGCCGGTGTGTCGGGCGACATGACCTTCGTCTCGACCGCGGGCGGCGCGTTCCTGGAGTGGATGGAGGGCAAGGCGCTTCCCGGCGTCGCGGCGCTGACGCGATAGCGTCAGGCGCGCTCGCGCAGTAGCGGCACCAGGATCTGGTTGAGATCGTCGAGATCGAACGCGGCGGCTTTCGCATAGCGGAGCACGCCGTCGCGGCCGATCACGAAGTTGGTCGGCACCGCACCGTCGATCGGACCATAGGGTCCGCGGATCGAGCGGGCCGAGGGTATCTGCATCGCCGCGAACAGCGGCTTGAGCTTGTAGAGCGGCAGCGATCCTTCGGTGGTGATCGCGAAGACGCTCAACCCCGCGTCCTTCTGCAGACCATAATAGCGGTCGAGCAAGGGCAGCTCGCGTTTGCACGGCACGCACCAGGTCGCCCAGAAATTGAGGACGACGACGCGCCCGCGCAGTTCGGACAGGCTGACCTTGGTGTCGTCGATCATCCTGAGCGTGAATTCGGGCGCCGCTTCGCCCAGTTTCGGCTGTTTGGGGGGCGGCGCGGCGGCCCCCAGCAGCCCGGCCAGCGGCAGCGCCGCGAGTTGTTTCGTCACCATGCGCCGAGTTGTCATCGCCCCATCCCCCTATGCGCCAAACGTGGCCGCAGCGCCGGGGACGGTCAAGCAGGGGCTGGACAATCATCCGCACCAGGCCTAGGGGCGCCGTCCGTTTAGCCATTTCGGCGGGGCTCGCGAGACCCCCCGGGCGCGGCCGGTGTACCGGTCCCGTGTTCCATGGCGAAGACGGATGGCACGGTTGCCACTTGGTTTAGGTCCAAGCTCGATGGTTCGATTCCATCCCATTGGTTAGCTCAGAGGTAGAGCACTAGACTGATAATCTAGGTGTCGCGGGTTCGACTCCCGCACCAAACTGGCCCTTGCATGCCAGTGCCTTGAAACGGCACTTCTCAAACGGGAAGGCCGGAGGGATGTTCACGGCGAAGGGCGCTCCGGCACCCGAGCCACCCGGTTCCCGGCCCCGTGCCGGCGAGGATACCGACAGCGCGCCGCGCGACGGCGCCGTTTCTACCGGGAGCGGGCTCCGGCCCGCTGGTCCGCAGGATCGGCAAGGTCCGCCAAATGCTGTCTCAATCGCCTGCCCGCCGCGCATACCGCGGGAACATCCCCCGGCCGACCTTTTCTCCAGACCTTCGGTTTCTCTCGATCTTCGGCAGTTCCGGCCCGAGAGTTTTCGTGCCTGCGCGACTCAAAGACTTGCAGATGTCTTTATATGTTGCAGTGCGGCAAAATAATGATTGCATTGATGATTTGACGCGACTAGGGCCCGCCTCCCGCTACGGCATGGGGCCGTAACGAAGAACAAGAGGAGGCGTCGATGTTGAAGACTTTCATCGTTGGCGAGAACCAGCGCGGCCTCCTCATCCAGGATGGCCGCCTTATCACCATCCTCCAGCCGGGACGCCATCGCGTCTGGAGCTGGGGCAACCGCAAGCGTGTCGAGCTACACACGGCCCGTGGCCTGTTCGGCTCCGACTGGGCGGAGATCATCGAGAAGCGCCACCCGGCGCTGGCGGCCGCGAATTTCGAGACCGTCCGCACCGGCGAGGGCGAGGTCGCGGTGATCTACTCGGACGGGCGCGCGGCCTGGGTCGTGCGTCCGGGCCAGGTCGCCCATGTCTGGACGCTGCTCGAAGCGATCCGCGTCGTGCGGTTCGACGTCGAGGCGCGCCCGCGGCTCGACAAGCGCGAGCTTGTCGCGTTCGAGCGTGCCGAGGCGATCGGATCGGGGCAGTCGCTGCCGATCGCGACCGTTTCGGTCGGTGAGGCGGAGGCGGGCCTGGTGTTCTTCGACGGCGAGCTCGTCGAGACGCTGGGACCGGGCCGCTACGGCTATTGGCAGGTCGGCCGCAAGGTCACGGCCAAGATGCTGGACACGCGGCCGGTACCGCTGGAGGTGACCGCGCAGGAAATCCTGACGCGCGATCGCATTTCGGTCCGCGTCACGCTCACCAGCTTCGTGCAGGTGATGGATGTTCGGACCGCCGCGCTCGCGACGCCGGATTACCAGGCGCACGTCTACAAGCTCGTCCAGTTCGCGGTCCGTGAGGCCGTGGGCGGGCGGACGCTGGACGAACTGCTCAACGATCGCCTGTCGGTCGATACGCAGATCGTCGAGCATGTCCGGCGCGAGCTTGGCGACATCGGCGTTCGCGTCACCGAACTCGGCGTCAAGGACGTGATCCTGCCGGGTGAGATGCGTGAGCTGATCAACAAGGTCGTGGAGGCGGAGAAGGTCGCGCAGGCGAACCTCATCCGCCGCCGTGAGGAGACCGCGGCGACGCGCAGCCTGCTCAACACGGCGAAGCTGATGGAGGATAACCCGACATTGCTTCGTTTGAAGGAGTTGGAGGCGATCGAGCGGGTGACCGAGAAGATCGGCCGCGTCGATGTCCACACGGGCCAGAGCGGCCTGGGTGCGGTGCTTGACCAGCTGGTCAACCTCAAGCCGCGCGACTGAGCGCAACATGGGAAGGGCGGTCCATCTGGGCCGCCCTTCTTGTTTGGGCGTCGCTGGCTAGCGTTGTCAGGCTTTTCAGCCGCGTGCCGCACTGCAATAGGCCGGGTTGCTACAAACGACTCAACGAAGTCGCGGCACGAAAAAGCCGAAAGCTGGAGACTAGCCACAATGAATTTCACCGGGATGACCGCGAAGATCGCGGAAGGAAACGGTTTTATCGCCGCACTCGACCAGAGCGGCGGTTCGACACCCAAGGCGCTCAAGGGCTATGGCATCGAGGAAGACGCCTATTCGGGCGACGAAGAGATGTTCGGGCTGATCCATGCGATGCGCAGCCGCATCATCACCGCGCCCTGCTTCAGCGGCGACAAGGTGATCGGCGCGATCCTGTTCGAACGCACGATGGACGGCCAGGTCGACGGCAAGCCGACCCCGCAGGCGCTGATCGAGCGCGGCGTGGTTCCCTTCATCAAGATCGACAAGGGCCTGGAGGCTGAGGAAAACGGCGTCCAGCTGATGAAGCCGATGCCCGAACTCGACGCGCTGCTCGCCCGCGCCAAGGGGTTGGGCGTGTTCGGCACCAAGGAGCGTTCGGTCGTCAACCTCGCGAACCGTGAGGGGATCGCCGCGATCGTCGCGCAGCAGTTCGAGGTGGGTCGCCAGGTGCTCGCCGCCGGGCTGATGCCGATCCTCGAGCCTGAGGTGAACATCAAATCGCCCGAGCGCGCCGAAGCCGATGTGATCCTGCGCGACGAGATCCTGAAGCAGCTCGACGCGATGACCGGCGACGACAAGGTGATGCTCAAGCTGTCGATCCCCGCGCAACCCGGCCTGTTCGATGCGCTGGTCGATCATCCGCGCGTGCTGCGCGTCGTCGCGCTGTCGGGCGGGTTCAAGCGCCCCGAGGCGTGCGCCGAGCTGGCCCGGAATCGCGGCATGATCGCAAGCTTCAGCCGCGCGCTGCTCGAGGATCTGCGCCACGGCATGGACGACGGGGAGTTCGATGCCTCGCTCGGCAGTGCGATCGACGAGATCCACGGCGCTTCGACCAACAAGGCCGCGGCCGCCTAGACCTGATGTCGGGGCGGGATAAGCCCGCCCCGACAGATAAATTCCCGGCGATCGTTGGGTTCAGCAGCCGCTGATTGATCCCGTACCCACCGAACGGCATATTACCTCGCCCGGGAGCACGATCCAGCCACCGCCGCTATCGCCGCTGCCGCTGCCGGCTCCTTCGCAATAATTCATGTTCGCGTCATAGCAGTCCTGGTAAGATCCCCAGCCGACCTGCTGCCAATATTGGATACATGTCCCCGTAACGAGGTCTTGGCAGCGGGACTCTGTTTCGTAGCGTTGTGCATGGGCCAGGTTCGGAAAGCTCAACAACAAGGCTGCGGATGTCGCCCAGATTGAAACGGAAGCACGTCTCATTCGCGTTCTCCTGATCTTTGCCGGCACCAATCAGGCTAGCGCGCCTAGGGGTTGGCGGCAATGAGGGGGCGATTTCCTTCCTGTGCGAACAGAGAACGGGTCAGAACCCGCCCTGGAAGGTAAAGGCGAAGCGATAGTCGCGCGGCTTGATCGCCACGTCGGTCCGCTTGTCCGGTGTCACCGAGACCAGCGTCAACCCGTCATCGGCGACCTGCATCGGTTCGCCCATCGTCAAGTCGATCGTCCGTTGCCACGCGCCGCCAGTTACCTTGACGCGCAGCACCACGCGGCCTGCCCAGACGCAGCGCGCGTTCGTCGGACAGCGGCTGTCCTCGATCACCTTGAGCGGCGTGACGTGCGGACCATCGACGAAGACGGTCTGGCCGAGCCGTGCCGGGCCCGATGGCGGCTGTGGATTCGTGGCGGTTGCGGCGCAGCCCGCGAGGGCGATGGCGGCGAGTCCCGCCAGGATGATCTTGCTCGACATGACAACCGGCTAGCCACCGCCGGCTGACGCGCGCATGAATGGGGCTAGGGACGAAGGGGGGAATATGGCGGGGATCGCACTGGCGGATCGGCGGCTCTGGGCGTTTGCGATCGGGGTGATTTCGGTGACGGCCGGTGTGGTGCTGCACCTCCCCATGTTCTGGATGGGCCGCGATATGGGCTTCCATATGGCCGGGATGCCGATGGACGACGGAATGATCGCGGGGATGTGGCTGATCGTCGTCGGGATCGGCGTCGCCGCCTATGGTCTGCTCCCGCGCAATCTCTCCGCACAGCGCATGGCATCGGAGGGGCTGGTCGTCGCAGCGCCTGAGGATGCGCCGCTTTCGCCCGCGCACTGGCGGCTGATGCTGGTGCTGGTGGTTGCGCTGGTGATCGACATCATGAAACCGGCGAGCCTCGGCTTCACCATTCCCGGCATGATCCGCGAATATGGCGTACCACGTCAGACCGTGTCGCTGGTGCCGTTCTTCGCGCTGTGCGGCACCGTGGTCGGATCGTTCGTGTGGGGGTGGGTCGCCGACATCTATGGCCGCAAGGCGTCGATCCTGCTTTCCGCGGTGATGTTCGTCGGCACCTCGATCTGCGGCGCAATGCCGTCGCTCTACTGGAATATCGGCATGTGCTTCCTGATGGGCGCGGCGGCGGGCGGGATGTTGCCCGTCACCTATGCCCTGCTCGCCGAGATGATGCCGAGCCGCCATCGTGGATGGAGCCTGGTACTGGTCGGCGGGCTCGGTGCGGTCGGCGGCTATGCCGCGGCCAGCCTGATCGCGACCTGGTTGGAGCCCATCTACAGCTGGCGCATCCTGTGGCTCGCCAATCTGCCCAGTGGACTGATGCTCGTGCTGCTTGGCGGCCTGATTCCCGAATCCGCCAAGTTCCTCATGGCGCGCGGCCGCACCGCGGAAGCGCAGCGGGTGATGGCGGCGTTCGGGTCGGCGGTCCGGAAGGTTGCCCCTGCACAGGTGGCCGCTGCTGCCCGCGGAGCTGCCGCGCCGCTGACCGGGCGCGCCTTTGTCGGGAAACTCGCGGCACTGAGCCTGCTCGCGATCTGCTGGGGCCTCGTGAATTTCGGGCTGCTGCTCTGGCTTCCGGTCGAACTGGTTGCGCGGGGCTATTCGATGGAGTTGTCGAGCGGGCTGCTCGCCGCCTCCGCGCTGATCGCATTGCCGACCGTATTCCTGGTTGCGTGGATCTATCATGCATGGAGCACCAAATATTCGCTGATGCTGTCGATCCTCGTCACGCTGGCGGGGCTGGGCGGGGTGCTGTGGCTCGATCATTCGGGTGGCGGCAGCCCTGTGTTGCCCGTCGCTCTGCTGATCGTCGGAAGCAACGGCATCATCGCGATGCTGCTCCCCTATGCCGCGGAGAGCTTTCCGCTACGCATCCGCGGGCGCGCGACCGGCTGGATCGCTGCCTGCAGCAAGCTTGGCGGGGTGCTCGCCCAGATTCTCAGCATCGCTGCGATGATCCCGGCGCTCGGCACCTCGGCCTGGGTGATCGCACTGCCCACCGCGCTCGCGCTGCTGCTGGTCTGGCGCTACGGCAAGGAGACGCGCGGGCGCGACTTGCGCGACCTCGACCCCGGCGGCCATACCTTCGATAAATCAGGCTATTGAACGTCGGCGAGGCAATACTGCCGTGCTTCGCCCTGAGCGTCGGGTTGAACCGGCAGAGGGTCTGGGGGAAATGTGCCACATTGGAGGCTATGGCTGGCAGGCATCTGCCTCATGGGAACTTCGGCGCCGAGCCTGGCATATCAAGCCGGTGATAATGCAAAGCCGGAATCGGCCAACGCGGGTGAACTGGAGGATCCGCACGACGAGCTGGCATCCTATGGCGAGTGGTTGCGGCAAGTCGATGCCACGATCGAACCCGTTCTTGCTGAGATCCGCAGCGTTGGACCGCAATGGGATGCGGCCCTTCGCAATCCTTCGGACGCCGATGCCGAGAAGGTGATGCTGGCTGTCACGATGAAGGCGGATAGCGCCATCATGGAAGCCAGGCGTCGTCTTGCTGCATTGCCTCAGCCGGAATTCCTGAACCTCGATCAGAGAGAAGCGGAGCGCCCGGCGTATTTTCACGCGCAAGCAGATCGCATTCTGGTTCAAATGCGGGAAGTTGTGGCTGGCTTCGGGGCACTGCTCGGGAGCGTACGAAGCGGGGATGAGAAGGCCGCGAAGGCGGCGGCCCTGCAATTGCTGAGCGCTACCGAGGTGGTTGTTCGCGCGCAAGGCGTAATGAACGAAGCGTGGATCGCGACGATGAGCGCGGACGAACCGGGCCGGTATTCGTTGCTGTTCGAACGGCAGATGTCGCGATCGGCATTGCGTCAGTTCGCCAACGACAGGAAAGTTGTGCTCGGACAGCCGGACCCGACTCTCGGAGCCGATTTGGCGGCTATCGCCACGGAGATGGATGTGGCGATCAATGGCGGAATCGCTGCAGCCGATGCTAGCCAGGACAGGTTGCGCGCGACAATTGCCGAGATTGCTCCCGAAGATACGCGAATGAAGGCGACAACGGTCAAGTATCTGGAAATTGCGGGACTTTATCGTGAGTCATTCGCGGTGGCGCGCCGCTACGCCGACGCGTTGCGTTCTGCGGAGCCGAATTTGGCGCCCGCCCAATCGACATCGTCCTTCTTGAAGGAGTTGGGTGTCACGCTTCGCGATGTGCGTGCCCGGCTCAATGCAATCGCGACGCGGCAGGCGGAGATATTGGCTGGTCGTTGAAGGCGTTCCTTCAACGCCAGCCGTGCAAACTCTTCCGAATTTGCAGCAGGCGCGCCGAACCGCATGAGACCGTCGCGGTTATGCAGAAACATCTATAATAGATCAGAATGTTATTTCCTGTTCTTCAGCATCGGTATGATCTTGTCGAGCGGCAATGCGCTGGCGGTGCCACGGTGGCCGACGACCGTTTCCGCCTTGAACAGCGAATTGAGCACTGCTTCCTCGGTCGCCTCGATCGTCGCCTGGAACAGGGGCGAGACACGGTCGTTCGGCAAATCCTCGACCTGCGCGGTTGCCGCGCGCCGTGCCGCCGTTCGCCGAACCGCGGGGTTGGTGGAAAAGGCGATGGCATAGTCGCCCGATCCGTTGGAGAAGCTCGATCCTGTCCGGGCGATCCCGGCAAAGGCGCGTTCGGCGACACGGCGCAGATTGCGGTCGGACAGCGGCGCGTCGGTCGCGATCACGATCACCACCGATCCGTCCGCCTTCTTTGCCTCGACCTGTTGGCGATAGTCGTAATGAGCAAGCTTGGTACCCATCGACACGCCGGCGATGGTCAGTACCCCGCCATAGTTGGATTGAACAAGCACCCCCACGGTCCATCCCCCGAGTGATTCCGGCAGCTTGCGCGACGACGTGCCGATCCCGCCCTTGTAGCCGAACGCGATCGTGCCGGTGCCCGCACCGACCACACCCTCGGCAACCGTACCGCCCTGGGCTGTCTCGATCGCGCGGCGGGCATCGGCGACGGTGACCCGCCGCGCGCGAATGTCGTTGAGCTCACCGTCATTGGTTTCGCCCACCACAGCGTTGACCGATCGGACATTCTCGTTCCCCGGCTGCGCCAGAGTCCATTCGATCGCTCCCGCCGCCGCCTC
>CAYOXO010000165.1:0-2311 GCA_964407945.1 uncultured Stakelama sp.
TCTGGTCGCGCACGCACCTGCTCGAGCGGCTTCTGGCGCAACCGGCAACGGCCGAAGGCGACTATCTGCTGGGCTCGACGGGCAACGACACGCTCGATGGGCTTGGCGGTAACGACCTGATCGATGGCGATGGCGGGGACGACACGCTCCATGGCGGAGCGGGCAACGACACGCTTTTCGGTGGGGCGGGCAAGGACATCCTCAACGGCGGAGACGGCGATGATGTGCTCGCCGGCGAAGCCGGCGACGATACGCTGAATGGTGGCGACGGCTTCGACACGGCTGACTATGGCGGGTCGCGCGAACAATGGTTGATCGACCTGGTCGCGGGCACCGCCAAGACGGTTGGCAGCCCGACCGCGATCGAAGAGACGCTGACCGGCATCGAGGCGGTCACCGGCGGACTTGGCGCCGACGAGCTTCGCGGCGACGACAACGTTAATCATCTGCGCGGTGCCGAGGGGAACGACCTGCTGGTCGGCCGCGGTGGCGACGATGTGTTCCTGGTCAATGGTGACGAGGATGGTTTCGACATCTTCGACGGCGGCGTCGGCAACGACCGGATCGAGGCGATGAGCGATGGCACGCTGATCGGCATCGCCGGAATCTCGAGCGTCGAACGCATCACGGGCAACGGTTTTGCCGGGGTGATCGTCGGCGGTACCGACAGCGCGGATTCGCTTGATCTTTCCGCGGTTGCGCTCGACGGGGTCAGCAGGGTGCTGCTCGGCGCCGGGAATGATCTGCTGGTTGCCGGTAGCGGCGCCAATGTGATCGATGCGGGGTTGGGTAACGATACAATCCGCCTCTCGGCGACCGTGGCAGGCGTGCATGATATCGACGGCGGCGACGGCGTCGACCGCATCGAAGCGGGCAGCGACAATCTCATCATGGAGCTGCGCACGCTCGCGAATATCGAAGCCGTGAGCGGTGCCGGCCACACGGGTGTGGTGGTGCGTCGTACGAATGCGGCGGAGAGCACCAACCTCAGTGAGATTGCGTTCGATGGCATCGTGCGCTTCGAGCTCGAGGGCGGTGACGACAGCTTCGTCGGCGACGGCCAGGCCAATATCGTCCGCGGCGGGGGAGGCGATGATACGCTGTCCGGCAATGGCGGCGACGATATCTTCGAGTTCGCCGGTGTCGATGAAGGCCGCGATTCGATTGATGGCGGCGCAGGTTTCGATACGCTGCGGGCGGTCGCAGGCGGCGCGATCATCGGCGTGCGTTCGCTCGCTGGGATCGAGGCTATCTCGGGCAACGGTCACACGGGCGTCACCGTTGCTTTGACCTCCGGCAATGACAGCATTGATTTCAGCGGGATTACGCTCTCCGGGATCGCTGGAATTCGCGGCGGTGCGGGTGACGATACGTTGCGCGGTAGCGCGGATGGCGACGTTTTCCTGTATGGCGGTACCAGCGAAGGGCTGGACGACATCAATGGCGAGGGCGGCGCTGACCGTATCGAGGCGATCGCGGACGGGACGAAGATTGGCCTGAAGCGGCTGGTGAACGTTGAGACCATCAGCAGCGGCGGGTTCAACAATGTCGGGATCGAGCTGACCAGCGGCAACGACAGCTTCGACTTTAGCGGGATCGTATTGAGCGGGATCGCGCACATCGCCGCCGGCAGCGGAAACGACAGTGTGATTGGATCGGCTGGCGATGATGTGCTGGTCGGGGGACAGGGCAATGACACGCTGTCCGGAGGTCAGGGGAACGATGTCTATCGTTTCGATCTGGGCGATGGTCACGATGTGATCGCGGACCAGCCATCGGGCGGAATCGGGGCGGGCAGCGACATATTGGAACTCGGTGCCGGCATCACCGTCGCGATGGTCGAGGTGACGAAGACGAACGAGGGGCGCGACTTCCTGCTCTCGATCAATGGCGGCACGGATACGATCCGATTGGTCAATGCCGCGTCCGCGCAGGAGAACTACTGGATCGAGCAGATCAAGTTCGCGGACGGCACCATCTGGACGCGTGACACGCTGGGCGGCAACACGCTGCCCTACACCGCAGGCAATGATGTGATCGATGGCACGCAGGACGCGGATTCGATCCGTGGCGGTGGGGGCAACGATACGCTGCGCGGCCTGGGCGGAAACGACACGCTGCGCGGTGATGAAGGCAACGATACGCTTGATGGCGGCAACGGCAATGACCGGATGATCGGCGGCACCGGCAACGACGAGATCTGGGAAGGCGAAGGCGACGACACCTATGTCTGGAATCTGGGTGACGGCGACGATGTGATCCGCAACGGCGGATGGTGGGACGGGTTCAACACGGTTGAGTTCGGCCCCGG
>CAYOXO010000165.1:2411-8534 GCA_964407945.1 uncultured Stakelama sp.
ACGGCGAGCGGGTTGACCGGTTGCTGTTCGCGGATGGTTCGACCCTGTCGAAGAGCGCCTATGTGGCGGCGGCCATCGCGGCGCGTCCGACCGCGGGCAATGACGGCATGCAAGGCAGCACTTTCTCGGACACGCTGGAGGGTGGTGCCGGCAATGACTGGTTCGACCCGCGTCAGGGCAATGACCGGGTGATCGGCGGCACCGGCAACGACGAGATCTGGGAAGGTGAAGGCGACGACACCTATGTCTGGAATCTGGGTGACGGCGACGATTTGATCCGCAACGGCGGATGGTGGGACGGGTTCAACACGGTTGAGTTCGGCCCCGGCATCACTGCGGCTGACCTGCGCTACGAGCTGATCAATGATGGTCGCGACCTGCGGATCAGCGTCGCCGGTCAGCCCGGTTCGGTGACGCTCGAAGGGGCATTCACCAGCTGGGACGGCGAGCGGGTTGACCGGTTGCTGTTCGCGGATGGTTCGACCCTGTCGAAGAGTGCCTATCTGGCAGCAGCTATCGCCGCGCGTCCGACCGCGGGCAATGACAGCCTCTATGGCAGTGTGTTCGCGGACACGCTGGTGGGCGGTGCCGGCAATGACACTATCGACGGTCGTCAGGGCAATGATGTGCTGATCGGCGGAACCGGCGACGACTTCCTCGCTGGCGCAGGCGACAATGATGTCTACCGCTTCGCACGCGGCGACGGGCATGACGTCGTCCAGGACTATATCGGCGGAAGCTGGGGCGGTTCGGACGCGATCGAGTTCGGCTCCGGCATTGCGCCCGGTGACATCACAGTCACAACGGCGAATGGTGGCAATGACTATGTGCTGATACTCGACGACGGTTCGGGGTCGGTCACCATCAGAGGGGGTGTCACCGACGGCAATCAACGGATTGAGGAAGTGCGCTTCGCGGATGGGACGATCTGGTCTTATGCCGATCTCGCGCCGCGGGTGGTACCGGTCTCGAACGGTACCGATATCGTCATTGGCACGGCCGGGGCGGACACGCTTCGCGGCCTGGCGGGCGGGGACAAGATGACCGGTCTGGCAGGAGACGATGTGCTGCGCGGAGATGCAGGCGCAGACAATCTCTCGGGCGGCGATGGCGATGATCTGTTGTACGGTGGCTCGGGCGACGATCTGATCGCAGGAGACACGCTGGAGTTCGTCGCGACCGGCGCGAATCTACTGGTCAACGGCAGTTTCGAGCAAAGTGGAACGGTTGTCGGCGGCGGCGGCTGGGGGATCGCCAACGCTACGATGCCTGGCTGGACCAAGGCGAACAGCCAGCCCTTCGAGCAATGCTATGCGCAAGGTGGCGTCAGCCCCACCGACGGGACTTACTGGCTTGATATGGACTCGGCGGGCGGCGCCGGCAGCAACATGGAATTCAGCCAGACCGTCGGCAATTTGACGGCCGGGCAAGTGATGTTGCTTCAGTTCGATCATGCCAACCGGGTGAGTGCGAGCAGCGGCGGTTTCGAGGTCTACTGGAACGGCATTTTGGTCGCGGCGATCAACGCCACCGGCACGCAGATGCGGACCAGCAGCTTCGAGGTCATCGCCGCCGCGGGCGACAATGTGCTGACCTTCAAGGCTACTGGCGACCAGGATAATGGTGGGGCGTCGCTCGACAATGTCCGGTTGTTTGCCACCGTCGCGACAGCAAGCGGGTCGGGTAACGACATTCTCGAAGGCGGCGGCGGCAACGACATCCTCTGGGGCGGCGGCGGCAGCGATATCGCTCGTTTCGCTGGCAGCTCGAGCGAATATCAAGTGACCGCAAATGGTGACGGGAGCTACACGGTTCAGGATCTGATCGCGGATCGGGATGGAACCGATGTGCTACGGGATGTTGAGCTCATGCGCTTCGCAGACAGCGATTTCGCGCCGCTTGATCTGCTTGGAGGCTCAACCTCGGCCTTTAGTCAGCAGGATAGCCGTTCGGCCGGCGGAGGTGTGAATACGCTTTCTCAGCTCTATCCCAGCTTCGCTGCGCCCGTCGGGGATGACGGTCGCTCCGAGTTGAGGCATGCATTCTCGGCACCGGGCCTGATCGTGCCGGTCGATACACAATGGCAGGCCGGGCAGGTGGATACGAGAATTCAGAACGCAGCTTCGGCGCTTGTGCAGGGCATGGTCAGCTTTGCTCCGACGTCGGCTGCGGAAGCTGCCACTCGAAATCCGATCGAATCCGGGGAGCGCGATCTTTGGCTGGCTCGCGCAGATGGGGGTAGTCGCTCGGCTGTGTTCTAAAGGCGTGATGCTTCAATTCTGAGCGCACGACGTCGGGCAACGGCGCAGGCGAGAGGTTTCGGGGCGCATGGCCCGCGTGCTTCCGCCTGCGGCGCGACCGCGTACCGTTCGCAGGCGGAAGCTTGCGGAGACGTGGTGAAGCCGCACCGGCGTAAATGGGCGCATACAGACGTCCCGGCTTCCGCGATTGCGGAACCCGAGCTTCGGAAGTGAACAGGTGAGAACGCCATCGCTGCCGTCTTGGCGGACGCCGACACGCGGGCCGATCGGGATAGCGCGCATTGAAGGCGGCAACCTGCTTGCTGCAGGGCAGCAGGGGAAAGGGGCTTCCTCATGCCGCCACCCGAGCGAAGGCGCAGAACGAAGCATGACCGGAACAGTCATGTGGGAAAATCGCGCGCTATGTAAGAAAAGCGCCGTCCGCGAAGTGCCAGAAACGGCGGACTTCTGCGTATGGTGACCCCTACGGGCACCCAGTCGCCGTGGTAAGGTATTGATTTGACTTCGGTATTTAGCCGAAGTGAGGCTGGCATACCATCACAAGTGCCAACTGTCCAGCGAGATTGTTTGGGCCTGAATGATGTCGCCGGGGAAAGGGTATGACAGCGGGATCACCACTGTCTGCGTTGTGGTGGCTGGAGGCAATATCTAACGACCTTCATTAGTGAATGTGAAATTCGACGGGGACCGACAGCTCGATTTCATCGGGCCGATCGTCGGGAATCTTCGGCAGCGGATCGGCGCGACGGAACGTGTCGAGCGCGGCCTAATCGAGCGCCGGAAAACCCGAGCTGTGCACCAGCGAGGATGACAGTACATGGCCATCGCGGTTGATGCGGAAGCGGACATAGACGACGCCTTGCTGGCGGGCGCTGCGCGCCGCGCCAGGATAGCGCCGGAACTTCTCCAACCGCGCCAGCATACGGCCTTCCCAACTATCCGGCGCGTTGCTTTGCGGTTGCGGCGCTGGGGGTGCCGGCGCAGTCCTGGGCGCGGCGGTTTCGGCCTGGCGTGGCGCGGGATCGGCCTTGGGCACGTCGATCGGCGGCGGCACCGGCATGGGCGTCGCCAGCTGTGTGATGGTGCGCTGGATCGGCTCGATTCGGGGCGGCGTCGGCCGCGTCTCCTTCTTGCGCTCAGGGATCGGCTTTTCCTGCTCAGCCTTTTCCGGTTCGGACGGTGAGGCCAGCGGTAGCAGCGTCACCACCAGCGGGGCCGAAGGCTTGGCGACGGACAGGCCAGCACCTCTTCGGTCCACGAGAAGCCAGTCACCTTCCTGCCCGCGACCAGCAAGCCGCCGGTCGACAGGCGGGTGTTAAGCAGCCCGCAATAGCCGTGGCACACCGATGACACGATGCCGCCACGCTCCCAGATCTCGCGCGTGATCGCCTCTAGTCCTTTGCTGTCGGGGAAATCCCACATCACAGCGTGGCCGCCGGTGAAATAGATCGCATCGAAGTCTGCGGCGTCTATCTCGTCGGGGCCGGCGGTCGCCTCCAGCAGCGCCATTTTCGCCGGATCGTTCAGCCATGCCTTCGCTGAAGCATCGAGCAATGGCCATTTGAGTGCTCGCGGTTCCAACGGCGCCCGACCACCTGCTGGGCTGACTATGACCTGTTCACATCCGCGATCCGCAAACACGTCCCACGCATGGGTCAGTTCCGACAGCCACAGGCCTGTCAGATGCGACGGATCGTCGTAGTGTGCCACGTTGCTAACGACGTTGAGGATGCGTCTGCTCATCATTCTTTCCTGATTGCCCCAACGCAGCAATGCCCGGTTTGGCGCTATTCAATGAAGTGTTCATAAGGTTGAACCACGATTGAAGGTCAAGATATGTTGGCGAGCAAACTGACACCCATCGGTCGCTCCCAGGATTCCCCTCGGGTCATAAGTGCCCGAATCCTCAATGCGTGACATCGCTTCGTGATTCTAAAAGGATTTGCGCAAGCGGACGGTCATTGGGGCTGTTCCTGCAAGTTGCCTGCACCTCCCTTTTTCTCGCCAACGGGGCGGATGCGATAGCGGACGACCGCGATGGTGCCGTAGAGGAGAATCAGCGCAGCAAGGTTGACCAGCTCGGCCTTCTGCTCCGCGAGGCTGGCGCCCATCTGGTTGATGCCGACCATCAGATGGATGCCGGGCGTCGTCGGCAGCAGCCGGGCGAGCAGCGCGAGCCAGTCCGGCATCGCCTCGGCCGGCCAGGACAGGCCGGCGAGGAAATAGATCGGCACCGAGGTGATGATCCACAGCTGGATCGGGCGTTCGCGCACCTTGAAGAAGCTGGCCAGCGCCAGCGCCCCCGCAACCGTCGCCGCGACAAACAGGCCGGTTGCGACCACCAGCGCGCCGAAGCTGCCCGCCGCGCGCGGCATGTCCTGAAACCAGAATACGAAGCCGGTATAATAGACGACATTCGCGCAGCCGATGACGAAAAAGGCCAGTGCGATTCCCAGCAATCCACGCGGGCTGAAGGCAAGCGGCCCTTGCTGTTCGCGCATCGTCGCCGCCAGCATCGCCAGCCCCATCAACAGCGTCTGATGGATGATGACGAAAGTGACGCCGGGGAAGATGGCGCTGCCATAGCCTTCGCGCGTGTTGAACAGCGGCCGCTGCACCGTGCTGAGCGCGGGCGGAGCCGGGGCGCCGAGCGCCATTGCCTGATCGGTCGCTGCCGCGCGGCCGAGGTCGCCCAGCGCGGTGCCTATGCCGGTCAGCGCGGTGCTGCTGCGCAGCAGATAGGCGCCGTTACCATAGAGCGCGACCGTTCCCTGCTCTCCGCGCCGAATATGCCGCTCGAATCCTTCGGGGATGACCATGACGGCGCTGGCCCGCCGGTCCTCGATCCAGCGCATCGCGTCCGCCGGAGATGCGGGCCTTGCCACGACTTCGACCTGTTGCAGCCCCGTCAGCCTGGCGGTCAGCGAGCGGCTCGTGCCGCTGTGATCCATGTCCACCACCGCGACGGGGATGCGGGTCGGCACTTCGCCCGAATAGGCGCTGGGGTAGAAGAAGGAATAGAGGATCGCCGAGCCGATCAGCAGCATGATCGCCGTGCTGTCGGTCAGGATCGCCCGAAAGGTGGCGAGGAACGCGCGCCCGGTCATCGGCGCCCCCAGACGGCGGGCGTCGCCGACGCCGCGATATAGCGCGGCAGTCCGGCGGCCGCGCCGACGCCGAGGAAGAGCAGCAGGACGAGGATGTGCGGCAGGGAGACCGCTGCGGGCGACCCCATCATCCATTGTTCGGCGAGCAGCTTGGCAAAGGCGGTATAGGGAAGGATCGCGCTCCACAGCCGCGCGAAGCCCGACGCCGATTCGATCGGAAAGATCGCGCCCGCGAAGGCGAAGGAAGCGCCCGCGTAGAGGCCCGCGATCGACAGCGCCCTGCCCATCGACAGCGTCAGGCCGGTTACGAGCAGGGTCACGCCGACATAGGCGAGATACATGGCCGCATAGCCCGCAAGGAGCATCAGCGGGCTACCGAGGACGGGCCAGCCGCGAAGCCCGGCGAGATAGAAGGTGACGAGCACGCCCCATCCCATGAAGACGATGAAATAGATGGCGATCTTGCCTGCAACGGCAGCGACCGCCTCGGCCCATGGCTTGCCGCCCAGCCAGGCGCCGATGGTGCCGTCGCGCAACTCGCGGCCGAGCGCGCTCGCCACCGCCACCATGAAGATGAGGTGGAGGAGCGCCGGATGCAGCAGCGCGACGAGTTGCAGCTCATAGCTGCCCTGCGGGTTGAACAGGATGGTCGTCCGCGCGGCGACCGGCGGCGGGCGGACCTTGCCCGGATCGAGGGCCGCCATCTGGTCGGCGGCAAGCCGCGCCGCATGGCTCTGCACCACGTCGCCAATATC
>CAYOXO010000166.1:0-8337 GCA_964407945.1 uncultured Stakelama sp.
AGCATTATCCTCGCACCCTGATCTAACCGATGTCATTGTCGTGATCGGCGAGGGCCAGCAGGATCAGGCTCGCGAAAAACTGGGTGATTCTGTCAACCTTGTAAAGCTGGTGTCAGGCGGCGCCGAACGCCGCGACTCGGTTCGCGCCGGACTCGAGTCGCTCGTCGGCAAGGGCGTCACCCGCGTGCTGATCCACGACGCCGCCCGCCCCTTTCTTCCTGCGGCCGTAATCGACGCTCTGCTCGCTGCGCTTGACCGCGTCCCCGGTGCCGTCCCCTTCCTCCTTGTCGCGGACACGCTCGCCAAGGGCGACGCAACGCTTGGCGACAACGTCCCGCGCACCGGCCTCAACCGCATCCAGACGCCTCAGGCGTTCCACTTCGACGCTATCCTCGCCGCACACCGTGCCTGGCCCGGGGACGAAGAGGCGACCGACGATGCCCAGATGCTCCGCCGCATGGGGCAGGATGTTGCGCTGGTGCCCGGAGATCCCATGCTCGAGAAGATTACCCATCCCGCCGATTTCGCCGCGGCCGAGGCGCGGCACGCCGCCACGATGATTTCCCGCAGCGCGATGGGTTTCGATGTCCACCGGCTGGAGGTTGGACAGGAGCTGTGGCTCGGCGGCGTGCTGATCCCGCACGACAAGGGGCTGTCGGGTCATAGCGATGCCGATGTCGCGCTCCATGCGATCACCGACGCGCTGCTCGGGACGATCGGCGCGGGCGATATCGGCATGCACTTTCCGCCCAGCGATCCCAAATGGCGTGGTGCAGCCTCGGCACAGTTCCTCGAACATGCCGCCGGGCTGGTGCGTGATCGGGGCGGAATCATCGATTTCATCGATCTGACCTTGATCTGCGAAGCGCCCAAGATCGGCCCACACCGCGAGGCGATCCGCGTCCGCATCGCTGCCATCTTGCGGCTCGACCCCGGCGCGGTCAGTGTCAAGGCGACGACGACGGAGCGGCTCGGTTTCGCCGGGCGGGGGGAAGGTATCGCCGCACAGGCCATCGCGACCGTGCGGCTCGCTGGGGGAGCAATGGGATGAGGAAGAATAGCGCATTCTTTGTTGCGGCTGCATCGCTCGCACTGAGCGCGAATGCGGCACAGGCCGCACAAGCTGCCGAAGCCGCATGCATGACCGAGGCCGAGGTCGAGGGTATCCTTCTTCTCGTTCTTCCCGACATCGTTCGGGGAATTCGCGAGACCTGCAAACCGGTCCTGTCCGCCAACGCCTATTTGATCACAAAGGGTGAGACACTCGCGGGCCGGTTCGAAGCCGAAGCGCAAGCGACCAGATCCGCGGCGATGACCGGTGTCAGCAAGATGATGGGCATCAAGGGAAAGGACTTGCCGGTCGATGCCATGGTGACGGTTATGAAGGCAGTGGTCGGCCCGAAGCTTAGCCAGGATATCAAGACACAGGACTGCCCGAACATCGATCGCATGCTGGGGTATCTTGATCCGATGCCCGCCCGCAACGTCTCCGGGCTGTTCACCGCCATTCTCGACCTTACCGCCAACGATACCAGGCGAAAGGGAGCCAATGGCAAGCAGCGCGAACCCTTTCCCAACATCTGTAAACCGGCGGGAAGCCAGTAGCGCGCCTGTGCGGCGTGTGACTATGGAGTTTGATGATGCGTATCCCTCGTTCCGCCGCCACGGCTCTGATCTGGGCCGGCCTTGCCGCGTCGTCGACGGCTTCGGCTCAGTCCGCCCGCCCTTGCCTTACGGGCAATGAGGCGGAGGCGCTGTTCCAGGTGATGCTGCCGGACGTGATCCGTGAGATGGGCCGGGTCTGTTCGGCGCTGCCCGCGAACGCGTTCCTGCGTCAGCCAAGCGCCGCCTTCATGGCGCGGATCGACGCCGGCGTGGCGCCGGCGATGCCTTCGGCTCAGACAGGGATCCGCAAGCTGCTGGGGCCGGATGCCGGGTTCATCGCCGATTCGCAGTTCGCGATTCCCGCGGTTCGCGCAATCATCGGGCCGGCGATCGCTCAGGCGGTGAGACCCGCCGACTGCGGCGGCCTCGACAAGATTGTGACCAACCTCGCGCCCCTGCCCCCGCGCAATCTGGCCGCCGTCTTCGCGGGGCTGCTCCAGCTTAGTCAGAACGACGAAAAGCGCGCGCCAAGGCTGCCGATATGCCCTATGGGCCGCCCGCGATGAACGAAGTGATTCTCCCCAAGGCGCTGGTCGATGCCGCGCGCAAGGTCGTCGATGCGAACCGCGCTGCGGGCCGCAAGGTCGCGATTGCTGAAAGCTGCACCGGCGGTCTGGTGTCCGCCGCGATTACCGAAATTCCCGGTTCGTCCGACGTGATGAGCGCCGGCTTCGTCACCTATTCGAACGAAGCCAAGATGGCCCAGCTGCGCGTCAGCCGCGACGTGCTCGAGACGTTCGGTGCGGTGTCGATCGCGACGGCGTGGAGCATGGCGCAGGGTGCGCTGGAGGCGAGCGATGCCGATGTCGCTGTCGCGATCACCGGTATTGCGGGCCCTGGCGGCGGCAGCGACAAGAAGCCGGTCGGCCATGTCGTCTTCGCCCGGGCCGAGAAGAACGCCGATCCCGATGTGGTGGTCGCGGATACCCGCGAATTCGGCGATATCGGCCGCGGCGGCGTCCGGCTTCAAGCGGCGCTGTGCGCGCTCGAGCTGCTGCTGCCGGGCGAGCCCGCGGTCCCGGCCGACGAATCGCCGTAGAGCGCAGCGGCGCGCTGTTCGAACGCGTTGATCATCATCCGCAGCGCGCGGTCGAACACCTGCCCCGCCAGCATCTCGAACACCCGGCTCTTGAAGGTGAAGTCGACCTCGAAATCGACGAGGCACCCGCCCTGTCCATCGGGCCGGAACTGCCAGTCATTGTGAAGGTGCTTCAGCGGCCCCTCGAGATAATCGACCCGGATGTGCCCGGGCCGCTGCTTGCTGACCCGGCTGCTGAAGGTCTCGCGCAGCCCCTTGAAGCCGACGATCAGGTCCGCGACCATCTCCGTCTCGCTGTTCGAACGGACGCGTACGGCGCTGACCCAGGGCAGAAACTCGCCATAGCGGCCGACATCGGCCACCAGGTCGAACATCTGCTCCGGCGAATAGGGCAGCCGCCGGGTCTCGCTGTGGCGCGGCATCAGGCGGTAACCGCCGCCTTCGCCAGCTTGGCGGCCCGTGCGTCGCGCATCTTCGCGAAATCGTCGCCGGCGTGGTAGCTCGACCGGGTGAGCGGCGACGAGGCGACCAGCAGGAAACCCTTGGCACGGGCGATCGCCGCATAGGCGTCGAACGCTGCGGGAGTCACGAAATCCTGCACCTTGGCGTGGCGCGGCGTCGGCTGGAGATACTGGCCCATCGTCAGGAAATCGATGTCGGCGCTGCGCATGTCATCCATCACCTGGTGGACTTCCAGCCGCTCCTCGCCCAGGCCCAACATCACGCCCGACTTGGTGAAGATCGACGGATCGAGCTTCTTGACCGTCTCCAACAAGCGGATCGAGGCATAGTAGCGCGCGCCCGGACGGATCGTCGGATAGAGCCTCGGCACCGTTTCGAGATTGTGGTTGTAGACGTCCGGCCGCGCCGCGACGATCATCTCGACCGCCTGCTCATGCTTGTTGCGGAAATCGGGCGTCAGGATCTCGATCGTCGTGGTCGGGCTTGCCTTGCGGATCGCCTCGATCACCTTGACGAACTGCTTCGCGCCGCCGTCGGGCAGGTCGTCGCGATCAACCGACGTGATCACGATATGCTCCAGCCCCATCTGAACCGCGGCGTCGGCGACGTTGTTCGGCTCCATCGGATCGACGGCGCGCGGCATGCCGGTCTTGACGTTGCAGAAGGCGCAGGCGCGAGTGCAAGTGTCGCCCAGGATCATCACCGTCGCGTGCTTCTTGCTCCAGCACTCGCCGATGTTCGGGCAGGCAGCTTCCTCGCACACCGTCGTCAGGCTTTTCGAGCGCATCAGCGCGCGGGTCGCGGCAAAGCCGGCGGAGGTCGGCGCCTTTACGCGGATCCAGTCGGGCTTGCGCTGACGTTCCGGACGGGCTTCGGGGATCGGTGCCATTTCGCTCATCGCGCGCAGATAGCGATCCCGAACGCCGCTTGCCAGCCCCTACGGCCTGCGCCAATGAAGCGCGCATGACTCACTTCTCCGACCTCGTCGCCGGCTATCGCCGCTTCCGCACCGAAGAGTGGCCCCGTGAGCACGCCCGATGGGCGGAGTTGAGCCGCGGACAGAGCCCCAAGGTGATGGTGATTGCCTGTTCCGACAGCCGGGTCGATCCCGCGACGATCTTCGGAACGCATCCCGGCGAGGTCTTCGTGGTACGCAACGTGGCCAATCTCGTCCCGCCCTTCGAGCTCGGCGGTGGCCGGCATGGTGTGAGCGCAGCGCTCGAATTCGCGGTGACCCAACTCGAAGTCGAAGAGATCGTCGTGATGGGCCATGGCATGTGCGGGGGCGTCCACGCTGCCTTCTCTCGCCGGTTTGCGGGCGCTGCGCCCGGTGAAGGCGGCTTTATCGATCACTGGGTCGACTTGCTTGACGATGCCCGCACGCGCATCGTTGCGAAACACGGCCATGGCGCCGAAGCGATTCACGAGATGGAGTTGGAGACCGTTCGTGTCTCGATCGCGAATCTTCGTACCTTCCCTTGCATCCCCGAACGCGAAGCAGCCGGGCTGCTCACAATCCCTGGCGCCTATTTCGCGATCGCTCACGGCGAACTGCACGTCATGGACGAGAATGGGAAATTCGCTGCGGCCTGAAATCCTCCTCGCCTGAAGACGGAGATTGGCTATGTCGATATTGGTACTGGCCCTCCTGGCAAGCCCATTTCCAGCTGCGGGACAAGCCTCGCCCCGTCTCGCGCGACCGGTCGAATTTCCCGATGACGGATCCTTGGCGGAGGAGGCCACGACCGGGCAGCTTACGGTCGAGGTCTACGACCGCCTCCAGACCACGCATGGCGCGGCCTATCGGACGATGGGCGAAGCGTTCGTCTGCCGATCGGAAAATGCCAAGATTCTGGCGTACGCTGCGCGCGAAGCCGCACGCCGGCTTTCCCGCGAGCAGCGCGACGCGGTGAAGAGTGGCGACTGGACCGCCCTGACTAATGTTGCAATCGACACGATCGGTGCGCTCGACGGGATGGATCCGGCGCGTATCCGTGCCGATGAGGCGATCGGACCCGGTGTCTACAATCCGGCGATCGGTATCATCGCGTACACGATCCGGCGGTGCCGCGTCTACTGACGTTCAGCCCTTTCCAAGCGCTTCCCGCGCCATTTTTTCAAACTCTGGATCAATCGGCGGCGGCGTCAACGGCACATTCGCCTCAAGCTGGTCGGCGATTGCGGTGAGCGCCGCGATTCGACCCGCCTTCCGGCTATTGCCGTCGATCACGGTCCAGGGCGCCTGTTTGGTGCTGGTCTTTGCGAACATGTCCTCGATCGCATCCAGATACTCGGCCCGCTTCGCCCGGTTGCGGTAATCGTCGGGCCCGGTTTTCCAGCGTTTCCACGGGTCATCGAGCCGTTCGGCCAGTTCCTTGTCCTGCTTTTGCTGGGTGATGTGGACGAACAGCTTCACGATTGTCGCACCCGCATCGATCTGCTGCGTCTCGAAATCGTTGATCTCGTCATAGCCGCGTTTCCACTCGGCCTTGCTTGCATAGCCCTCGACCCGTTCGACCAGCACGCGACCGTACCAGCTACGGTCAAAGATCGTGATGTGGCCCTTGGCGGGTAGCCGCGTCCAGAAACGCCACAAGAAATGGTGCGCCAGTTCGTCTTCACTCGGTGCGCTGATCGGCATCACCCTGAAGAATCGGGGGTCCCATCGTGCCTTTACGCGCTTGATGATGCCGCCCTTCCCTGCCGCGTCCCATCCTTCGAGTACTAGGATCGCCGGTCGCTTGTGGATGATATGGGCGACCTGGATCCGTTCGAGCCGTGCCTGCACATCGGCAAGCGCCTTTTCATAGTCCCCCGCGAACTTGTCGCCGGTTTCATAGTCGCTCAGGTCGATTTTCATGCGCGGCAGCCTAGCACCGTCCAAAGCGCGCCGAAATGCCCTGCATTTGCGCTCTAGCGGCCTTCGCAGATGCCCGGTCCGTGAATTATGACAACCAGGTGCGCAGGGGTCGCGCACTTGTATCCGGGAATGAGTAGTTATGGCGGCGCAGCGTTTGATGATTGAGGGGCGCGTGCAGCGTGTAGGCTATCGCGACTGGGCGGTGCGTACTGCACGCCAGCTGGGCGTGATCGGGTGGGTCCGCAACCTTCAGGACGGCCGGGTGGAGATCCTTGCGGATGGCGAGGACATGGCGCTCGACACCTTTGTCGATCGCTGTCGCGAAGGACCGGTGATGGCCAATGTCGCCAAAGTCGATGCGATGCCCGCCGAAGCAGGCAATGTGAAGGGTTTCACCAAGCGCTTTACCGCCTGACAGTCAGCCTTCGACTAGCTTCATCAGCCGCCGTTCGACGGGCGCAAGCACCGGGCCAAGCTCGTGCCCGCGTTTCAGCACCGCACCGCTCTCGTTGACTAGCGCCCACATGCCCTGACGGTTTCGGAGCGACGGGCGCTTCTCGACGCGGATCTCCGGGCGCTCGGCGGCGCGCCGGAAGGCTGCGAAGATCGCAGCATCACGACCGAACTGCATCGCATAGTCGCGCCAATGCCCAGCTGCGACCATGCGGCCATAGAGGTCGAGGATACGGTTCAGCTCTACACGCTCGAACCCGACCTGGTCGGGGGCCGTGAGCGGAAAGGGGGTGACGATTGCGCTCACGCCCGGTCGCGCTGCTTCCCGGTGCGGGTCTCGCGTTCGACGAGCAGTTCATCGACGCGCTTGCGCATCGCCTCCAGCTCGCAGCGCATGATCTCAAGCTTCTGCGTGGCTGGATCGAACATGTCGCTGCACGGCGTGCCGTAGGGGACGAAGTCCTTCTGCCACTTGTCCGCCTCAACCAGGGTCGCCTTGGCGGGGATCCCGACCATGACCGCGCCTTCGGGCACGTCCTTGGTGACGACGGCATTGGCGCCGATCCGTGCGCGCGGACTCACCGTGATCGGGCCCAGCACCTGTGCGCCCGAGCCGATGATCACGCCATCCATCAGCGTAGGATGCCTTTTGCCCGCAACGCCATTGTCGGGACTGGTGCCGCCCAGCGTCACGCACTGATAGATGGTGACGTCATCACCGATCTCCGCCGTCTCGCCGATCACCACAAAGCCATGGTCGATGAAGAAGTTGCGGCCGATCGTCGCACCTGGATGAATGTCGATTCCCGTCAGCCAGCGCGATGTGTGGTTCACGAACCGCGCGAGGAAGAACAGGTTCGCCTTGTACAGGCGGTGCGCGACCCGATGCCAGAACAGCGCCCAGACGCCCGGATAGAGCAGAATTTCGGCACGACTCCGCGGCGCGGGATCCCGCGCGCGAATCGAATCCAGATAGGCTCCCAGACCACGGAACATGAACAGGCCCCTTTTTGTACTGGACGGTATTTAGGCGAGGATTGGGGCATTTTCCAGTTTGACGCGTTTCCCGCTTGGCCGGTCTAAACACGATGTATCTTGTAGGGATTGGGTGGGGCCGCCAAACCGGGACGCCTGCGACCGCGTCGCGGCTGAGTACCGGGATTGGGGCGAAAGGGATTAGATGTTCGAAGCGATCGACTTTCAGGCACTGCTTCCCTTCATCGCCGTCGGATTCGCTGCGCAGATTGTGGATGGCGCGCTGGGCATGGCGTTCGGCGTCATCTCCAGCACATTGCTGGTCAGCGTGCTGGGTGTCCCGCCCGCGACCGCTTCGGCCGGCGTCCACCTTGCCGAGTGTTTCACCACCGGCGTCTCCGGGATCAGCCACGCGCTTCACAAGAATGTGAACTGGAAGCTGTTCTTCCGATTGCTAGTCCCCGGCGTAATCGGCGGCGTCACCGGCGCCTATCTGCTCACCTCGCTCGACGCCTCGGTTACCCGGCCGTTCGTGATGGGCTACCTCGCGCTGATCGGCGTCTACCTGCGCTGGCGCGGCATCAGCTTTCCCACCCGGCATCATAAGGAGCCGAAGATCGTCGAGCCGCTGGGCCTCGCCGGCGGTTTCCTCGACGCGGCGGGTGGCGGTGGCTGGGGCCCGGTCGTGACCAGCAACCTGCTGATCCAGGGCACACAGCCGCGCTACACGATCGGTACGGTCAATAGCGTTGAGTTTTTCCTGACGCTGTCGGTATCGATCACCTTTATCTTTCATCTCGGCCTGTCCGCGTTTACCGAAGCGGTGGTCGGCCTGCTGATCGGTGGTGTCCTGCTCACGCTATCGCTGATGCTCCCCGCACCG
>CAYOXO010000167.1:0-8281 GCA_964407945.1 uncultured Stakelama sp.
GCCGTGTGGGTGCGGCCCGCGCGACCCCGCCCCGCGGACGGCAGACCCGCCTGCGCGGGAATGACGGCAGCTAAGGTGAGGGTAGCTTGAGGGCGGCAAACAATATGAGGACCGCAATCCGTCGTCAGGCGATCTCACGGCCGATCAGCATCGGGCCGACCTGCTTAGAGCTGCCCTCGAAGAACCCCGCCTGCCCCTGCCAGCTTTTCGGGTTGCGGAAGGTGCCGAGCAGGATGTCGAAGATCGGGATGTCGCCATAGTTATGCGCGTGGTGGCCGCGCTCATGATGCACCGAATGGCTTTCCGGCCGGGTGATCAGATAGCCCAGCCATTGCGGCGTCTTGATATTGGTGTGCTGGAACATGGTGCAGAAGGTCGAGAGCACCGCGACCGCGATCGTCGCCTCCGGCGTCAGGCCGACGCCGAGCACCAGCGCGAAGCTGCCGAGCAGCGCCCAGCCGATCATGTCGAAGGGATGGAAGTAGAAGGCGCCCCAGATATCCACGCGCTCGGCGCTGTGGTGCATCTGGTGGAACCAGCGCCACAGTGGCTGGACGTTGTGCATCGTGCGATGCCAGGCGTAGATCAGCGCCTCGATCACGAAGAAGCCGATGACGACCTGTGCCCAATAGGGCAGGGCCGACGCGTTGAAGAGCTGATACTGGCCGAGGAATGCGTCCCACATCAGCGGCGCATAGGTCGCGATCGCGAAATAGAGCGCGGTGAAGGCGGCGCCCTTGAGCTTCCAGCGATCGATCTTCGGAAAGGCGCGGGCATGCGCCAGTCCGTCCAGAACGCAAAATCCGACGAACATCGTGAAGGCGATATAGTGATAGATGCCGATCATATCCGCTCCTGGCCCCTGTGCGGCATATTGCTACGGTTCTAGTTCGCTTCACTATAGCGGGATCGTGGTCTGTTTTGGCGAGTCGATTTTTTACCTGTATTTTGTTGAGGTTGAACGCTGGAAGGGAAGTCATGGCAGACGCATTGACGGAGAAAACCGTACCGGCGGTACAGTCGGCGAAGCCCGACGCGGCGGGGAAAGGCGCGAGGACGCGCGAGCGGCTGCTCGACATCGCCTATGACTCGATCGTGCGGAAGGGTTTTGCCAGCACGTCGATCGAGGAACTGGTCGAGGCGGCGCAGATCACCAAGAGCGGCTTCTTCTACCATTTTCGCGACAAGAACGAGCTTGCCCGCACGCTGCTCGACCGGTTCGTGGCCGAGGATCGCGAGATCATGGACGCGATGAGCGCGCGGGCGCGGGCGCTGAGCGACGATCCGCTGCACAGCCTGCTGATCTTCCTCAACCTCTATGCCGAGATGCTCGACGCGATGCCCGACCAGCATCCCGGCTGCCTGGTCGCGGCGATCACCTATCAGGACCAGATGTTCGATGCCGAAGTGCGGCGGATGAATGCCGACGCGGTGCTGGAATGGCGCGGGCGCTTCACCGCCTGGCTTGAGGAGGCCGAGGCGAGCCGCCCGCCGCCCCGTCCGATCGACCGCGAGGCGCTGGCCGACGGGTTCACCGTGATGGTCGAGGGCGCGATCATCCTTGCCCGCGCGCTCGGCGAGCCGGCGCTGCTGGGCAGGCAGGTCCGGCTCTATCGCGAGATGGTCAAGGCCGCGTTCGCGGCCTGACCCTCAGGCAGGCTGCTCGCCTTCGGGCGGGACGATGGTGAAGCCGGGGATCGGCGCCGCCTCGATATGTTCGTGGTACATGTCCATATAGACCAGATGGACCGGCACCATCCCAGCGCCGGCGCACAGGACCGAATAGGTGTCCAAGATCGTGCCATAGGGGCCGGTGCCCGCGCTGCCCCTCCGCTCAAACCGGGGTGCTGTGCCATCTTCGCAACGCAGGCGCTGCAGATAAGCGCGCTGCCCTTTGGGCCCGTCGGCGCGGACGGGGTTCTGCATGCTGCCGAACGGGTGTTGTTTCGCCTTCTCGACCGCGCGCTCCAGCTTCTTTCCCGACGGGATGTCGCCGCCGAGCTCTTTCATCATCGCACGCGCTGCAGCGCCGTCCTGTGCAACAGCAAGGCCCGGCGCGGTGAGCGCGAGCGCGGCGAGCGTCAGGCGAAGTCCGATCATGGCTATCCCCCCGGATTGTCGCACGATGCTAACCGTCCGGGGGCGATTGTCCACCGGCTTCAGGCGCCTTCGAGCAGACGCTCCTTCGCGATCTTTTCCTTCCAGACCAGCGGGGCGAGCTGGTGGACGTTGTTGCCCTCGGCATCCACCGCCACCGTGACCGGGAAGTCCTGGACCTCGAACTCGTAGATCGCTTCCATGCCGAGATCCTCGAACCCGACGACCTTGCTGCCCTTGATCGCGCGCGCGACGAGGTAGGCCGCGCCGCCGACGGCCATCAGGTACGCGCTCTTCGCGTCGCGGATCGCATCGGTCGCCGCCGGGCCGCGCTCGGCCTTGCCGACCATCGCGAGCAGGCCCTGGTCGAGCATCATGCGGGTGAACTTGTCCATGCGCGTCGCGGTGGTGGGGCCGGCGGGGCCGACGACTTCCTCACCGACCGGATCGACCGGGCCGACATAATAGATGACGCGGCCCTTGAACTGGACGGGGAGTTCCTGACCCGCCGCGAGCATGTCGGCGATGCGCTTGTGCGCGGCGTCGCGGCCGGTGAGCATCTTGCCGTTCAAGAGCAGGCGGTCGCCCTGCTTCCAGCTCTGCACCACTTCGGGGGTGAGCGCGTCGAGGTCGACGCGGATCGCGGCCTTGTCCGGCGCCCAGTTGACGTCGGGCCATTCGTCGAACTTGGGCGCCTCGAGATAGGCGGGGCCGGAACCGTCGAGGCTGAAATGCGCGTGGCGGGTGGCGGCGCAATTGGGGATCATCGCCACCGGCTTGCCCGCGGCGTGGCACGGCGCGTCCATGATCTTGACGTCGAGGATGGTGGCGAGGCCGCCCAGGCCCTGTGCGCCGATGCCGAGCGCGTTGACCTTGTCGAAGATCTCGATGCGCAGCGCTTCCAGGTCGTTCTGCGGACCGCGCTGCTTGAGGCTGGCCATGTCGATCTGCTCCATCAGCGCCTTCTTGGCGAGGAGGACGCAATGTTCGGCGGTGCCGCCGATGCCGATGCCGAGCATGCCCGGCGGGCACCAGCCGGCACCCATCTGAGGCAGCATCTCGATCACCCAGTCGACGATCGAGTCGCTGGGGTTCATCATCTTGAACTTGGACTTGTTCTCCGAGCCGCCGCCCTTGGCCGCGACGTCGACATGGACATGATCGCCGGCGACCATCTCGACATGCAGCACGCAGGGCGTGTTGTCGCGGGTGTTGCGGCGGGTGAAGGCGGGATCGGCGAGGACCGAGGCGCGCAGCTTGTTCTCGGGGTGGAGGTAGGCCCGGCGAACGCCTTCATCGACGACTTCCTGAAGCGAGCGCGAGGTGTCGTCGAGGCGGCAGTCCATGCCCCATTTGACGAACACGTTGACGATGCCGGTGTCCTGGCAGATCGGGCGATGCCCCTCCGCGCACATGCGGCTGTTGGTCAGGATCTGAGCGATCGCATCCTTGGCGGCGGGCGACTGCTCCGCCTCATAGGCCGTGCCCAGCGCGCGGATATAGTCCATCGGGTGGTAGTAGCTGATGAACTGAAGCGCGTCGGCGACGCTGTCGATCAGATCGGCGGCCTTGATCGTGACGGTCATGTGCATGTCCCTGCATGTCTGTTTTGCGGGCCCCTTTAGCGGATGACAGGGCGGGTGCCACCCGCTAACCGCGCGGCGTGTTCCGGCGTTTCGTCCTTAGCCATCCCAGACTCGCCGCCGCGCTGATTGCGCTGGCGCTGGCGATCAAGGTGGCGGTGCCCGCGGGGTTCATGCCCGTCGCGGCGCCGGGGCAGCTGATGGTGCTGGTCTGTACCGAATTCGGGCCGCAGCATGTCGCGATCGACGTGCCGGGCATGCCGACCAAGTCCGACGATGGCGCCAAGGCGGACCAGCCCTGCGCATTCGGCGGGCTGGGGCTGGCGTGGCTGCCGGGCGCCGATGCGGTGCTGCTGGCCGGGGCGCTGGTCTTCATCCTTGCGCTCGGCTTTGCCGCGGTGGTTGCCCCGCGGCTGGCGCCAACCCCCTATCTGCGGCCGCCGTTGCGCGGACCGCCGCTGACCGCCTGATCCTTTCGCCCAATTGACGAAACGCGCGTGCGGCAGGTGCCGCGCGCCGATCAGGAACATTCGACATGAAGAACCATATCGCGGCGGCGCTGCTCGCCGCCACTTGCCTTGCCGCGCCCAGCTGGGCCGCGGAGGATCCGCAGGGCCGCGAGCCCGAAATCATCGTGACCGGCAAGGCCAATCCCGACGACCCGCCCGTGGTCGCCGAAGCCCGTGAGCGGCTGTCGCGCACCCCGGGCGCGGTCGCGGTGGTCGCGGCCGAGACGTTCGAGGACCGGCTCGCCATTGGCATGCCCGATATCTTGCGCGACGTGCCCGGCGTACTCGCCAACAAGCGCTATGGCGAGGAATCGCGCCTGTCGATCCGCGGGTCGGGGATCGGGCAGGGCTTTCACCAGCGCGGTGTGCTGATCGCCGAGAATGGCGTGTCGTTCGCCGATGCCGATGGGTTTTCGGATTTCCAGAAGGTCGACGTGCTCACCGCGCGGCTGGTCGAGGTGTACAAGGGCGGCAACGCGTTGCGCTTTGGCGGGGCGCAGCTCGGCGGGGCGGTGAACCTCGTCACCACCAATGGCCGCACCACACCCTCGACACTGCTGCTGCGCGCCGAGGGCGGAAGCTATGACAGCTGGCGCGGGCAAGCCGCGGCGGGCGGGGTGATCGGCAAATTCGACCTTTATGGCTCGGTCAACGGCTACAAGGCCGATGGCTATCGCGAGCGATCCGACAGCGAGCAGCTGCGCGGCACGATCAACCTGGGCTACCGGCTGGGTGAGGATAGCGAGGTTCGCCTGATCGCCACCGCCGCGACGATCGAGCAGGGCGTGCCCGGCACGCTGACGCTGGCGCAGACGCGCGCCAATCCGCGTCAGGCGAGCGCCGCGGCACTGGCCGGCCGCTGGTCGCGCGATCAGGATGTGCGGCGCGTGACGCTGCAGACCCGGCTGCGCCTGTCCGAAGGGCTGGTGTTCGAGGGCGGGGTCTATGCCACCGGCACCGATCTGCGCCACCCGATCCCGATCGTGATCGAGCAGGATATCCATACCGAGGGCGCGTTTGGCCGCTTCGACCTGTCGGGCGAGATCGGCGGGCACAAGGCCGACCTGTTCTTCGGTGCGAGCTTTCGTACCGGCGCGGTCGATCAGCAAATCTATGCCAACAATGCCGGCAACAACGGCATGAAGATGGGCGACGCGCTGCAAAAGGCGAGCGGGCTCGACCTGTTCGCCGAGGGACGGTTCTTCGTCACCGACGAACTGGCGCTGGTCGCGGGCGCGAGCTGGGGCCATGCCAGTCGCGACTTCACCAACCGGCTGGCGAACCGGGGGGACGAGAAGGACTTCGAATGGCTGGCCCCGCGCTTCGGCGCGCTGTGGGAGCGCGGCGGGACTCAGGTCTATTTCAACGTGACCAAATCGGTCGAGCCGCCCGCGTTCGGTGCCCTGGCGCAGTCGGGCTATTCGGGGTTCGCCTTCGTGCCGGTCGATCCGCAGCGCGCCTGGACGGTCGAGATCGGGACGCGCGGGCGCAGCGGCGCGTTTTCGTGGGATGTCGCCGCCTATCGCGCTTCCGTGCGGGGCGAGATGCTCAACTTCACCGTATCGCCGAATATTCCGGCGGCGACCTTCAATGCGGATCGCACGCGGCATCAGGGCGTCGAGGCGAGTGTCGACTGGCGGATCGTCGATGGCGGCGGAACGCTGCTGCGGCTGCGCCAGACCTGGGCATGGTCGGACTTCACCTTCGCGAGCGACAGGACTTATGGCGACAAGCGGCTGCCGGTCGTGCCCGAACACCAGCTGCGCACCTCGCTGCGCTACGAGCATCCCGTGGGCGCATGGATCGAGCCGATGCTCGACTGGCGGCCCAAGGATGTGTGGGTGGACTATCGCAACACACTCAAGGCCCCGGGCTATGCGCTGGTGCATTTGTCGGCGGGCATCGACCTGCCGGGTGGGGTGACGCTGTTCGCCGATGCGCGCAACCTGACCGACAAGATCCATGTGCCCGAGTTCGGGGCGGTGGTGAACGCCAATGGCATCGACCAGGCGGTCTACTATCCCGGCGAGGGGCGGTCGCTGTTCGGCGGCGTGCGGGTGCGCTTCTGATGCGCGGGGCGATCCTTGCGCTCGCCCTGCTCCTTCCTGCGGCGGCGTGTTCGCCGTCGCAGGATCAGGAAGCGGCGGCGATCACCGCGGTGATGCGCGGCCTGTTCGACAAGCCCGGACTGCCGCTCGACGCGGGACCAGTCGCGGTGAGTGGTGCACACGCCGTGGCCGACTGGACTCAAGGGGCGATGGGCGGACGGGCACTGCTCGAGCGGCGCGGCGGCAAATGGGTGATCCGTCTGTGTAGTGGCGACTCGCTGCGCGATGCGACGGTGCTGCGGGCGGCTGGCGTTCCGTCGTCGGATGCGGCGGCGATCGCGGCGGGACTGGCGGAGGCCGAGCGATCGGTTTCCGCCGAGCGGTTGAAGCGGATGGCGAGCTTCAAGGGGACGGTCGAGATGTGACGGCGCGGGTCAGGGCGTGCAGCCGCCGTCCCTGACCCCGCTGACGCTGCCGGTGCCGAGGATGATCTTGGCGCGGCGCGAGAAGGTCAGCGCCTGCCAGCGGCCCGAATTGCCGGTGGCGGTGCGGCTGCGCAGATAGGTGAGGTGGAGCAGCTCGAACTGCTCGTCGTCGATGCGGCCAGTGTCGATCAGGCAGGTCCATTGATCGACATTCCATTGATAGTCGCGGCCGACGCCGTCCTGATCGACGGCCTCGCTCAATCCCTTGTACCAGGCGAGCATCGCCTTGAGCCGGGTGGGGCGTTCGGCGACGGGGAGCGCGGCGAGCTTGCGGCGCAGGCGGGTGGCGTCCTCGTCATTGGGCAGGGTCTTTTGCTGGACGCGGGTGTCGATCGCCCAGCGGACCTTCCGCGGCGTGATCGGGCCGGCGGGCCAGAGGCGGAACAGCTCGCTGCGGACTTCCAGCAGCAGCGCGACATAGGTGTCGGTCTGTACCTGGAGCATCGCATCATGCTCGAAGATGCGGGTGAGCTCGGTCAGCGCCGTGGTGTTGAGTTTGCCGTCCGGGCCGTGCGCGGCGAGGATCGCGGCGCGGCATTTGTCGCGGACCGGGGCTTCGAGGCAGTGTTTCGAGAAGAACAGCTTGCCATAGGTTGGGGCGAGCGATTTCAGTTCGCGCTTGAAGCGGCCGCGGCTGCGGAAACTGTCGCGCCATGCCTTGAGCACCGGCTGGAGGCTGCCCGTGCCGTAATTCCATTGCGACATGCCGACCGAGACCAGCTGGCTGTCGAAATTGCCGACCGGCATCGCCCAGCAACCCATCGTCTCGGGGGTCGAGGTTTCGCGCATCCGCTGGAAAACCTCGGCGCGGTCGAGACCGATCTGGGCGAGCTGGGACGCGGCCTGCGGATCGATGGCGATATGGGGCAGGTCGCCGACCTCGCGGCACGGCGGGCGATCCTGCGCGGCGGCGGTTCCCATCCAGCCGAGCAGCAGTGCTGCGGCGATCCACTTCATGCCCCATTCCCCGTCGTCATTCCCGCGAAGGCGGGAATCCATTGTGGCTGCCATTTGAAGCTTACACGAGGTCAGCCTGAATGGATCCCCGCCTGCGCGGGGATGACGGTGGAAGGTGATTGGGCCGTGTTAGAGTACGTAGCGGCTGAGGTCGGTGTTGCGGGCGATGCTGGCGAGCTGGCCGTCGACATAGGCGGCGTCCACCGTGAGCGAAGCCCCACCGCGATCCTCGGCGTCGAAGCTCACTTCCTCGAGCAGCTTTTCCATTACCGTCTGGAGGCGGCGGGCGCCGATATTCTCGACCTCCGCATTCACCTCGGCGGCGATGCGGGCGATGGCGCGGATTCCGTCGTCGGTGAAGTCGATCGTCACGCCCTCGGTTCCGATCAGCGCCTTGTACTGCTCTGGCAACGAGGCCTTGGTATCGGAGAGGATCGCGACGAAGTCGTCTTCGGTCAGGCCCTTGAGCTCGACGCGGATCGGCAGGCGGCCCTGAAGCTCAGGCAGCAGGTCGCTCGGCTTGGCGACGTGGAACGCGCCCGAGGCAATGAACAGGATATGGTCGGTCTTCATCGGCCCATATTTGGTCGAGACCGTGGTGC
>CAYOXO010000168.1:0-8242 GCA_964407945.1 uncultured Stakelama sp.
AGCATCTGCGCCGCCTCGTGCATCGCCGTCGCGTCCAGCTCGGCCGGCACGCGCCATTTGAGGCCCTTGTCGAAGGTCAGCGGGGCGCGGCGGTTGACGATGCGGTACACATAATGCCGCGCGACGCACGAGAAGCGCGCATGCCAGTCGTCCGCCACCGTCTCGCACGCCAGAATCGCGACGGGCACATTGCGCAGATGCGCATTGAGCGCCTCCATCAGCCGGAACGGCGCGATGTCCTTCTCGATTTCGGTATGCGCGCGCATCCCCAGCGCATGCACCCCCGCATCCGTGCGCCCGGCGGCATGGACCAGCGCGTCCTCGCCGGTGATGCCGTGCAGCGCATCCTCGATCGACTGCTGAACGCTCGGGCCATGGTCCTGATACTGCCAGCCCATGAACGGCCGGCCATCATATTCCACGGTCAGCGCAAAGCGGGTCATAGCTGAGTTCCAGCGGGAATCGGAAAGCCGTTGAGCAGTTCCGCCGTGGTCATGACGCCACGACCTGCGCGCTGAACGCTAACAGCGCGGATCGAGCCGCTCGCGCAGCCGATCGTCAGCATATCGTCCAGCACAGCGCCCGACGCTCCGTTCGCTTCGGTGGTTTCCGCCGCCAGTACTCGAACCCGTTCGCCGCTCGCCTCGAAAAACGCTCCCGGCGGATTGAACGCCAGCACCTGCCGTGCCACCGCTTCGGCGGTCTGGGTGAAGTCCAGCCGTGCCTCCGCCTTGTCGATCTTGGAGGCGTAGGTCACGCCATCCTCGGCCTGTACGATCGCAGGGTAGGCCGCCGGGTCACCCAGCACCTGAACCATCAGCCGCGCGCCCATCGCCGCCAGTTCATCGGTGAGCGCGCCTGCGGTCTTGCCTGCGACCGACGTCCGCCCCTCAAGCCGTACCGGTCCGGTATCCAGCCCGGCCTCCATCTGCATGATGCCCACGCCGGTCTCTTCATCCCCGGCCAGGATCGCCCGCTGGATCGGCGCTGCGCCACGCCAGCGCGGGAGCAGCGAGGCATGGACGTTCATGCACCCCAGCCGTGGCGCCTCCAGCACGCTCACCGGCAGGATCAGGCCATAGGCGGCGACCACCGCGACATCCGCCTCCAGCGCTGCGAATGTCGCGACCGCTTCCGGGTCCTTCTTGAACGAGAGCGGCGTGCGTACCTCGATCCCCAGCGCCTCGGCGCGGGCGTGGACGGGGGAGGGGGTCAGCGCCTTGCCGCGCCGTCCACCCGCACGCGGCGGCTGGCTGTACGCCGCCACGACCTCGTGTCCCGCCTCGACCAGCGCGTCAAGCGTCGGCACCGCAAATTCCGGGGTTCCCATGAAGATGATCCGCATCCGGCGCCTCTAGCCGCAATCGGTGCCGCTGCGCCATCCTTCCATTCCGCAACGCGAACGGTTAGGGAACATCGCATGGCCTCGCCCGAGATCGAAACCCTCACCCAAGCCTTGTCGCGCCTGCCCGGCCTTGGTCCGCGTTCGGCGCGGCGCGCGGTGCTGCACCTGCTCAAGAAGCGCGAGACCGCGCTCGATCCGCTGCTTGCTGCGCTCACCGCGGTCAGCCAGCGCCTCGCTACGTGCAGCACTTGCGGCAATGTCGACACGTCGGACCCCTGCGCGATCTGCGCGGATCCCCGCCGCGACACGCGCCAGCTCTGCGTGGTCGAGGAAGTGGCAGACCTCTGGGCGCTCGAACGCTCGCGCCTCTTCCCCGGCCGCTTCCATGTGCTCGGCGGCAAGCTCTCCGCGCTCGACGGCGTCCGGCCTGAGGATCTGGCGATCGACAGCCTGATCACCCGCGTCGCCGCGGGCGGCATCGACGAAGTGGTGCTGGCGATGAACGCCACGCTCGAAGGCCAGACCACCGCTCATTACATCGCCGAGCGGCTGGAAGGACGTCCCGTGCGCCTGACGCAGTTGGCTCATGGCCTTCCGGTGGGCGGTGAGCTCGACTATCTCGACGAAGGCACATTGGCGCAGGCGCTTCGTGCCCGCCGCCCGGTTGCCTGATCCTATCCTTGAAGCCTGACCCAGGCGGAGCTAAATTACCCCGATGGCTATTCTTCCGATCCTCGAAGTTCCCGATCCCCGCCTCAAGCTGGTGTCCACCCCGGTCGACAAGGTCGATGACGAACTGCGCGCGCTGATCGCCGACATGTTCGAGACGATGTACGACGCCCCCGGCATCGGCCTCGCCGCGATCCAGGTCGGCGTGCCCAAGCGGCTGGTCGTCATGGACCTGCAGGAGGAAGAGGACGAGGACGGCAAGCCGATCCGCGAGCCGCGCGTGTTCGTGAATCCGGAAATTCTCGAGCCGTCCGACGCGCAGAACACCTATTCCGAGGGCTGTCTGTCGGTTCCCGACCAGTATGCCGATGTCGATCGCCCGGCGACCTGCCGCGTCAAGTGGCTGGACGAGCATGGCAAGGCGCATGACGAGGTGTTCACCGGTCTGCTCGCGACCTGTATCCAGCATGAGATGGACCATCTCGAGGGCATCGTGTTCCTCGATCACCTCTCGCGCCTCAAGCGTGAGATGATCATGCGGAAGCTGACCAAGGCGCGCAAAGCGGCGGCCTGAGGCGCCGGCGCGGCGCGTGGTTAACCGCCGCCGCGTTTAGCGCTGTCCTACAGCGATTGTTCGGTCTATGTTCCTCGCTTGCCGTGGGGAGGCGGCCGCTTGTCACCTCCGCGCGAAACATGTGTTTTGTGTCAACTATGTCAATTTCGCGTGAGGGAATGTGACGCTCGAATTCGCCCTGGCCCTGATCCTCGCATTGCTCGTCGGTGGGGCCGCCGGCTGGTTCATCGCCAATCGCAGCCTCGCCGAGATTCGCGCCGAGCGCGACAAGCGCGAAGCCGATTTCAAGGCGGCGATCATCGACCTTGCCGGCGCCGAGGAGCGGCTGCGCGAACTCCCTGAGCTACGCGACCAGCTCGACGGCATTCGGGACGAGCGCGATATTGCCCGGCTCGAACTGACCGAGCTGCGCACCAAGGCGAGCGCGTTCGAGGAGCGGCTCGAGGAGTTCAAGGGCGCGCGCGAGCTGATGGCCGGCCAGTTCCGCGAGTTGGCCGGACAGATGCTCAACCAGACCCAGGAAGCCTTCCTCAAGCGCGCCGACGATCGCTTCAGGCAATCCGAGACGGTCGCGGGCCAGAACCTCAAGGCGCTGCTCCAGCCCGTCAACGACCGGCTCCAGCGCTATGAGGAGGGCGTGGCCAAGGTTGAGGCGGAGCGCCGCGACGCGTTCGGCGAGCTCAAGGGCCAGATCGAGCAGATGCGGATCGGGCAGGAGCGGGTGAGCAGCGAGGCGGCCAAGCTCGTCAACTCGCTCCGCAACGCGCCCAAGTCACGCGGCCGCTGGGGCGAGCAGCAGCTCAAGAATGTCCTCGAAACCTGCGGCCTCTCCGAACACACCGATTTCGAGACCGAAGTCAGCGTCGCGCAGGAAGAGGGCGGGCGGCTCCGCCCCGACGCCATCGTCCGCGTGCCCGGCGGCAAGGCGCTGGTGATCGACGCCAAGGTCTCGCTCAACGCCTATCAGGACGCGTTCGGCGCGGTGGAGGAGGGGGAGCGCCAGGCCGGTCTCGCCCAGCACGCCGCGGCGATGAAGGCGCATGTCAACGCGCTCGGCAACAAGGCCTATTGGACCCAGTTCGACGACGCGCCCGACTATGTCATCATGTTCGTTCCCGGCGAGCATTTCCTCTCGGCCGCGCTCGAACATGATCACAGCCTGTGGGACTTCGCGTTCGAGAAGCGTGTGCTGCTGGCGACCCCGACCAATTTGATCGCGATCGCCCGCACCGTCGCCGCGGTGTGGCGCCAGGAAAAGCTCGCCAAGGAAGCGCGCCAGATCGGCGAACTCGGCAAGGAACTGTACGACCGGCTGGCCAAGGCGATGGGCGACCTGCGGCTCGTCGGCAGCGGCCTCAACAGCGCGGTCAAGAACTTCAATACCTTTGCGAGCAGCCTTGAGACCCGCGCGCTGGTTTCGGCGCGGAAACTCAAGGAGCTGAACGTGGAGACCGGCGCGCGCGAGATCGAGTCGGTGGCGTCGGTCGAGCTGCTTGCCAGCCACGCCGAAACGCCCGATGCCGAGGAGCCTCCCGCACAGGCTGCGGAGTAGACCGCAAGCATCTCTTTACGTTGATTTTCCGTGCGGGTGCGGAGCGTTCGGTCTATACTCCAGGCGAAACGACTTGGCTGGCCGCGTTCCAAATAGGGGAGTCCGCGCATGAGAAGCACGTTGAAGCTGGTGGTCCTGTCCACGGCACTCGTCACCCAGAGCATCACGCCGCTGATGGCCCAAGCCCGGCCAACACAGACGCGGCCCGCGCCGCAGGACCGTCCGGTCCCGCTGCCGCGTCCGGTACCCGATCGCCCGGTTCCCTTGCCTCAGCCCGTGCCCGACCGGCCGGTTCCCCTGCCGGGGCCGATCGTCGATCGCCCGGTTCCGCTCCCGCAACCCGTCCCTGGCCGCCCACGGCCGCCACGGCCGGGCTATCCTGGCTATCCCGGCAACCCCGATTGGGGCAGCAATCGCGGCTATGCCGGTCGCATCACCTGCGAATCGCGCAACAACCGCACGCGCTATTGCAATGTGAACACCCAGAACCGCGTCGTGCTGCTCCGCGCCAATGGTGGCGTCTGCAACCAGGGGCGCGGCTGGGGTTATGACCGGCGCTCGATCTGGGTGCGCGATTGCCGCGCAACCTTTGCCTATGGCTATGGCAACAACTGGGGCGGCGGCTGGCAGCCCGAGCGTCCCGACCACGACAAGGGGCCGAGCACCGGCCTGATCATCGGCGGCGTCGCGGTCGCGGCCGGCCTGATCGCGCTGCTGGCGAGCAAGAACAAGAAGCCGAACGAGCCCGCGCCCACAACGCCGCCTACCACCTATCCGCCGGGGCCGCCCGCAGCGCTTTCGGCCGACCTCACGCTGGTACGCTCCGAGGCTCGTCCCTCGCTGCAGACCTGCCTGTTCGAGGCGTCGCGCCAGATCGGTGCGACGGGCGGCACGCGGCTGCGGCTCGATCGGATCACCAACATCGAGCCGGGCAATGGCGGCTGGCGCTTCGCGGCCGACCTGACCGCAAGCTATCCCGACGGCGAGCGCACGACGCCTTTCTACTGTCGCGCGACGCCGACCAGGGTGGTTCAACTCGACTTCACGAGCTGATCCGCTAGGGGCGGCGCATGGATTTCGACGATCAGTTGCGCCGCTATTTCGGGTCCGCCGACCTCGCCTCGATCCCGCCGGCGGCGGTCGAGGCGGGCGTCGAGCGAATGCGGGTCGATTTCGGGCTCGAGAAGGACCGCCCACGCCGGTTCGCGCTCTGGACGGTGATGTACCTGCTCGGCGCTGCGCCCGATCTCGACGTGGCCTTCAAGGACGCAGCGGACCGTGAAGCTGCACGCAACTTCATGGACTTGATGGCGGGTATGCAAGGGGAGGGCGGCTAGCGCCCCTGCGCGATAGAGGCCCGAGCCGGCATCGAAGATTTGCAGTCTTTGCGCGGGCCGGATCGTCTCGGTATTGGCGACCTCAGCATATAGCCGCGAGGCCGCCGCCGGCGCGTCATGCGTCCGCTTTCGGATACCGGTTCTTCACCGCCAGCACTTGCGCGCGCATTGCCTCGATATCGGCTCCACCTTTCCAAAGCGCGTCGAGCTGGTCCCTGGTTGTCGGGTAGGCGGCACGTCTCAGCGAGGCGTAGTCATCGACCGCCGCGAGCCCGCCATCGACGCGCTTGCAGACCTCCTCCTCCGCGCATGTGACGCCCTCGGGGATCGGATTGCTCTCTATTTCCTCGCGGCGGCAATCCCACTCGCCCTCATGGATCAGTTCCTCGCCACGAAACCAGCGATTGGGTCCATAGGTCATCACTTGTTCCACGCGCGGTTCAACGCCGGGGCCGCCGTCCACCACTCGCGTTACGGGCTTGCCGTCAATCAGCACCGGCACTCGCTCCGGCCTGTTTTCGATGTCGCCCGGAAACGGGTTGCGGATCACCGTGATGACCTGGTGATCCCATTCGCCGATGTTGACGACATTGCCGCCAGCGTCGCGCCATACTTTCATTTCGCCACCCAACCGACGTTACCGGTCCCTGTTTCCTTGAGATATGCAGCAGTTTTGGCGCCGCCGCTGGTGTTGAGGTAGAGCGACCCCGGCTTGGCCGTGACAACCCCCTCGGGGCTTCCAGAACCCGAGAATATGCCGAACGCATCGTCGTTGCGCAGGCGCAGATTGTTCGCGCGCAACTTTGCTGAGGTGCCTCCAAACGCCGCGATGAGCGTTGACAGATTATCGGCATAGAGTTGTGCCGCATCCGTCCCGAAACTGCTGCGCGCGATGATAAGCTTGTCGGTGGACCCGTTGCGCACCAGTTCGATCGAGGGGAACGTCTCGTCGATGAACTGCGGACGATACACCGCCCCGTTGACGGTCCTGACGCGCCAAAAGTCAGCTCTGGTCGAGCCGCTCAAATGGGCCTGCGTCATCCCAGGGATATTGTAGCGGGTTCTCGTTCCGTTGTCGGTAAAGGATCCGCCTGTGATAAACCCGCCGCTAAACGAATTGTCGGTGCAACCCGCATGCACTTGCCAGTTGACCGTGTTCCCCTCGAAATAGCACGATCGGAAGTCTCAGCTATTGGACTGTCGGGTGCCGGACGCCGAACCGAGAATGATCGCGGTCTTCAACCCCTCGAACGTGGTACCGTCGAAGATCGCCGCGCTCGCGCCCTGGAGATTGACGCCCGTCCCGCCGCCCTGGCCGCGCACATCACCGCCATACCAGCGCAGCGTCGTCACCTGTTCCTTGTCGATGGAGGTGTCGCCAAGAAGCATTCCGACGCCGCCGGTTACCGGCGGATAATGGCGATGCAGGTTGCAGCCGTAGAACTCATTGTACCACTGGGAAGGACCATCTTCACCAGCAAGAGTTGCTTCCGTACATTTGATGCCCGTGAAGCCGGAGCCCCAGCCGAAATAGACGTTTTGCGCGCGGGTCCAGCGAAAGCCGGTGAGTTCGAACCCAACCTGATTGATCGGGATATCGCCGTTTGCACCCTCCCATGAGTAGATGGCGAAGTTCCTCATCTGACAGTAGAAGATGTTGCTGGCGGATGTCTGGGTCGCGCTGCTCTTGCTGGCTGCGATAGCAGTCTTGCCCTTCCCGAAGACACGGAGCTGCGAATTGAGGGATCCGTCGCCGACCAGGTTGACGCCATTCTTCATGATCAGGCCGCTGAACTTGTAACGCCCCTCCGGAATATGAACCTCGATCCCGCCACCCAGTTGCCGTCCGCCCACATAGAGCGAGTGGGCGTAGTCGATGGCCTTCTGGATCGCATCCGTGTCGTCGGTGGTGTTGTTGCCGACCGCGCCAAAGTCCTTGATCGAGACGCGCTCGCGCGCCTTGTCCTGAAGAGTGCGAGCGATTGCGCCCGTGCCGGATTGACGGAAACCGACGGTGCTGGCGCCGGCCGGGCCTGACAGCTGCGACATGACTTCATTGTCGATCGGATCAAGGTCCGTGATGGTAACCCCCGCCGCAGTCTTCTGAACGCCGCGATACTGCTGCGATGTGTCGAAATGGATTGCCGGGAACTGGCCTCCGCTGTCCGCTACGACCGGGCTCGCATGCTCCACGTCCAAAGCGGCGGAGGTGTAGACCGGCTGTGGCGTCGTCGTACCGGCGGCGTAGAAATGCCACTTCGCGCCAGATAGCGGAGGCGAGCTGGCATCGGTCGCGCGCGAGAGATCGGCCAGAAGCTCGGCGGCCATGGCTGCTCCTGTTGGTACGCCCGCCGCCATAGCGGCAAGCAGATTGCGACGAGAAGGAGGCATGCGAATCTCCGCGATTGTGTTGAAGAACCCATCGCCCAGGTTGGCAGCGCATCAAAGCTGGGATCAGCATTTCGTTCGCAGAGTGGCTGACCGTCTCCGCGTTCGCTGAAGCCTAGGGGGCAACGGCCGACTCGAACTCCAGCCAAGGTGGCAGGCCGTCGCAGCCCACGCGCTCCTGGCCCAGCACGCCAACTCCTGACGCAGTTGCGCAGGAATTACACACCCCGGCAGAAAAGGGGCGGCGGTCGGAGGGCGGATTGTGAAGTTCAAGCGGCCAGGATCGGCAGCTTAAGTAAGTGGAGGCCCGAGCCGGAATCGAACCGGCGTGCAAGGATTTGCAGTCCTCTGCGTAACCACTCCGCCATCGGGCCTCG
>CAYOXO010000169.1:0-8195 GCA_964407945.1 uncultured Stakelama sp.
TCCTGCATGTCCTTCGAATAGGCGAGCGGCAGCCCCTTCATCGTGATCATCAGCGATGTCAGGCAACCGACGATGCGCCCCGAATGGCCGCGCACCAGCTCGGCCGCGTCGGGATTGCGCTTCTGCGGCATGATCGAGCTGCCGGTCGACCATTGGTCGCTGAGCTTGACGAAGCCGAAGGGCTGGCTCGCCCAGATCACGAATTCCTCGGCAAGGCGCGATAGGTGTAGCGAGCACTGCGCCGCCGCCATCAGATAATCGAGCGCGAAGTCGCGGTCGCTGACGGCATCGAGCGAGTTGCGCGTCGGCCCGTCGAAGCCAAGCGCCGCAGCGGTCGCCTCGCGGTCGAGCGGGAAGCCGGTCCCCGCCAGCGCCGCCGAGCCGAGTGGGCAGCGATTGCCGCGCGCACGTCCATCGGCGAAGCGGCTGACGTCGCGGCCGACCATCTCGAAATAGGCCATCAGGTGATGGCCGAGCGTCACCGGCTGCGCGCTCTGCAGATGGGTGAAGCCGGGCATCACGCTATCGGCATGTTCCTCGGCGCGCGCCAGCAGCGCGTCCTGCAGTGCGGCGAGCGCGGCAAGCACCTGGTCGGTCGCATCGCGCACCCACAGGCGGAAATCGGTCGCCACCTGATCGTTGCGGCTGCGCGCGGTGTGCAGGCGCCCGGCGACCGGCCCGATCTTCTCGGCCAGCCGTGCCTCGGTCAGCATATGGATGTCTTCGAGCGCCAGATCCTCGGGCACGCCGTCCCGTTCGTAATCGGCGGCAACGGCGTCGAGCCCGGCCGAGATCGTCGCGGCGTCGGCCGCATCGACGATGCCCTGCTTGCCCAGCATCGCGACATGGGCCTGCGATCCTGCGATGTCCTGACGCCACATGCGCTTGTCGAACGGGATGGAAGCGTTAATCTCGCGCATCACCGACGACGGGCCTTCGGCAAAGCGCCCGCCCCACATGCTATTGGAGTCTGTCTTGCGCTCGACGATCGCGCTTCTCCCTGTCCTTGCCACGCTGGCGCTTGGAATCGCCGGCTGCGATACGGCCAAGCAGCCGGGCGAGCAAGCAAACGCCGCTGTTGGCAACGAAAGCCCCGCTGCACCCGCGAACGCCGCCGACAACGTCGAGCGGATCGGCACGATCGACCGCAGCCACAAGGGCGAAGCGGCGCCGGCGCTGTCCTTCACCGCGCCCGACGGCAAAAAGACGACGCTCGCCGCGTTCAAGGGCAAGCCGGTGCTGCTCAACCTGTGGGCGACCTGGTGCGCGCCGTGCGTGCGCGAAATGCCCGCGCTCGACCGGCTGGCGCTGCGCGAGGGCGACAAGCTTCAGGTGCTGACGGTAAGCCAGGATCTGGAGGGCGCGGCCAAGGTCGGACCCTATTTCGCGAAGGCCGGGTTCAAGGCGCTCAAGCCTTATCTCGATCCCGATGTCGGCCTGTCGGTCCATTACGGCGTCAACCTGCCCACCACCGTCTATTACGACGCGCAGGGGCGCGAGCTGTGGCGGGTCGCGGGCGACATGGACTGGGACGGCGAGACCGCGAAGGAATGGCTGGCCGAGGCAGGGTGAGGTGATCGCTTGCTAGGGGTGGTTAGCGGACCTGCGGCTTTTCAGGCTTATCGTCTCAAAGCGGCCTTAAATTCCGATACGTATTGCGTGGTCGGCGGGAGCAATCCTTTCACTCCCACTGCTTCATTCCAGTATCTTTCCATCCAAAGCCATTTTGCGCGAACCGATGGAGTATGCCCAGCACCGTAGCACTGCCATGCTATCTGCTCGGCCAACTTGGCAGCCACCTCATCCAACACTATTTTTCCGACCTGCGGCTCTGGAGTGTACAGTTGATAGTCGTGGAGTGTATGCAGCGCTAAAGTTAGGTCATAAGGGTCTGTGCGTATAAGCGCTTCGAGACCGAAATCATTGTGCCAACTCGCTATCTCCTCTTTGAGCGTCTCATCGATTGAGATACGCGGAGGTCCGCCCGGCGTATCGCTACGGTAGGCGATAAGCATTCCCGGTCCGAACATCACATCATCGGTATGGATAAGATTTCCAACCGCTATCCCACCGCGCAGAAGAACCATACGTTGGAGCAAATTATTCGCGAGGATGAGTGAGCCGGTCATGACCAGATTAACGCTATACGGTTCAATGGGCGCGGAGATGACGATGCAGTCGCTGAATTGGGATAGTCGGAAGTCGGATGCCTGATTCGGAGCGAGCGTTTCGCGCATCGTCTTAAGCACACCCTCGATGGCGGTCCGCCACTCTATCTCGTCAGCCTTTTCGACAAGTTGCGAAAAGCCAAGAATGTCTAGAAACGCAACTACCCGCCTCTGATACGCTCCGGACATCATGCCAGACTTCCCCGATCATAGGCTCAAATCTGCTGTCCGCTTGCCATAATTACAAGTTCACTCGCAGAGGTCTGCAATGGCGTCGCTAGTCGCGATACCGTCTGTCTTCCGGCTGTTGGTGCAGTGAAGGACGTTGCGCGGCCCTACCCCGCCGACTTCGCCCCCAGCCCCCGCGCCAGCATCTCCGCCACCGTATCGGCCACCTCGACCGCATCGCGGTCATCGCCCCACACGCCGTAGCGCAGGCCCAGGAACACGTTCATCCCCATGATCGCCCAGGCATGGACGTCGGACACGTCGGCGCGGACCTCGCCGCGCTCGGCGGCGGCACGCAGGCGTTTCTCGATGCGGTCGGCGGTGGTGGCATAGTGAAGCCGGAAGCTCTCGGGGTCGACGAACTCGGCCTCGTCGATGATGCGGTAGATCTCCTTGTGCCTGCGCACGAAGCCGATGAAGGTCTCAAGGCCCGCCCGCTCGGCGGCGATCTGTTCGGGCGCGGCGCGGATCGCGGGGGCGACATGCTCGCGCACCTGATCGCTCATGTCGCGGACCAGCGCGCGGAACACCGCGTCCTTCGAATCGAAATAGGTGTAGAAGCTGCCCAGCGCGACGCCGGCACGGCGGGTGATCCCGCTGATTGATCCCTCGTGGAACCCCTTTTCGCCGAACTCGGCCGCGGCCGCATCCAGGATCGTGCGCAATGTCCGGCGGCCGCGCGCGGTGCGCGGCTCCTTGCCCTCGCTCGCCGCGCTTTCGTTTCGTGCCATGCCCCCGGCAACTGTGGCTTCCACGCCACGATCCTGCGTCATTCGCCCCTCTCCGCATCCGGAAGTTGAAACCCGGTTCAGGTTTCACTATAGCCTCCCTCAACGTCTTACAAGCCGCGGCGTTCACGCGGCTGTCATCTGGGGAGGAAGCTTCGATGCTACGCCTGATTCCGTCTGTCCGCACGATTCGCGCTCGTTCGATTCTCTGGGCCGGCGCCGCCTTCGGCGCGCTCGCCGCCATGCCCGCCTTTGCGCAGGACACGCCTGCAGCGGCGGCCGAGGAAGCCGCGCCCGCAGCCGAGGGCGAAATCGTCGTCACAGCGCGCCGCCGTGAGGAAAGCCTGATCGACGTGCCGATCTCGATGTCGGTGGTCACCGGCGATTCGCTGCTCAAGAGCGGCGCGCCCGACATCACCGCGCTGCAGGACAAGACTCCGAACCTCACGCTGCAGATCGCGCGCGGCTCCAACTCGACGCTGATCGCGTTCAGCCGCGGTGTCGGCCAGCAGGATCCGCTGTGGGGCTTCGAACCGGGCGTCGCGCTCTATATCGACGACGTCTATGTCGCCCGTCCGCAGGGCGCGGTGCTCGACATTTTCGACGTTGAGCGGGTCGAGGTGCTGCGCGGGCCGCAGGGCACGCTCTATGGCCGCAACACGATCGGCGGCGCGGTGAAGTATGTCACCCGCCGTCTCGGCCATGATTACAAGGCGTCGGCGCGCGTTTCCTATGGCTCGTACAACCAGGTCGATCTGGTCGGGCAGGTGGTGGTGCCGGTGGGCGACACGCTCTCGCTCGGCGCCGCGGTCGCGCAATATTGGCGCGACGGCTACGGCACCAACCTCACCACCGGCGCCGAGCATTACGACAAGAATGTGCTCGCCGCGCGCCTGTCGGCCGAGTTCACCCCGTCGGACAACATCTTCATCCGCGTCGCGGGCGATCGCGTGCTCGACCGTTCGAACCCGCGCCACGGCACGCGCCTGCTGCCCAACGGCACCGATCCGATCTATGCCCCGACCGGAAGCGTCTACGACACGCGTGCCGGGATCGGCGACAAGAACCGCGTCGAGACGCGCGGCCTTTCGGTGACGGGCGAGGTCAACCTGTCCGATGCGCTGACCTTCAAGACGATCACCTCATGGCGCGACGGCAACACCGACACGGTGATCGATTTCGACAACACCATCCTGCCGACGCTCGACGTTCCGGCGGAATATTCGGACCGTCAGTTCACTCAGGAACTCCAGCTCCTCTATGAGGGCGACCGGATCCAGGGCGTGTTCGGCGTCTATTACCTCAATGGCCGCGCCAGCGGTGCGTTCGATACGGTGCTGGGCGCGCTCAACACCACCACGCTGACTTCGGGCGAGGTGTTCACCAAGAGCTATGCCGCGTTCGGCGACTTCAGCTTCGACCTGACCGATCAGTTCAAGATCTCGGCGGGCCTGCGCTATACCCGCGACGAGAAGACCGGGAAGGTCTTCCGCCGCAACTATACCGGCATCCGCAGTCCCTATTTCGGCAACGCCGCCGCCATCCCCGGTCTGATCCGTTCGGATTACACCAACAGCCGCGATTTCGAGAAGCTGACCCCGCGGGTAAGCATCAGCTACGAACCACGCCAGGACCTGAATTTCTATGCCAGCTACGGCAAGGGGTTCAAATCGGGCGGCTTCGACATGCGCGGCGACGTGGTGCTCACGCCGACCACCGTCAATGGCTACGCCCCCGAGACGATCGACAGCTATGAGTTGGGCATGAAGGGCGCGTTCCTCGACCGCACCCTGTTCGTCAATCTCGCCGGCTTCTACTCGGACTATAAGGACCAGCAGGTCACGATCCAGGCGCCCGCACTGCCCAGTGGCATCGCCAGCTTCGTCGACAACGCCGGCAAGGGCGTGATTTACGGCTTCGAGTTCGAGACGCGCGTGGTGCCGTCGCGCAACTTCTCGGCAACGATGGCGATCGGCTACACGCATGCCGACTATAAGGAGTTCTTCACCTATATCGGCGGAGGGACCACACCGGTCGATGTGTCGAACCAGCGCGCGTTCCAGAACACGCCGGAATGGACCGCCAACGTCTCGGCGACCTGGTCCGAGGATCTGGCGGGCGGCACGATCGCCTTCACGCCGTCGGTCTCGCTGCGCAGCGACACCCAGATGTTCGAGCTGGCGACCCCGGCGCTCGACCAGGACGGCTATGCGCTGGTCGATGCCTCGCTCAACTGGACCTCGGCCGGCGGCCGCTATCGCATCGGCGTCGCGGCGCGCAACCTGACCGACGCGCGCTATCGCGTCGGCGGCTACAACTTCCCGGGCGCGCTCTTCGGCAATTCGATCATCGGCTATTACGGCCCGCCGCGCACCGTGACCGGCACGTTCGAGGTGAAGTTCTGATCGCCTTGCGGATCAGAGTTTGACACACTGACATGGCCGGGCGTCTCCCACGGGGCGTCCGGCCAAGCTTTATTCGAAGGGGAGGGATGCCGGGATGAACGCCACCACCGCCACGTCCGCGGGCCATGGTACGCCCGGCTATCGCGCGCTCGTGCTCGCGATGCTGTTACTGGTGTATACCTTCAACTTCCTCGACCGGCAGATCCTCGGCATCCTCGCCGTGCCGATCAAGGCGGACCTTCACCTCAGCGACTCGCAGCTTGGCCTGCTGGGCGGTCTCGCGTTCGCGGCGCTCTATTCGATTCTCGCAATCCCGTTGGCGTTGCTCGCCGATCGGACGAGCCGCACCTGGGTGATTACGGTTTCCCTCGTGGTCTGGAGCGGGTTCACCGCGCTGTGCGGCATTGCCACCAACTTTGCGCAGATGCTTGCCTTCCGGATCGGCGTGGGCGTCGGCGAGGCGGGCGGCGTTGCACCGAGCTATGCGGTGATCTCGGCCTATTTCCCGCCGCATCAGCGCGCGCGGGCGCTGGCGATCTACTCGCTCGGCATCCCGATCGGACTGGCGTCCGGCGTGCTGTTCGGCGCATGGATTGCGGCGGCGGTGAACTGGCGCGCGGCGTTTGTCGCGGTCGGCCTGGCGGGGGTAGTGATCGCGCCGTTCTTCCGTCTGCTGGTGAAGGAGCCGCCGCGTGCCGCACCGGCCAAGGACGGTGCGAGCACATGGGCTGTGTTCGGTATCCTCGCGCGCAAGCGCAGCTTCTGGCTGATGGCGTTCGCCGCGGCGATGAGTTCGCTGTGCGGCTATGGCCTTGCGTTCTGGACCTCGTCGCTGATGGTCCGCAGCTTCGGATTCGACCTCAAGACCACCAGCTATTTCTTCGGATCGCTGTTGCTGATCGGCGGCGTGGCGGGTGTGTTCGCCGGGGGTTGGTTCGCCGATCGCATGGGGTCGAACAAGGCCAATTACGCGCGGTTGCCGGCGTTTGCCTGGCTGATCACCGCGCCATTGTTCATCGCCGGTTTCCTGGTCGAAGATCCGCGCCTCGCCTGGGCGCTGCTGCTCATCCCCAATGGCCTCAATATCCTGTGGTTGGGGCCGCTGATCACCGCCGTGCAGCATCTGGTCGCGCCGCAGATGCGCGCGACCGCCGCAGCCTGTTTCCTGCTGATCAACAATCTGATCGGCCTGGGCTTCGGCTCCTGGAGCATCGGCATCGCATCGGACTGGCTCACGCCAAGCTTTGGCAACGAAGCGCTGCGCTACGCGATGGCGGGGGCCTCGCTTGCCTATGTCGTCGCCACCATATTGGGGCTGCTCGCCAGCCGCAGCCTGCAAGACGACTGGGTAGAAGAAGCGGCCTGATCAGCCAGGCTGCGATATTGCCTTGATGCGGCTGGCGAGGTGCTTGTCGCGGAACAAGGCGCAGCGATAGAATGGCGACGCGTCACCTGCGCAGGCAGGTGACGCGCTGAATCTTCATCAGCGCTCGCGCGTCGCCATGAACTTCACCTTGGAATAGCGGTCGGCGACATAGCCGACTTCCCAGGCGGACTTGGCGAGGAACACCGGATCGCCGTCGCGATCCTTGGCCATCGCACCGCGGTTGAGGTCCATGAACTCCTTCACGTCCGCCGCTTCGCCGCCGATCCAGCGTGCGGTGTCGAACGGCGCAGGCTCGAGGTTCGCGCCGACCTTGTACTCGGCGTCGAGGCGGCTGAGCAGCACGTCGAGCTGGAGCTGCCCGACCACGCCGATGATCCAGTTCGACCCGATCTCGGGATAGAAGACCTGGATCACGCCCTCTTCGCTGAGGTCGTCGAGCGCCTTGCGCAGCTGCTTGGTCTTGGTCGGATCCTTGAGCACGACGCGGCGCAGGATTTCCGGTGCGAAGTTGGGCAGTCCGGTGAAGCGCACGGCCGCCTTTTCCGACAGCGTGTCGCCGACGCGCAGCGTACCGTGGTTCGGAATGCCGATGATGTCGCCAGGGAAGGCCTCGTCCGCCAGCTCGCGCTGTTGGGCAAAGAACATGATCGGCGAATGGATCGCGATCGGCTTGCCGTGCCCGGTCGGGGTCAGCTTCATGCCGCGCTTGAACGTGCCCGACACCAGCCGCATGAACGCGATACGGTCGCGATGGTTGGGGTCCATGTTCGCCTGGACCTTGAACACGAAGCCGGTGACCTCGTTGTAATCCGGTGAGACCGGCGCCGGCTCGGCGGGCAGCGCGTGCGGCGGCGGGGCATGGCGCGCGATCGCGTCGATCAGCGAATCGACCCCGAATTCCTTGAGCGCCGACCCGAAATAGACCGGGGTGAGGTCGCCGTTGCGATAGGCTTCGCCATCGAACGACGCATAGCCTGCCATCGCCAGCTCGGCATCCTCGCGCAGCTTGGCGAGATTCTGGGGCGAGAGGATAGCATCGAGCTGCGGATCGTCGAGGCCGGTGGTCTGGATGACCTTGCCCTGGAACTCGCGGCTGTCGCCCTCGGGCAGCAGCAGGCGGTTGGAGACGAGGTCGTACACCCCTTCGAACGTGCCGCCCATGCCGACCGGCCAGGTCATCGGCGCGACGTCGAGCGCGAGCAGGTCGGCGATCTCGTCGAGCGTCTCGAACACCTCGCGCCCTTCGCGATCGACCTTGTTGACGAAGGTGATGATCGGC
>CAYOXO010000170.1:0-8158 GCA_964407945.1 uncultured Stakelama sp.
GTACTCGGGGCCCACCGCGCCCCGAGTACCGGGCAAGAGCTTCCAATCCAGTGCTCGCTTCCCGGTGGATCCCGGCACAAGGCCGGGATGACGAAAGCGGCGGGAGACGGTGTTACTTTTTCGGCGGCTTGCCGCGATGATGGGGCTTGGCCGGGCGGGCACGGTGGACCGGGCGGCTATGGTCGCGCGGCTTGTGGTGGCGCGGGGCGTGGTCGCCGCGCGTACCCGGCGGTGGCGGGCCGTCGGCGACCTGGATCAACACGCCGTCTTCATCCTGCTCCGCGGTCTTGGCAACTTCCTTGGCGAAGCGGTCGGCAAGCTTGCTTGGGATCTGGAAGCGGGTTTCGCCCGCGCCGATACGGATCGCGCCGATCTCCGACTTGGTGATGTGCCCGCGACGGCAGATCAGCGGCAGGATCCAGCGCGGATCGGCGTTCTGGCGGCGGCCGATATTCATGCTGAACCAGACGATGTCCTCGAAACCGGGACGATGGACCGGGGCGCCGCGCTCGGCGGGTGCGCGGTCGATCAATTCCTCGGGCGCGGGCATCGATGCGCGGTGCGCCTGGACCAGCGCAGCGGCGATCTCCAGCGGCGACTTTTCCGCCAGCAGCGCCTCGGCGATCTCGCGATCCTCGTCCTCGATCTCGATCGGGGCGATCAGCTTGGTCATGAGCCGCTCGCGATCCTTGGCGCGAATGTCCTCGGCACTCGGAACGGGCAGCCATTCCGCCGCGATCTTCGCCTGCTTCAGCGTCATCTCGACGCGGCGGCGGCGCGGATAGGGGACGATGAGGACGGCGGTGCCCTTCTTGCCCGCGCGGCCGGTGCGGCCCGAACGGTGCTGAAGCGTCTCGGCATCGCGCGGCAGCTCGACATGGATGACCAGCGTCACGGTGGGCAGGTCGATGCCGCGCGCGGCGACGTCGGTGGCGACGCAGACGCGCGCACGGCGGTCGCGCAGCGCCTGAAGCGCGGCGTTGCGCTCGTTCTGGCTATGCTCGCCCGACAGCGCCACGGCGGCGAAGCCACGCTCGGTCAGTCCGGCGTGCAGATGACGAACATTGTCGCGCGTCGCGCAGAACAGGATCGCGGTCTCCGCCTCGTGGAAGCGGAGCAGGTTGATCACGGCATGCTCGATATCGGCCGGTGCGACCGCGATCGCCTGATAGGTGATGTCGCCATGGCCGCGATCCTCGCCCACGGTCGAGATGCGATGCGCGTCATTCTGATAGCGGCGGGCGAGCGCGACGATCGGCTTGGGGAGGGTCGCGGAAAACAGGAAGGTGCGGCGCTCGGGCGGGGTCGCGTCGAGCAGCGCCTCCAACTCCTCGCGGAAGCCCATGTCGAGCATCTCGTCCGCTTCGTCGAGCACCGCAATCCGCGCCTGGCTGAGGTCGAGCGCACCGCGCTCGACATGGTCGCGCAGGCGGCCCGGCGTGCCGACGACGATGTGCGTGCCGTAGGAAAGCGTGCGGCGCTCACGCGATGCGTCCATGCCGCCGACACAGGTGGCGATGCGTCCGCCGGCCGAAGCATAGAGCCAGGTCAACTCCTTCGCGACCTGAAGCGCCAGCTCACGCGTCGGCGCGATCACCAGCGCGAGCGGAAGGCCGGGGGCGGGAAGCTTGCCGTCCTCGAGCAGTTCGTCGGCCATGGCGAGGCCGAAGGCGACGGTCTTGCCCGAGCCGGTCTGGGCGGAGACCAGCAGGTCGCGGCCCTTGGCGGCGTCCTCGGTGACGGCGGCCTGAACCGGGGTGAGGGCCGTATAGCCGCGTGCGGCCAGCGCCTCGGCGAGGCTGGTGGGGAGGTGGGTAAAGGTCATGCAGCTCACAATGGTCGCGCGGGCCAATGGGCAAGGCGCGGGTAAGCGCGGCCCCATAGCGCATATTGAAGGGTTTGGCGAGGGGCGCGGCCGGGATACCAAAATATAGCCAATTCTATTTGACATTAAGTCGCAATAACATTTACCGCGCCTGCGAAACGATCCAGGGAACTCCAATGAAAATTGAAACCGCTTACGCGGCATTGCTGCTCGGCACCTCCATGCTTGCGATCACCCCGCAGGCCCTTGCGCAGGAGGCTGTCGAAGCCCCGGCGGCAGCTGACGAGAGCGACGACGTTGTGGTGGTGGTCGGTGCGCTGACCGACGTGGATCTCGATCGCAAGGCCATCCAGGCGATTCAGGCGAACGACCTGTCCGACCTGTTCCGCAACGTTCCCTCGGTTGCGGTCGGCGGCTCGCTCGGCATCGCGCAGAAGATCTATGTGCGCGGGCTCGAGGATTCGATGCTCAACGTCACCATCGACGGCGCTCCGCAGCGCGGCACCTTGTTCCACCATGTCGGCCGCGTCAGCATCGAGCCGGAACTGCTCAAGAGCGTTCAGGTCCAGGCCGGCGCGGGCGAGGCGGATTCGGGCTTCGGCGCGATCGGCGGCGCGATCCGTTTCCGCACGGTCGATCCCACCGACCTGCTGCGTAACGGCCGCGATTTCGGCGTGATGGCGAAGGGCGGCTGGTTCAGCAATGACGGTTACAAGCTGTCGGGTACCGCCTATGCGCGCTTGACCGGCGATATAGGGATCCTCGCCTCGTTCGTGCACGTCGATCGTGAGAACTTCAAGGACGGCAACGGCACCACGCTGCGCGGCACAGCGGCGAAGCAGCAGCTGGGCTTCGTCAAGATCGGCGGCGACCTCGGCGCCGGGCATCGCCTGACGCTGAGCTATGAGCAGCGCAACGAAGAGGGCGAGTTCGGCATGCGCCCCAACTGGCCGGTGCTCGAGAGCGGACCGAGCAGTCGCCTGTTCGCGGTCAAGGGCAAGCGCCAGACCGCGATCGCCAATTATGGCTTCGAGACTGGCGTCGGCATCGATCTGGAGGCGACCGGCTACTGGACGCGCACGGAATTCACCCAGGATCGCTCGGATCGCTGGGGCCCGTACGGCGCGAACATCGACAGCTGGGGCTTCGATGCGCGCGCCCGCATCCGTCGCGGCGACCATGACGTGACCATCGGGTTCGAGCACCGCTCCGACCGCGTCGTCGGCCAGTATCTCGGCGCGCCGGCGCAGTGGCAGGCCTGGGCCTGGGATCCCAAGGTCGGCCGGTTCGAGGAGAAGGGCGCGCTGATGGGCGTCTATATCCAGGATCGCTGGCGCGTGGTCGAACCGCTGCTGCTCAGCTTCGGTGCACGCTATGATGCCTATGACCTCGATCAGGTGACCTATCGCAAGGGCATCGACAGTGACGGCGTCAGCTTCAATGCGGGCGCTACGCTCGACGTGCTGCCGGGCCTGTCGCTCAACGCCGGCTATGCCGAAGCGTTTCGCGGCAAGGAAATCGGCGACGGCTTCACGCTCGAAAAGCGCCCCGGCCGCGTCTCGCTCGCCCCCGGCCTAAGGCCCGAGCGCGTCGAGAATATCGAAGGCGGCGTGAAGTATGACCGGGGCGGCATCACCGCCTCTGCGGTCTATTATCGCTCGAAGATCCGCGACGTGGTGCTCGATCAGCTCGGCGCGGATCGTACGCCGGGCACGATCCAGGACGCCGTGTTCTATGAGAATGTCGGCAACTTCAAAGCCGAAGGCTTCGAACTTCGCGCCGGCTATCGCACCGGGCCGTTCTCGATCGAGGGCTATTACAACCACTATGATTCGCGCCTCAACGGCAAGCGGATCGAGGGGTATGAGCAGATTGCGCTCGGCAATTCGATGGGCGACAACTGGGCGGTGACCGCTGCGTTCGAACCTTCGTCCGACATCAGCCTGCGTGCCACCGTGACCCGCTACGAGGACCTCAACGACATCGAGGTGCTGTTCCGCGAGAAGCAGCTCGGCTATGTTACCAAGACCTATTTCATCGACAAGCCGGGTTATGCCGTGGTCGATATCTCGGGCACCTGGCGCCCGTTCGGCACCGACATGGTCGAGCTGCAGGCGGCGGTCTATAACCTGCTCGACAAGCAGTATCGCGCCCATGCCAGCGTTGCCGACTATGGCCAGATCGGCCTGGTCGACTATGCGGGCGTGCGCGGCCTGCCCGAGCCGGGCCGGAATATCCGCCTCAGCGTCTCGTTCCGCTACTGATGAACTCGCCGCCACCTGTCGCAAAGCGCCGGTGGCGGCCGTTCGCGCGGATCTGGCACCGCTGGTTCGGGATTCTCGGAGGGCTGTGGCTGTTGCTGCTGGCCGTCACCGGATCGGCGGTGACCTTCTATGACGAGCTCGATACCTGGCTGAACCCGGATCTGCGGACGACCCCGGCGGCGGTGACGCAACACGCTTCGATGGACCTCGCCGTCACCCGGGCAGAGGCGGCGCTGCCGGGCTTCGCGCCCAACAATATCCTGATGCCCTCGCACCCGCGCGGCACGATCTGGATGCTCGGCCGTGCGCCGGTGGGCGAGGGCAAACCGCGCCCCGTTCAGCTCTTCGCCGATCCGCGCGACGGGCGCGTGCTCGGCTGGCGGGAGAGCGGCAAGGTCTCGCTCGACCGGCGGCATGTGATGGACGTGCTCTACGGGCTGCATGTCGATCTGCTCGCGGGCGCGTGGATGACCTGGTTCTTCGGCCTCGTGTCGCTCGCCTGGCTGATCGATCACGCCATCGCGCTGTGGCTGGCGGTACCGGCGCTGGCGAAGTGGCGCAGCGCCTTTGCGGTCGCCGGCAAGCCGGGCAGCCTCCGGCGCCTGTTCGATTGGCATCGCGCGCCGGGCATGTGGGCCTGGCCCGTCACCGTCGTGCTGGCGCTCACCGGCGTGACCCTTGCCTGGCCCGACGACAGCCGCAGTGCGGTGGCGCTGATGTCGCCGATCAACGAGCGGCTTCACGAACACTGGCCCGATGTCGAGCCGCCCGCGCATCCAGTGGGGCTGGAGGCGGCGATGACGGCGGTGGTCGCCGACCGTTCGCAGGTGCACAGCCTGCGCCTCCTGCCAGATCATGCCGCCTATGCCGTGCGCACCTTCGACCCGCGCGACCGCGACGATCAGGGGCGGCTGTGGACCTATGTCGCGATGGCCGATGCGCGCATCCTCGCGACGCGGCATGACAATGGTGAGAGCGCAGGCGACCAGTTCTTCGCCTGGCAATATCCGCTCCATTCGGGGAAGGCGTTCGGCGCCGTAGGGCGCTGGCTTGTCTTCGTCTCCGGAATCGTCACTGCGGCGCTGGTCGTCACCGGCTGGATGCTGTGGTTGCGCAGGCGGCGGCAGCATCGCGTGTCCTCGCGCTGAATCGGCAAAGGGAATAAACCGCTGCCGGCATGCGTATGCCGGGCATGTCTGTACTTCCGTCTCCGCTTTTCCCGACCGGCACACCGTCCTCCGCGCGTCCGATCCGCGTGGCCTTGTTCTCAGGCAATTATGATTGCGTCCGCGACGGAGCGAACCGCGCACTCAACCGGCTGGTGGCGCATCTGCTCGACAAGGAAGGGGCGGAGGTCCGCATCTTCTCGCCGCGCGCGCCAAAGCCGGCGTTCACCTCGGCGGGCGATGTCCGTGCGGTGCGCTCGCTCGCGTTGCCGGGGCGGCCCGAATACCGGTTGGCGCTTGGCCTGACGCGTGCGACGCGGATGGAACTTGAAGCCTTCGCGCCGGATATCATCCATCTCTCTGCGCCTGACCTGCTCGGCCGGCAGGCGCAGAAATGGGCGCGCGCGCGCGCAATTCCCGTTGTGGCGAGCCTGCATACGCGGTTCGAGACCTATCCCGCCTATTACGGCATGGGCTTCCTCCGCCCCATGCTCGAACGCTATCTCGACCGCTTCTACGGCGACTGCGACCTCATTCTCGCGCCGACCCTGCCCATCGCGAACGAGCTTGCCGCGAAACATGGCGCCGGTCGTGTGTCGGTGTGGAGCCGGGGGATCGATCCCGCAGCCTTCCACCCCTCGCTGCGGGACGAAGCCACCCGCGCGGCGTTCGGCTATGCGCCCGATGATGTCGTCCCGCTCTTCTTCGGGCGGCTGGTGCAGGAAAAGGGGCTGGGCGTGTTCGCCGATACGATCGACGCCCTGCGCGCATCGGGGCAGACAGTCCGACCGCTGGTCGTCGGTGAAGGACCGGCGCGCGGCTGGCTTGAACGGCGGCTGCCCGGGGCAGTGCTGGCAGGGCATCTGGAGGGTGTCGCGCTGGGTCGGGCGGTGGCGAGCGCCGATATCCTGATCAACCCCAGCGTGACCGAGGCGTTCGGCAATGTGAACCTCGAAGCGATGGCGAGCGGCTTGGCGGTGGTGTCCGCCGATGTGCCGAGCGCATCGTCGCTGATCGCAGACGGCCGGACCGGCTGGCTGGTCGATGCGCACAAGCCCGCCGCCTATGCGCGCGCCGTACGGATGCTGATGCAGGAGCCGTCGCTCCGCCGCATGATCGGCACCGCGGCGAGCAAGGAGGCATCGCGCTATCGCTGGGACGACGTGCTGGCGGGGGTCGCGGCGGATTATCGTCGCTGCGGTTCGCTGGATGGCGTCAAGGTGGACGCGGCGCCGCGCTTGCTGCAGGAACTGGCTGCGTGAAACCGGATGCCGACATTTCCGGCGACCTGATCGCCATGCGCCGCTATGCGCGTGCGCTGACGCGCGACGAACAGGATGCCGACGATGTCGTGCAGGACGCGATCCTGCGGGCGATCGAGCGCAAGAACAGCTTCAAGCCCGCGTTCAGCCGCCGCCGCTGGCTGCTGGCGATCGTCCATAACATCTTCATCTCGGGCAAGCGTCGCGAGGCGGCGGAGGCGCGCCGTAACGATCGCTTCGCCGAGACGCTCGAACGCAATCCCGATCTGGAGCAGGAGCAGCGTGTACGGCTGTCGCGCGTCGCCAGCGCTTATGCGAGTTTGCCCGAGCATCACCGCACCGTTCTTCATCTGATCGCGGTGGAAGGGCTGACCTATCAGGAAGTGGCCGACATATTGGACGTACCGGTCGGGACGGTAATGTCGCGACTGTCGCGTGCGCGCGAAGCCTTGAAGCAACGGGAACAGGGGCCTTCCCCATTGCGTATCGTGGGAGGGGGAAATGGCTGAACAACCATCTGAGCTTGAGCTCTACGCCTATGTCGACGGGCAGCTGGATCCCGCTGGGCGCTTCGCGGTTGAATCGCAGCTGATGCAGGATCCCGAACGTGCGGCATGGGTGATGGGCGAACTCAGCACCCGATCCGCGCTGGGCCTGCTGGCCGAGGATACGCGCCCGGCCGCGTCGGTGGCGATCGAGCAACTGTCGCAACTGGGCAAGAAGCGGTCGAGGCGTTTTGTCCGCCAAGGCGCGATCTTCGGTGGACTATCGCTGGCGGCTGCTGTGTCGCTGGTGCTGGCCTGGCCGGCGGGGACGCCCGGCTATGTCGATTATGCGGTCAGCTCCCATCGCATCGCGATGATGCGCGCCAACATGCCGTCGCAGGTCGAGGCGCCGACGCTCAACGCCAAGGAGATCGAGACCAGCACGAGCATCGACCTGCCGGCGCTGCCCGCCGACTGGCGCGTGACCGATGTCCAGCTCTTTCCCACGGGCGAGGGGCCGGCGCTGCTGGTCGCCGTGACCGCCGGTGACGGTCAGCGCATGTCGCTCTTCGCGCTCAAGTCGCGCAGCGACGCGCCCAGGCGGCCGAGTGCGGTGCGCGAGGGGTTGCAGTCGGTGGCCTATTGGCGGCGCAACGACATGTCCTATGCGCTGACCGGCGACGGTGACCCCAGCGCGATGGATGCGCGTGCGGAGACGCTGGTCCGCAGCTGATACCGGTGTCCTGTCCCACGCGGGTGCACATGGCGCGCAAACAGAAAGGGCCGGGATCGCTCCCGGCCCTTTCATTGTTTCGCTGTCGCGAGGATCAGACCGCCGAAACCTCGGCGACGTCGATCTTCACGCCCGGGCCCATCGAGGACGAGACCGCGACCTTGCGCAGATACTTGCCCTTGGCGCCCGCGGGCTTGGCCTTGACCACTGCATCGACCAGTGCGTCGAAGTTCGAACGCAGGTCGGCTGCCGAGAACGACGCCTTGCCGATGCCCGAATGGATGATGCCGGCCTTTTCGACGCGATACTCGACCTGGCCGCCCTTGGCGGCCTTGACGGCTTCGGCGACGTTCATGGTGACGGTGCCGAGCTTCGGGTTCGGCATCAGGCCCTTCGGACCCAGCACCTTACCGAGACGGCCGA
>CAYOXO010000171.1:0-8106 GCA_964407945.1 uncultured Stakelama sp.
GCGGCCGCGCTGCGAGACGATCTCGCCATGCTGGAGGAACGCGTCGGTCACCTCGATCGCCTGGCTGAGCAGCCCGCCGCCATTGGCGCGCAGGTCGATGACATAGCCCTTGGGCTTGCCGCCCAGCTGCTTCTCGATCGCGGCGATCCCGGCACGCATATCGGCGGCGGTGGTCGCGCTGAAGGTATTGATGTTGAGGATGCCGATGCCGTCCTTGACCTCCCACTTCACCGCTTTCTGGACGATGACCTCGCGCGTCAGGTTGACGTCGAACGGCTTGTCGCGGCCGGGGCGGACGATCCGGACGACGATCTTGCTGCCCGGCTCGCCGCGCATCTGGGTGACCGCCTCGTCCAGCGTGCCGCCATAGATCAGCTTGCCGTCGATATGGGTGATGAAGTCGCCCGACTTGATCCCCGCGCGCCAGGCGGGCGTATCCTCGGTCGGCGTGATCACCTTGACCGCGCCGTCCTCCATCGTGACCGACAGGCCGAGGCCGCCATAGCTGCCCGAGGTCTGGATCTGCAGATTGTCATAGTCGATCCCGTCGGCGAATGAGCTGTGCGGGTCGAGACTGGCGAGCATGCCCTCGATCGCGCCCTTGATCAGCTTCTTGTCGTCGACCTTCTCGACATAGGTCGCCTTCACGCGGGCATAGACGTCCATGAACGTGTCGAGCTCGCGATAGTTCGAGGTCTCGACGCTCGCCATGGCGCCGGTGGTGAGGGGGATAAGCGCCAGCGCGCCAACCGCGGCGGTGACCTGAAGCAGGGGACGGATCATACGCAAACTTCCTGAGCGATGCTTGGGGACAGGATAGACCGGAAAGCCGTGGCCGCAAAGCGGCAAGGAGGGGGCGGAACGGGGATCCATAGATTCCTCCCGCCAGAGGGAAGGGGGCCCGCCGAAGGCGGTAGAGGGATAGTTTCGTCTGGCGGCCGCTTGCCGAAACTGTCCCTCCCGTCATCGCTGCGGCATTATGTAGCAAATGCACCAAGGCGATTACGGGTGTCATCACCCGCGGTACGCTCGCCTCGTTTGCGGCGCCGCTCCGATAAGGAGTTAGAGCGTGTCTCTAATTCTCGGGCTGCTCGTCACCTTCGGCTGGTATCCGCATATTGACGGTGTACCCTTCAACTTCTTTTACCTCGACCCACCGAGCGTTGAGGCCATGAGTAATACCGACCACTCTCGGGTCGCTCTCAAAATCCCACCGTAAAAGGTTGGCGACTACAATCTTGCCACCCAAGAAATCCGTAAATTCAGCTCTACACCAAAACCATAAGTCAGCACGACGTTCTTCAATTTTCTGGATATCCGCTTCCGAAAGTGAGATTCGGAGCATGTTGCCATTCCAGTCCCGCTCCATCATCTGTTTGCCTGCCCCATGAAAATCGGCGGCGCGATCGTACAAACGCTCGGCGGGAGCTTCGCTCGCAACACAATAACTATAGGAAAGTTTCGCGGGCTCAACAGGCGTCTGGCCGGTAGATTTGTAGTAGACGCTAGTAAAAGAGAGTGTGGGTGGGAGGCCTCGTTCTACGATTTCCACTCGCTGAGGCTCGCCTTGGGGGCGGGTCAAAATAGCTTGACTCATAATCACCCGCGGCAGTTGCGCATCCGACATCAACCGCACCTGCCGAGCCGCGGCGTCGGCCCCTCGCTTCGCTTCCCGGGCGCCAGCTTCGGTATGCTCGGCCGCTTTCCGAGCATACCAAGCAGCGAATGCGGCAGCCAGAAGGGTCAAGAATCCAATGGCCAGGCCCCCAACGCCGAGCCAGAAGGTGTGGTGCGCCCATTGAGCGGAGTCGTCAGCAGCGTCAGCGGCTTTCCACTGAGCACACAGATCGGACTTACGATTGTCTTTACCGCGCTCGCAGCCGAGGTCTGGCGCTAGCTGTTTGTTCTCCCCCTCGAGCGCGGGAGCGCTTTCGTTGAGAGATCGCTCTATGCTGTTTGGAGCCCCGCGATTGTCGCGAGAAGCGCCTTTATCTGGTGGTGAAGCGGCTAAGGTTAACCATCCGACAGCCGCAATGATGACGCCCCGATAGCCTCTAGACATTAGGTCAGAAACACCGCTGTGAGTTTACCCCGCTCGATCTTGTTCCTGATATTCGGGTCAGAGTCCATCACGCCGGTCCCTCGAGCTTGTCGAATAACCGCACATAAGTGATTCCCTTAGGAGATAGTGCGCCTTCAGGAGGTGCGCCGCCGGCCAACCCTTTCGAGTCTCCTCAATCCAGCAGTTGCGCCAGATCGACCGGCTGGCCTTTGCGGCGCAGTTCGATCGTGATGCGGGGCGCTTCGCCCTTGGGGGCGCTGCCGAGCGGGGTGCCCTGAACCGGCGCGTCGCCGACGCGCACCTGCATATTGTCGAGTCCGGCGACGAGCGAGCTCCAGCCATCGCCATGGTCGAGGATCACGATATTGCCATAGCCGCGGAACCGTCCGGCATAGATCACGCGCCCCGCCGCCGGCGCGACGATCTGCGCGCCCGCCCAGGTCGAAAGGGTCAGGCCGCGCGACCGCACCCCGGCTTCGGAAATCTCGCCAAGCCCGGTGACGAGGCTGCCGGCGACCGGCAGGCGGAAGGGGGGCGGGCGAGTCGGGGCGGGCTGGAGAATCGCGGGGGTTTCCTCGCCCTCCGCGCCGGGCCGCGGCAACGGGCCGGGCAGTGCCTCCAGCGCCTCGCGCGTCTCGGCGGCAGCACCCAGCGTATCCATCAGTTCGACCAGATCGCGCGCCTGTTCGCCCAGTGCGAGCGCGCGATCCGATTCGATCATCGCCTCGCGCCGGTAGCCGTTCGCGCGCAGCCGGTTCCCAGCCTCCATCCTGAGCAGCGCCAGCCGTTCGGTCTCGAGCTTCTCGCGCCCGTCGCGCAGGCTGCGCGCGGCGATCTGCGCGCCCTCACGCAGGCGGCGGGTCCGGGCGATCTCGTCGCGGACACCCGCGCTGCGCTCGCGCACCACCGGGGCGACGCTGCCCAGCACCGCGCGGACATGGACGATGTCGGCGGTCGAGCCCGGCTGAAGCAGGCCGAGCATCGCCGGCCGCCGTGCGAGCGACTGCAGCGCCGCGATCAGCCGCGCGATCGGCCCCTGTTGCGTCTCGAGCCGTGCGCGTTGCGCGACCAGAAGCCGGTCGACGATGGCGGTACGCGCCTGCGCCGCAGCGATCTGTGCTTCCGCAGCCTGGATGCTCGCTGCGACCGCCGCTTCGCGCAGCCTGGCGCGCCGCGTCGCATCGCGCTCGCTGTCGGCGGCCTGCTGGAGTTGTTTCGCGCGCGCTTCGGCATTCCTTGCGGCCCGGTTCGCCGCCTTGAGCTGACTCTGCTGTGCGGCAAGGTCGGGGGCTTGCGCGGACAGAGCGCTCAGCCCGGCGATGCCGAGCGCGGCGGCCGCGGCGACGATCACCAGCCGCCGCACTTTAGCCTTCCCGATGATAGGGATGGTTGGCGAGGATGCTGGTCGCGCGCCAGAGCTGCTCGGCGAGCATCGCGCGCGCCATCAGATGCGGCCAGGTCGCGCGGCCGAATGCGATGAGCAGATCGGCTTCGGCACGCTCGGCATCGCCGAAGCCGTCGGCTGCGCCGATCAGGAAGCGCGTTTCACGCACCCCGTCGTCGCGCCACGCCTGAAGCCGCTCGGCCAGCACGCGGGAGGGTAGATTGTCGCCCTTTTCGTCGAGCATCACCCGACGCGTGCCCGGCGCCAGGTCGGGGAGCTTGCCGCCGGTATCGGGCATTTCGGTAATCTTGTGGGGCCAGGTGACGCGCTTCATGTAGCGCGCGACCAGATCGGCCTCGGGCCCCCGCCCGATGCGCCCGCGCGCCACGATATGCAGCAGCACGGGTTGTTATCGAAGGGCGGCGCCAGCGCGCTCCCCCACCCGGGCACCCATAGGATGCTGGGGCCGGGTGGCCGGGTGGGGGAGCGGGCAGGTGCGGCGCACGGGGCGAAACTCAGGCGTTGCCGACGGGCGGCGTATCCCCGAACGCCCACATGCGCTCGAGATTGTAGAAGGTGCGCACTTCCGGCCGGAACAGGTGGACGATCACGTCGCCGGCATCGATCAGCACCCAGTCGGCAGTCGGCAGCCCCTCGATCCGCGGGCTGCGGCCGAACTCGGCCTTGATCTTCTCGGCCAGTTTCTGGGCCATCGATGCGACCTGTCGCGTCGACTTGCCGCTGGCGACGACCATATAGTCGGCGATGCTGCTCTTGCCCGCGAGCGGGATCGAGACGGTTTCGACCGCCTGATCGTCGTCGAGCGAGGTCAGGATGAGCTGGTGCAGCGCGTCGGCCTCGTTCGGGGAACCCTTGGGTTCAGGACTACGCGAAACATGGGGCGTGGCGTTCAAGTTTGCTCCTGGCGTCCGGAGACGCGCGTGCGGTGATGTGGGGACGGCGCATAGCGCCGGTGCCAGGCGGGGTCGGCGGCGCGAAGCCGTGTCGCCGAAGTCGTGTCAGGGCGGAAGCGCAACAGCACCAGTGCCGGCAAACTCCACTTCGTCCAGTTCTTCGCCTGGCCTGCGGGCCGCACGAAGCGCCGCAGCCAGCCCATGGCAGGACTTGCATGGGCGTCACGATCATAGCCCGGCCGCGCGATCACCGCAATCGGAACCTGCTGCGCGATCCGGCGCCAGCCTTTCCACTGATCGAACTGGGCGAGGTTATCGGCCCCCATCAGCCAGATGACGCGATTCTTGGTGTCGAGCCGCGGCAATTTGGTGAGCGTATAGACGGTGTAGCGGGTCTTTAGCCGCTTCTCGACCGCGGTCGGCCGGATCGGGGCGTGCCTGGCCATCGCCCGCGCCGAGGCGATGCGCGCGGCGAAGGGGGCCATGCCCTTCGCCTCCTTGAGCGGATTGCCGGGCGAGACCATCCACCACACCTCGTCCAGCTCGAGCGCGCGCAGGGCGTGAAGCGAGATCGCGCGATGCCCGCGATGCGCCGGGTTGAACGACCCGCCAAGAAGACCGATGCGTTTCAGCGCGCGCCGTCCGTCGGCGGCATGCCGGCTTGTCCGCCGCGGCGATACTCGCCCTGCCGCGCGATCATCCAGCCGGGATATTCGGGCGGCAGCGCGCTGGCGGCGTCGAGCGCGGCGACCTCGTCCTCGCCGAGGCGAAGGTCGGCGGCGGCGAGGTTGTCGGCGAGCTGATCGGGACGCTTGGCGCCGGCGATGATGCTGGTCACTTCGGGCCGCTGGAGCAGCCAGGCGAGCGCGACCTGGGCCACCGATACGCCATGCGCCGCCGCGACCGGCTCCATCGCGTCGAGCACTGCGTCGCCGCGCGCGGTGTTCACTGGCGGGAAGTCGAACCCGGCGCGCCGGCCGCCATCCGTGCCGCTGCGGTACTTGCCCGAGAGATAGCCGCCCGCGAGCGGGCTCCACACCATCAGACCCAGGCCCTCCGAAGCGATCATCGGGCCAATCTCGCGTTCGATGTCGCGCCCGGCAAGCGTGTAATAGGCCTGGACCGACTGGAAGCGCGCGGCCTGACGGCGTTCGGCGATGCCCAGCGCCTTCATGATCTGCCACGCGGTCCAGTTGGAGACGCCGACATAGCGGACGTCGCCCGCGCGGACGAGCGTGTCGAGCGCCTCGACCGTCTCCTCGACCGGGACCGCCGGATCCCAGCCATGGATCTGGTAAAGGTCGATATAGTCGGTGCCGAGCCGCTTGAGGCTGGCATGCGCCTGCGCGACGATATGCTTGCGCGAAGTGCCGCGGTTGTTGGGCCCGGGGCCCATCGGCCCCATCACCTTGGTCGCCAGCACCAGCTCGTCGCGGTCGAGGCCGAGATTGCGGATCGCCTGACCCGTGATCTCCTCCGACATCCCCTCCGAATAGACATTGGCGGTGTCGATGAAATTGACCCCGGCATCGATTGCCGCCTTGACCAGCGCATCGGCGTCGCCTTGTCCCAGATCGCCGATGCGGGCGAACGCGCCCTGACCGCCAAAGGTCATGGTGCCGAGACAGATTTCGGAGACGAACAGGCCGGTACGGCCGAGCGGCTTCATGCGCATGGGACGATCCTTTCGCGGAGGAAACGGAGTGCGCGTCAGATAGGAAGCTGTCGCGCGTCTTCCAGACCCTATGGCCGGGTCTGGCCGGTACCGCGCACCACCCATTTATAGGTTGTCAGCCCCTCGAGCGCGACCGGGCCGCGGGCGTGGAGCCGGCCGGTGGCGATGCCGATCTCCGCGCCCAGGCCGAACTCGCCGCCATCGGCGAACTGGGTGGAGGCGTTCCACATCACGATCGCGCTGTCGACGCCGTTGAGGAAGCGTTCGGCCACCTCGGCATCCTCGGTCACGATCGCATCGGTATGGTGCGATCCGTGCGCGGCGATATGCGCCATCGCGCCCGCGACGCCATCGACGCGCTTCACCGACAGGATCGAATCGAGATATTCGGTGTCCCAATCCTCGGCATTGGCGGCCACGACGCGCGGCTCGAGCGCGCGGATATCGGCGTCGCCGCGCAGCTCGCAGCCGGTGTCGGCGAGCGCGGACAGGATCGGCGCGGGATTGGCGAAGCCGGTGTCGATCAGGAGCGTCTCGGTCGCGCCGCAGATGCCGGTGCGGCGCATCTTGGCATTGACCGCGAGCGCGCGGGCCATGTCGGGATCGGCGGCGCCGTCGATATAGGTGTGGTTGATCCCGTCGAGATGCGCGAGCACGGGGACGCGCGCCTCCTCCTGTACGCGGGCGACCAGGCTCTTGCCGCCGCGCGGAACGACCAGGTCGATCGTGCCGTCGGCCTTGAGCATCGCGCCGACCGCCGCGCGATCGGTGGTGGGTACGAGCTGGACGGCATCTTCGGGCAAGCCGGCATCGGCCAGGCCGCGGGCGAAGGCGGCGTGGATCGCGCGGTTGCTGTGCACCGCTTCCGATCCGCCGCGCAGGATCGCGGCATTGCCGCTCATCACGCACAACGCCGCCGCGTCGGCGGTGACGTTGGGGCGGCTTTCATAGATGATCCCGATCACCCCGATCGGCACGCGCACGCGGCTGAGCTGGAGGCCGTTGGGGCGCTCGCTGGTCCCGATCGTCTCGCCCACCGGATCGGTCAGCGCGGCGACCGCCTCGACCCCCGCTGCCGCACCTTCGAGGCGGGCGGGGTCGAGCCGCAGCCGGTCGAGCAGCGCGCCCGAAAGGCCGTTCGCCTCGCCCGCGGCGACATCCTGCGCATTCGCGGCGAGGATCGCCTCCGCATCGGCACGGATCGCCGCGGCGGCAGCGCGCAGCCCTGCCGCCTTGGTCGGCGCCGGCAGCCCTGCGAGCGTCACGGCGGCGGCGCGGGCGCGGGCGCCCAGCTCGGCGATGAGGGCTGCAGGCGAGGTTTCGGCGATCATGTCCATGGCGACGCGGCTAACACGGGTCGCAGTGAAAGTCCCTATCGCCTCTGCTTTGGCACTTTGTTAGGTGGGCTTTCATGGGGGAATTCGACGCAGCCGGTGAAGTCGTGAGCGGGGCATTGATGGGCCGCGCCATTGAGAGCCATCGTGGCGAGGCCGGGCATGGCGAGCATGGCGGCATCTGCCTCAATTGCGGGACCACGCTGACCGGCGCCTATTGCCATCGCTGCGGGCAGGCCGGGCATGTCCACCGCACGATCGGCGCGATCTGGCACGAGATCCTGCACGGAGTCGTCCATTTCGAGGGCAAGCTGTGGAATACCCTGCCCATGCTCTGCCTGCGCCCGGGCGAGCTGACGCGCCGCTATATCCATGGCGAGCGCGCGCGTTTCGTATCGCCGATGGCGATGTTCCTGTTCTCGGTCTTCACCATGTTCGCGGTGCTCCAGATCATGGGCATCTCGGCGCCCACTCAGGTTGGTACCGCCTCGCAGTTCGAGCAGGGGCTGGTCTTCGCCCGCCAGAATACCGAAAGCGCGATCGCCGATGCGAAGGAGTCGCGGGCGCGGGCAGAACCGGGCAGCGCGCGCGCGCAGAAGCTCGACAAGCGTATCGCCGGGCTCGAGCACGACCTCGACGAGATCAAGCGCATCCCCTTCGACCTCGCCAAGACCAGCGGCAAGGGGATCGGCTTCAAGACCGGCTGGAAGCGGCTCGACAAGGGGATCGACAAGGCC
>CAYOXO010000172.1:0-8100 GCA_964407945.1 uncultured Stakelama sp.
CGAACGCACGCAACTGTGGAATGACGCCGGCGAGCATTTGCTTGAAATCACGATCGGCGATCGGCGTTGAGCAAGAGTTCGACGATGACGCACTACCCATGGCATGACCCCATGCTGCTGAAGACAAACGCACAACTTTCCAACGATGTAACCGTTCCAGAACGAAATGCAGCTGACCACCGAACGATCCGACGGCGCGGCAACAGCGCTATTCGCGCTCGATCACCTGTCCGCCCGCTCCCTGAGCGGGCGGCCCCTCGCCCGCGATCGAGCCGATTGCATTCGCTCCGGGCGCTTGTGGCCTGAGCTCCAGAGATTCCACGCGAACTGTATCACCGACGCGCTCCCGGTCCGCGTCGTCCACCAAATCGGGGTTTGCGGCGGCCGGGCTATGGTCTGGAAGCACGTCACCCGCCCCCATCTCATAATCAGGATCAGAAATCTCCGCAGTCGCCCGCTGCCGGTACGATGCCGAGTGATAGAGCCTATCGATTTCCTGAAAATCGGCTCTGTCCCATGACGCCTCGGAGGGATAGTCCGCGACGGCGGGCGCCGGACTGGTCAAGTGCGGCGGATGGGATGTAGCGGCATCGATCCCATCCTCATGCGATGCGACCGAAACCGGAACTCCGGACGCAAAGGACTCGCGATTTCGATAAAAGGAAAACGCGTCGCCGACAGCGAAACCGCCAAGGCTCACCCCCGCGATCGCACCGCCAAGAAGAGACGTCACGATCACCAGCAGAAGTTTGTGCGTCAAGAGCAATCGCATCGAAGGCCGCCTCTGCGACGCTAACAAATATCCGCATTCGAGCGTTCCGGCGGATCTGAATTTGATCTGGAAAGCGTACGACCACGGCAAGACGGATATGTCGCAGCCAGAGTCGCTTCGATGCACCGGAATAGTCTTGAACCGCTAGCTCAGTTTCCTAACTATTTTTGTGCCGGGCGCCGCTGTTCGGGTCCGGCTGGACATAGAGGGCGCCGGCTCTCGTTCCGGCGCTGCTCATGCCCAGATCGCTTCAAGGAGGATTTGGATATGAGAACCAATTTTGACTTTGCACCCTATCGGCGTTCCACCGTCGGCTTCGATCGCCTTTTCAACCTGCTCGAGGCAGGCGCGCGTGATGAAGATGGCTATCCGCCCTTCGATATCGTGAAGGACGGCGACGACAGTTATCGCATCACCCTGGCTGTCGCTGGCTTCCGCCCTGAAGATATCGAGGTGGTAGCCCAGCAGAACCTGCTCACCGTTACAGGCGAGCGCGCCGAAGACGACGGTACGGGCGAGTACCTGCATCGCGGCATCGCTGCACGGCCCTTCGAACGACGCTTCCAGCTCGCCGACTTCATTGAAGCCGGCACGGCAAGCTTCGAGAATGGCCTGTTGAGCATTGCGCTGAAGCGGGTCGTGCCTGAGGCAATGAAGCCGCGCCGCATCGAGATCGGCGGTAGCCCCCTAGCCAATAAACGGATCGAAGCCGCCAAAGAGGAGCAGGAGGCGGCCTAGTTGCGAACTTCAGCGGCTCTGCCGGCCCGTCTTCAGACGGGCCGGCAATGAGCGTCAGCGCAGTCACTGTCCGCCGATTTCGCTCCACTGCGAAGCCTTGTCCGGCATCGCGCAAGGCTGCTCGCATCTCGCTGCAAACGGACTTCGCCGTCCATCAGAAGGCATTGCCCGAGACGCCCAATCTGCGTGCTAATCCCCGATGCAGATCAAGCTATCAGAGACGCCAATGCGGCCTTCACCGTTGCTGGCAAGAAGGGCTTGGTCAACGTCCCGGCTGAGCCCGGCACTGCAGAAGCTTCGTCGTCGCCGCTCGCAACCACGAAAGGGATATGCCGTTCCTGCAGCAACCGGGCGATCGAATGACAGGTCTCCATGCCAAGATGGACATCGAGAATTGCCGCGTCGATCTCGGCTTCACGCGCAAGCAGTTCCGCTTCACCCACATCCAGCGCGGGGCCGACGACGATATAACCAAGATCTCCCAGGATATCCTCGAGCATCATCGTAATGAGCGGTTCGTCATCGACCACCAGGACGCGTTTACCGGTAAAGTTGTTCATCGCGCGTTCCGGGCCTTGTTAATCAGACGGCGCATCAGCGCGCCGAGCGCATCCATTGAATAGGGTTTGCGTAATAGCTCGATATCTTCCGCACCGCCTTCAGCGAGAACGTCGCTATAGCCGGTGGTAAGCACGACCGGCAGCTGGGGATGCGTCCTTGCAAGATGGCGCGCCAGTTCAAGGCCGCTCATCCCACCGGGCATGACGATATCGCTGAGCACGAGGTCAAACGGATCAACTGCCTCTTCGAGAACGCGCAAAGCACTCGGGGCATCCGCTGCACGAACGGTCTCGTAGCCCAGATCGCGCAGCAGTTGCGAAGCGTGTTCGCCGACGTTCTCATTGTCTTCGACAACGAGAATGCGCCCGGAGTCATTGCCATCGACCGCTTCGATTTGCGGTTCAGGTTCGCGAGCAAGGGGAGCCTCGCTCGCGCGCGGCAGATAGAGCGTAAAGGTCGCACCCTGGCCGGGGATACTATTCACGCGCACATCGCCACCCGATTGCTTGGCAAAGCCGTAGACCTGGCTCAGACCCAATCCCGTGCCCTTGCCAACCGCCTTGGTCGTGTAGAACGGCTCGAAAATCCTGGCGATCTGCTCCGCATCCAGACCGACGCCGCTATCTGTAATGCTGACCGAGATGAAGGCGCCGACCACGGCCGGGTGACCCGGGACCGCCGGGATCTCGGTCGCGGCATCGACGCGCAATAGGATCACCCCCTCGCCATTCATCGCGTCCCGCGCGTTTACCGCCATATTGACCAGTGCGGTTTCGAATTGAACGAGATCTGCCCTCACCAGAGCGGGTGTCAGGCGAAAGTCGGTGTCGAGCGAAATCCGGGAGCCGACCACGGTCGTCAGCATCTCGACGATGCGGCCGACCCTATCGGTGGCGTCGAACACCACTTCGCGCAGGGGCTGGCGCCGCGCAAAGGCCAGAAGCTGCGCTGTCAGCTTCGCGGCGCGCTCGGCGGTTTCCGCGATGGCCGCGATGTAGCGTGACCGGCGCTCCTCGCTCAGGCCGGGCCGCCGCAGCGCGTCGACCCCGGATATGATCACGGTCAGCAGATTGTTGAAGTCATGCGCAACACCACCGGTAAGCTGACCGATCGCTTCCAGTTTCTGGGCTTGTCGTAGCGCTTCCTCAACTCTTTCGCGCTCAGTCGCTTCCTCCTCGAGCCGGGTCAGTGCGCGCTGCAGGTCGCTGGTGCGCTCCGCCACTCGCGCTTCAAGGGCGGCTTCGACCTGCCGCTGCTCGGTGATGTCGGCATGTGTCCCGCACCAGCGAAAGATACGCCCGATCTCATCCCGGATCGGCGTGATACGGCACAAAAACTGGCGGTACGTCCCATCATGCCGCCGCATCGGGAAGGCCATCTCGAAGCGCTGGCCCTTGCGCAATGCTCGCTGCCAATGCCCCTGAATCACAGGCGCTACCGCGGGGTCGTGCGCCGCCTCCCACGCAATGCCCCCGTCCGGGTCGGCGCCGGTAAATTCGTACCATCGCTTATTGTACCAAAAGATCGTGCCGTCCCCATAGGCGAGCCAGCAGAGCGACGAGATATTGTCTGCCAGGGTGAGAAACTCATCGCGTTGCCGCTTGAGCTCGACCTCGGCGCGGCGCCGCTCTTCGAGCTCACGCTGCTCGGCAACGAACAGCCGGACATTGTCGATCGCCGTCGCCGCTTGCCCGGCGACGCCGGTCATGATCTGTTCGGCGGCTTCGCCAAACATGTCGGACATCGAATGGCCGAAGAACAGGCCTCCGAGCACCTCGCCGCTGCGCGAGGTCACCGGCACGGCCAGATAGCTGCATACGGGCAAATGTCCTTTCGGCATGCCAGCATGCGGCGCGTTCCGGCCATAGCGGGGGTCGCGGGTGATATCGCCCGAGCGTACGATCCCCTCGCCGGAAAAGGTTGGCGCGAACACGGCAGTGTTGCGCGGCATCGCAAAGCTCTCGAACTTGCTCCTTGGCACGCCCGACAGCGTATAGAGCGTGTAGGACTCACCTTTTTGGTCCACGACATTGTAGAAGAAGGCGCCGAATTCGGCCCCCGTCAATGCGACCCCCGCATCGGTAACCGCCTGCACCACGCGCTCGAGATCCAGCTCGGCGCTGAGCGTAGCCCCTAGCTCGTTGAGGATACCGAGCGTCCGGGTTTCCTCGGCCAGCGCGCGGCGCATCTGCAGCTGCTCGGCAAGCTGTTCGCCCGCCTCGAACTGTCGCAGCCGCGCCCGGCGAGCGGAGCTGACTGCGGAAATCAATGTCGTTTGGTCGACCGGGCGTTCGAGCACCGTCACGTTACCCAGCAGCGACACCGTTTGTCGATCGATCGTCCCCCCGCGATGGGACAGCAGCACGAACGGGAAATCGGACCAACTCGGTTGCGCCTTTCCCCATAGGTCGACTGCGGCGAGATCGGCGGCAGTCAAGCCCTCTTGCGCGATGATCGCACCTGCTGCCCCATCCAGTCCGCGCAGCAAATCATCAAATCCGCTGCAACGCCGACCCGGAATCCCGGCATCGCCTAGCAGCCGTTCGATGACTGGACCGTCGCGTCCGACCGGCGCCCAGATCAAGACGGACGGATCACTCGCCATGCCCGTTCGTCTCATCAAGAAGGTTCGAGTCCGCACCGATATAGGTCGGTACCCCGGTCAGCACTCCTTGAAACTCCGTCAGCGCCCGGCCGACAGCGATGCCGCGCGCGCTAATCCGGTACTCTCGGATCGTTTCCTCATGGCGCCCGGTGCGCTTCTTGAGGACCGATAGGGCACGCCGCAGTTTGCCGCCAGCCTCGAAGAACCGCAGCAGAACGACGGCGTCGCTCAGATAGGTGAGGTCGACGGGGCTCGCCATGTGCCCGACCATGCCATGCTGGGCGAGAACCAGGATCGTCACGACGCCCTGCTGATTGAGATATGAGAGCATCTCGTGCATCTGCAGCATCATGAAATGCTCTTCCGGCATCGCGTTGAGATAGCCGCTGAGACTGTCGAGCACGACGATGCGAGCGCCATCGCTTTCGACGGCATCGCGGACCGCAGCGGTAAGCTCGCCCGGTGTCAATTCCGCCGGATCGATCTGGCGCAGGTGCAGGAGGCCCTGGTCCAGAAACGGCTTGAGTTCGAAGCCCATACCTTGGGCACGCCGCAGGAATACGCTGCGCACTTCGTCGAATACCAGGATCAACGCGGACTCACCACGTTGCAGCGCCGCATGAACGAACTGCAACGACAGCGATGATTTGCCCGAGCCGGAGGGACCGATGATCAGGGTGCTGGTCCCGCGATCGAGCCCCCCGCCGACAAGCGCATCCAGCGCCGGAACTCCGCTGCCGACAACGTCGGCCGCGAATTTTACGTGATGGTCGGCCGCGACCAGCCGCGGGTATACGCGCAAGCCGCCGCGCTCGATCGTGAAATCATGATAGCCGCCCCGAAACTTGGTTCCCCGCATCTTGATGCAGCGCAGCCGACGGCGCTCCGCTCCATACAAGGCAGCGACCTGCTCGAGGCGAAGTACGCCATGGCTGATGCTGTGGAGGTTGAGATCGTCCTGTTCCGAAGTCAGGTCGTCGAGCATCAATACCGTGCAGCCGAGCTGCAGGAAGAAGTGTTTGAGCGCGAGGACCTGACGACGATAGCGGAGCGAGCCCTGCGACATCAGGCGTATTTCCGACAGGCTGTCGAACACCAGCCGTTTTGGCTTGACGCGCGCGACCTCCGCCATGACCATCCGCACCGTCTCACCGAGTTCGAGCTCGGAGGAATAGAGCACGGTCTGATGCGCATTGGGATCCAGCGCGAGTTCAGGCGGGACCATCTCGAAGATTTCGATTCCGTCAAAGGTCCAGCCATGGCTCGCCGCAACTGCGCACAGCTCGGCCGTCGTCTCGGACAAGGTAACGTATAGGCCGAGTTCGCCGTGCCTCGCTCCGTCCATCAAGAATTGCAGCGCCATGCTGGTCTTGCCCGACCCGGGCTGACCTTCAATCAGATGAACGCGATTCTCGGCATATCCCCCGGCCAGAACGGGATCGAGGCCTGGAACGCCGGTCGGAACCACGGCCGTCGGGCGATATGCCAGTTCCATTTGATACGCGTCCCTCTCTTAACAAGGGATGCGCCATACGCGGCGAACGGCCCGCGTTGTGTTCGATACCCAACAGAAGCCCGCGAATGAGTCGATTATGCTGCCAGGATGCTCGAGCATCCCATCATCGCCCCAACCTCTTGCAAATCCTCGCCGCCCTTGGGAGAGGCCGTTTCAGGCCGCTTTATAGGTGTCGGTCGGCTGCGGCGCGCGCCTGCTCGCTGGCCTGATCGGCTGCCGCGAGCAGCCGCTGGGCTGTTTCGGTTGCCGCCATCGGATGCAGCGCAATAGCAACCCGCGGACCTGTCATGACGACCTCGCCGTTCAACACGTCTACCTTGAGCGGCTGTTCTTCCGCATTCAGTGTCATGCGCATCGTGTCCGCTGCTGGTCGGTTCCACTCTCATAAAAGCATACGTTCGCTGACAGTTCCGCTATTCTCGGATTTACGCCGGCAAAGACGCCGGATCTGTTCCATCTTCAACCATGCGCCGGCCCGCTCCCGGCGCCTCCGGGGCCCCAATGACCTTCAATCCCAAGAACGAAATCCTTGCCGAAATCGAGCCCGCCATTGCCCTGCGGTTCGCTACCCACATCGAGCGCGTCGAACTTTCTCGCGGGGAGGTTCTGCAGGAGACGGGCACAGAAGTGGTCTGGGTATGGTTTCCTGATGATGCGCTGATCTGCATCGCGTCGGAAAGCGTCGAGGGCGAGAGTATCAGCGGGGGAATGGTCGGCCGCAACGGTGCCTTCGGCGCGTTCGAGGCTTGCGGCAGCCGCCTCAGCTACTCGCGCGCGCTCGTGCAGATCGGCGGCACCGCCTGGCGCATCCGCGATTCGCATTATCGAGAGCTCTTCGAGCAGTCTGCAAATCTGCGTGTAGCAATCCACAAGCATGTCGAGACGCTACTCGTCGAAGCCAGGCAACTCGTTGCCTGCACGGCGATCCATCGCGTGGAAAGCCGCATGTGCCGCGTCCTGCTCGATGCATCAGCACGGAGCCATCGCGGCCCTCATCTGACCCTAACCCAGGAGGAGCTGGCCAACATCCTGGGTGTTCAGCGCTCCACAATCGCGGTGACCTCATCCGCGCTCCAGCGGGCAGGTCTGATCCGCAGCCGGCGCGGCAGTATCGATATCCTCGATTATGGCCGCCTCGAAGCCGCCGCGTGCTCGTGCCGCCGCACGATCGCCTTTGCTCAGCGCGAAATAGACCGCGCGCCCGACAAGGTCTGTGAAGGATAGCCGGCGAGCACATTGGTAGAGGAAACGCTCGGCGACCCGCGCCCACATTCTCCACTATCTCCTTGGCGACAGCATAGATCGATAGCGTGCGCGGGAGCTCCGGCGAGGCGTCGGCAAAGATTGGATCCGCCCGTCTGGAGCGGCCCTCGCGGAGAACTGCGCCTCCGTCGCATCGGCAGCGGCAGCGATCTCACTCTGCGCCCCTGCAGGCCCCTCCAGCAATTCAGCGACGCCTGCCTGCCGCGCTATTCCCAAGATCTCACTCTCCCAAAGCAGGAACCAGGCCCGCTTCTCGTCTTCGAGCTCATACTGATCGTAGGTGCGATCCAGTCCCCTCTTTAGATGGTTCATCATGGCCTCCGCGGTCTCATAGTCGACCTTGAGCCGCTTGGTGTTCGATCGGGCCGTGCGCCGCAGATCGTGCGGCACGAAATGCTCGACAGCGTAGCCGGCGATCTCGCTCATTCGAGCGCGCACGCGATCACGCGCCTCGTACCAGCCTTGCGTGCGTGGGCCCTCGACAAGCTCCGCCGGAAAAACCCATTCGTTGTTGGAGTGCATCAACCGTTGCCCCCAAGGTCCCAGCGCGATGCGATGCGCACTCGAATTCTTGGTGCGGCCTGCCGGAATCGTCCAAATACCCTCGACAACCTCCTCGCTCCGCGCTTGGGTCACCTCCGAGAG
>CAYOXO010000173.1:0-7994 GCA_964407945.1 uncultured Stakelama sp.
CGATCTTGCCCGGATGGACGTTCTTCTTGGTCCAGCTCATTTCCGAAACGTGGACGAGGCCTTCGATACCGGCTTCCAGCTCGACGAACGCGCCATACTCGGTGATGTTGGTCACGCGGCCCGACAGCTTCGCGCCGATCGGATACTTGGCGCCGGCGCCATCCCACGGATCGCTCTCAAGCTGCTTCATGCCGAGCGAGATGCGCTGGGTGTCGCGGTTGATGCGGATGATCTGCACCTTCACCGTGTCGCCGATGTTCAGCACTTCGCTCGGATGGTTGACGCGCTTGTACGAAAGGTCGGTGACATGGAGCAGGCCGTCGATGCCGCCGAGGTCAACGAATGCACCGTAGTCGGTGATGTTCTTGACGACGCCATCGATCACCTGACCTTCTGCCAGCGACAGGATCAGGCCCGAACGCTGCTCGGCGCGGTTCTCTTCGAGGACGGCGCGCCGCGACACGACGATGTTGCCGCGCTTGCGGTCCATCTTCAGGATCTGGAAGGGCTGCGGCAGGTCCATCAGCGGCTGCACGTCGCGCACCGGACGGATATCGACCTGCGAGCCCGGCAGGAACGCCACGGCGCCGCTGAGATCGACGGTGAAGCCGCCCTTGACGCGGCCGAAGATCACGCCTTCGACGCGGTTGCCCTGGCTGAATTCGAGCTCGAGCTTGTCCCACGCGGCTTCGCGGCGGGCGCGGTCGCGGCTGAGCATCGCTTCGCCGTTCGCATTCTCGACGCGGTCGACATAGACCTCTACTTCGTCGCCGACCTTGAGGTCAGCGGGCTGGCCCGGCGCCGCGAATTCGCGCAGCGGCACGCGGCCTTCGCTCTTGAGACCGACGTCGATGATCGCGAGGTCGTTTTCGATGCCGGTGACGGTGCCGATGACGACACGGCCTTCAAAGCTTTCTGCTCCGCCAAGGGTCTGGTCGAGCAGCGCGGCGAAATCGTCGCGCGTGGGGTTTGCCGAAGTGGCCATAAAGGGTTCAGTCCTAACTATCGTTTTTCCGGCCGGCTGGTTGGATCCAGCGGTCTTGAAGGCCGAAATGCCGTGGCGGCCGCATGCCGGTCACGGCATCCGTTGGGCGGGTGCGGATCGGAGGCTGAACGCTTTGCATCCAAAGCGAAAATGGCGCGTGAGATCATCTCTCCGCGCCTCCCCTCCGCGAGCACCCACTCGCCGGACGGGGCGCGCCTTAGCCGGAGCAGGCGCGAAAGGCAAGAAAATCCCCTGCGCATGGAGGCAGGCGCGTCTCTCACACGGATTATTTACCTAAGCACGTCAAACCATGCGCGCAGCAAATATTGGGGGAGGGACCGTGGCACCGGTGGCACCATCGGCGGTGGATGGTGATTGTCAGGTCGTGGCATCGGAGCCGGGCTTGTACGAGATCATCCGCGACGACCAGCTCAAAATCCTGCGGATCAACCGCGTCGCCGTGCAACAGCTTTCGGATGTCGATCGCTACCTTGCGGTGTTGGGCGATGCTGTGCGCGATGCACGATTGCGCTTCGGCCGGGTGCGTGTGCTGGCAGACCTGCGAAACTCCCCGATCCGCACCCAAGAGGCTGCCGAGCGGATGCGGGTGGGGAATCTGGCACTATACCGGGACGGCGACAGGGTCGCGTTGATCGTTGAGTCCAGCTTGCTCAAGATGCAGTTGCGCCGCACTCTGGTCGAATATCAGAATATCTTTCTCTCGCCCCACGCGGCCGAGACCTGGTTGAACGCACTGGATTGAGGTTGCCCGCCGCCGCCCGGGAAGAGGGAAAGGCGGCGGCGAGCGAGGGGTTTACGGCTTCCAGGCCGTGAAGGGCAGGTTGAGCGCCTCGGCCACCGCTTCGTGGGTGATCGCGCCCTTGTAGACGTTGAGGCCGGCTGCAAGGTGCGGATCGGCAGCCATCGCCGCCTCTGCACCGAGATTGGCGAGCTTCATCACGAACGGCAGCGTCGCATTATTGAGCGCGAAAGTGCTGGTGCGCGCGACCGCGCCTGGCATGTTGGCGACGCAATAATGGATCACGCCGTCGACCTCATAGACCGGATCCTCGTGGGTGGTGGCATGGCTGGTCTCGAAGCAGCCGCCCTGATCGATTGCGATATCGACGAGCACCGAGCCGCGCTTCATCGTCTTGAGCATGTCGCGGGTGACGAGCTTCGGCGCGGCGGCGCCCGGCACGAGCACTGCGCCGATCACCAGTTCCGCCTGCGTCACCGCCGCCGCGATCGCCGCCTTGCTGGCATAGGCGGTCTTGATCTGGCTGCCGAAATGCAAGTCCAGCTCGGCAAGGCGAGCATTGCTGATATCGTAGATGGTGACGTCGGCGCGCAGACCCGTGGCCATCTGCGCCGCGTTGATGCCCGACACGCCGCCGCCGAGGATCGCGACCTTGGCCGGCGCGACGCCGGGGACGCCGCCGAGCAACACGCCGCGGCCGCCCTGTTCCTTCTCGAGATAATGCGCGCCGACCTGAACCGACATGCGGCCCGCGACCTCGCTCATCGGCTTCAGCAGCGGGAGTGAGCGGTCGTTGGCGGTGACCGTCTCATAGGCGATGCAGGTCGCACCCGACTTGATCAGACCTGCCGCCTGCTCGGGATCGGGCGCGAGGTGGAGATAGGTGAACAGCGTATGGCGCGGTTCGAGCATCGCCACTTCCTGCGGCTGCGGCTCCTTGACCTTCACGATCATGTCGGACTGCGCGAACACGTCGGCAGCGGTGGCGACGATACGCGCGCCGGCGGCGACATAGTCGGCATCCTGGATGTCGATGCCGCTGCCCGCATTGGTCTGCACGACCACGTCATGGCCGTGCGCGGTGAGTTCCGCGACCAGCGACGGCGTCAGGCCGACGCGATACTCATGATTCTTGATTTCCTTGGGAACGCCGACGCGCATCTTCACTCTCCGGTTTCGATTTGTTGGATTCGATTTGTTTCGAAGAGGACCGTAACGCAGGATGCCGCCGCGAATCTCTGCAAACTTATGTGCCTTGCGCTGGCGGTATGCATGAATATTCCGATTGGTATGCCTTCAAGTGAGATTTATGCAATATGGACCGGATTGACGAAGCGATCCTGAAACAGCTGTCGCTCAACGCCCGTGCGCCGGTGAGCCAGATTGCGGGACAAGTGGGGCTCTCGCAGTCGGCCTGCACGCGCCGCATCCAAGCGCTGGAGGCGTCGGGACATATCCTGGGTTACACCGCGCGGCTGGGGCTGCGACGCCTGGGCTACAGCGTCACCGCAATGGTCGATATCACGCTGGGCACCGAAGTGGGCGAGGATCTGGCGCGATTCGAGGCGGCGGTGGCGCAGATCGACGGGATCGTCGAATGCGCGCTGGTTTCGGGCGGCTACGACTATCGTCTGAAAATATTGTGCCGCGATCTCGACGATTATGAGCGGCTGCACCGTGAAGAGATGGGACGGCTGCCCGGGGTCGTGAAGATCAGTTCCAGCTTCGTCCTGCGAGCGGTGCCGACGCGAAGCGAGGCGAATGCGCTATTTCCCGCCGCGGGACGGTAAAAGTTCCTGCAATTGCACCGCGATGTTGCACGTGCTAACTGCGCCGCCGTTTCAACGGACAGGTAGCCGGTCTGACATGACCACTGCATTGCTCGCCACGGTACGCAAGTTTCTCCCGTGAGCGAGGCCAACGGAAGCCCCGAGCCGGCCGACGACTCGTCTTCCCATCTCACCCATGATCAGCATCACGGACATGGCCGCCCGACGGCCATCGCGAAGCTGGTCGTCGGTGCGATCGGGATCGTGTTCGGCGATATCGGCACCAGCCCGCTCTACGCGTTCCGCGAAGCCTTTGCGGGGCACCATCCGCTGACGCTCGACGAAGCGCACATCATGGGCGTGATCAGCCTGATGTTCTGGTCGATGCTGCTGATCGTGACGCTGAAATACGTCACCGTCATCATGCGCGCCGACAACAAGGGCGAGGGCGGCAGCCTGGCGCTGCTGGCGCTGATCAACGCCGCCAGCGGACAGAAGCGCTGGACTGCCGGGATCGTGCTGCTCGGCGTGTTTGCAACCGCGCTCTTCTATGGCGATTCGATGATCACCCCGGCGGTGTCGGTGCTGTCGGCGGTCGAGGGTATCGCGGTTGCGGCCCCTGCGGCGAAGGACTGGATCCTGCCGATCGCGGTGGGCCTGCTGGTCGGGCTGTTCGCGATCCAGCGGACCGGCACGGCGCGTGTGGGTGCGATGTTCGGCCCGATCATGCTGACCTATTTCGCGACGATCGCGACGTTGGGCGTGCTGAGTGCGATCCAGACGCCCGAGATCCTTTGGGCTTTTTCACCGCATTATGCGGTGCAGTTCTTCCTGAGCGATGGGCTTGCCGCGTTCCTCGCGCTCGGCGCGGTCGTGCTGGCGGTGACCGGTGCCGAGGCGCTCTATGCGGACATGGGGCATTTCGGACGCAAGCCGATCCGCATCTCGTGGCTGTGGTTCGTGCTGCCGGCGCTGATGTGCAACTATATGGGGCAGGGGGCGCTGCTGATGCGCGACGCCTCCGCGCTGCAGAGCCCGTTCTACATGCTCGCTCCCGAATATCTGCGGCTGCCACTGGTGGGTCTCGCCACGATGGCGGCGATCATCGCATCGCAGGCGGTGATCACCGGTGCCTTCTCGGTCACGCAGCAGGGCATCCAGCTGGGCTTCATCCCGCGCCTGCGCATCTCGCACACCAGCGCATCGACCGCGGGGCAGATCTATATCCCGCTCATCAACTGGGCGCTGATGGTCGCGATCATCCTGCTGGTGCTGACCTTCCAGACCTCGTCCAACCTCACCGCGGCCTATGGCATCGCGGTGACCGGGGCGATGCTGATCGACAACTGCCTGCTGGCGGTAGTGCTGTTCAGCCTGTGGAAGTGGAAGAAGCGCTACGCGATCCCGTTCCTGGCGGTCTTCTTCCTGATCGACCTCGCCTATTTCAGCGCCAACCTGACCAAGATCCCGGATGGCGGCTGGTTCCCGTTGTTCGCCGGCGTGATCATCTTCACGCTGCTGACCACCTGGGCAAAGGGCCGGCGCCTGATGGTCGAGCGGATGCGCGAGGGCGCGATGCCGATCAAGGTGTTCATCCAGTCCGCCGCGGGCTCCGCGACGCGGGTGGGCGGCACCGCGGTGTTCATGACCTCGACCCCCGAGGGGGTGCCGCACGCGCTGCTCCACAATCTCAAGCACAACAAGGTGCTGCACGAGCGGGTGATCCTGCTCACCGTGAAGATCGCCGACGTTCCCTATGTCGCCGAGGAGGCGCGGGTGAAGATCGACGATCTGGGGCAGGGCTTCCACCGCATGCTGCTCTATTACGGCTTCATGCAGGAGGCCGACGTGCCCGGCGCGCTCAAGGCGATCGGTGCTTGCGGCGGCAAGTGCGGCGGCGTGTTCAACATGATGGACACCAGCTTCTTCCTGTCCCGCCAGACGCTGTTGCCGTCCGAGCGGCCGGGGATGCGGATCTGGCGCGAGAAACTGTTCGCATGGATGCTGCGCAACGCGGAAAGCGCGATGGAGTTCTTCCGCCTGCCCACCAACCGCGTCGTCGAACTGGGCAGCCAGGTCGAAATCTGAGCGGAGTCTTCTTTCACCCGCTATCCCGGCCCTGTGCCGGGTCAATAGGGTGGCAGAGGGGGCCTTGAGGGCATGGCTGAAGGCCCCGTGGCCCCGTGGCCCCGGGGACGGGATGACGGATGAAATGGCTGCTGCCCCAATTATCGTGACCGCGCTCCTCGGCCGGGCGGACCAGGCGGTGTTCGATGCGCTGCGGCGCGAGCATTATCCGCCCGAGCGCAATGTTCTGCCGGCGCATCTGACCCTGTTCCATCATCTTCCGCCTTCGGTGGAGGATGAGTTGAAACATCGGCTGACCGGCGCGACGCGCGGCGCGCGCGCGCCGGTGGCCAAGGTGGCGGGGTTGATGTCATTGGGGCGTGGGGTAGCGGTGAAGGTCGAATCGCCGGAACTGGCGATGATCCGCAGCGAGCTGGCGGAAGCATTTGCGGGACTGATGATGCCGCAGGACGCGGGCGCCTGGCGGCCGCACATTACGATCCAGAACAAGGTGGCGCCGTCGATGGCCAAATTGCTGCTGGGCGCGCTGGGGAAGGAATTCCGCGCGCGGGAGGTGGAAATCGCAGGTCTGGCCACCTGGTATTATCGTAACGGGCCATGGGAAAGCCTGTCGCGGCATATGTTCGCTTGACCGGCTGGAAAACCCCACTTATGTGCGCCGCTCGCCCAGAAGGGCCGCCTTGGTAGGGCGGAGTAGCTCAGTTGGTTAGAGCACGGGAATCATAATCCTGGGGTCGGGGGTTCAAGTCCCTCCTCCGCTACCATCTTCAAATATCCGCCGACGACGCGATCCGGCCATCGGCGGATATTTTTATTGTAGAATCAAGATTTTGGTTCGGGTCGCGACGCGGCTATTAACCCGCAACGACATGCGCGATGCACGTCGGGCTCATCTGGACACGATCGCGGTTCCATCGACGGACCGACCGGTCCGCGATACGGTGAAACCGATGCAGATCCGTCCTGGCTCGTTTCGGGCGAACACGGACCCGCCGTGCATCCGCGCCACCGCCTTGACGAGTGCCAGGCCGAAACCATGGCTTTCGCCGTCGTTGAAGCGTGACGGATCGATCCGGTAGAAGCGGTCGAAGATACGGTCGAGATGGACAGGATCGATTGCCGCGCCCGGGTTGGATACACCGATGGAGGCAGCGTCGCCCTCATAGCCGATCGTGACGGCGATCCGCCCCGGCGTTTGACCATGCCGCACCGCATTGTCGAGCAGGTTGGTCATCGCGCGCCCGAACAGTGCTCGCTCGATCGGAACTTCGGCGTCGCCGTCGATCTCCAGCGTGACGCCGGCTTCGTCGAACACCGGGGCCATGAACTCGGCACTCTTGCGCGTCTCTTCCGCCAGCGAGCAGAGGCTCAGATTGGCGGCGACCTCACCCTGATCGGCGCGGGCGAGGAAGAGCATGTCGTTGACGATGCGGCGCATCCGATCGAGCTCTTCGAGGTTCGACTGGAGCACTTCCTCGAGCTCGTGAGCGGGTCGGCTGCGCGACAATGCGACCTGGGTGCCGCCGATCATGTTGGCGAGCGGGGTGCGCAGCTCATGCGCGACATCGGCATTGAAGGTCGACAGACGCTGATAGCTGTCTTCCACACGGTCGAGCGCATCGTTGAGCGAGAGCACCAGCCCCGAGAGCTCCGCGGGCAAGGTTTCGGTCGGCAGGCGCTGTGCCAAGGTCTCGGCGCCGAGCAGCCGGGCATGTTCGGACAGGCGATCGACCGGCGCCAGGCTCCGACGGGCGATCCACCAGCCGAGTGCCGCGACTGCGGCAACGGCGAGGAGCGACATCACCGCGATGCCGATGGCGAGCCCAGTCTCGGTCTCATCGATATATTTGCTGCGCGATGCGATGATCAGCCGTACGTCGGGCCGCTCGCCCGCCGCGGGAACGATGCGCGCGAGCGTCAGATACTTCTGCCCCGACAGAATCACCTTGTCGAAGCCGTCGCGCGGGGCTTGCCACTGCGCAACCGCCAGTGCCTCGGGACGAAGCACGAAGCGTGGATCAGTACTCTCGACGATGAAATAGAGGCTCCCGTCCGGCGGGCTGAAGTCCTGGAGCTTGGCGGCAATGAAGGGCCATTTGCGGGTATTGTGCACATCCTGCACCATCCGCTCAACGATCTGGAATCGCGCGCCCAGCTCCTCGCGCTTGTGGTGGCGCAACTGATCCGACTGGAACGCGAATAGAGCGATGCCGGCAATCGTCGATACGGCTGTCACCGCGAGCCCGAACATCAGCGCAAGCCGTCCGGCGATCGAACGCGGCATCACGCCGTTACCTCGTCGCGCGGTTCGAGCACATAGCCCATGCCACGCACGGTATGGAGCAGCTTGTCCTCACCCGGCGCGTCGAGCTTGGCGCGAAGCCGTTTGATC
>CAYOXO010000174.1:0-7966 GCA_964407945.1 uncultured Stakelama sp.
CCCGGCCACCCACACGGTACTCTCGATGGGTGGCCGGGCGGGGGAGCGGGCCGGTGCCGCAAACCTACTAAAGGCCGCGCGATGACGGCCGTTAATCCAGTCAAAGGGGGACGTGCACGTGGCGATTGAATCGATTCCAAAAACGCTCGGCGGCGCATCCGGCATCGATACCACAGCGCTGGTCAAGGAACTGGTCGAAAAGCAGTTCGAGTATCGCAACGCCCGGCTCAAGAAGCGTGAGGACACGCTGACCGCCCAGATCAGTGCGGCCGGAGCCCATAAGAGCAACATCACCAGCTTCGCCAATGCCGTGGCCGGCCTCGCGCGCGGTGGCACGCTCGCCACTCAGCCGACCAGCTCGAACACATCGATCCTCAACGTCTCGCGCCTGAGCGGGGCCAACCTCACCACGCTCAACGCGCGGATCGAGGTGCGCCAGCTCGCCGCCAGCCAGACCGCGCACGCCGCACCCGTGGCCGACAAGGCCGCGGCGATCGGGCAGGGTAAGCTCACCCTCACGCTCGGCACCGGGACGGTTTCGAACGGCGCGATGACCGGTTTTACCCCCGGCACTGCCACCCCGATCGACATCACCATCGACGCGACCAATTCAAGCCTCGAGGGTATCGCGAATGCGATCAACGCCGCCAATGCCGGGGTCAGCGCCTCGATCCTGACCGATGCGGCCGGCTCGCGGCTGGTGGTCAAAGGGGCAACCGGCGCCGATCGCGCATTCACGCTGACCGCGACCGAGACTCCGGGGCAGGAAGGGCTCGCCGCGCTCAACATCGGCGTCGGCGCCACCGGCACCACGATCGGCAGCGCCGCTGCCGATGCGCTGGTGGCGATCGACGGGGTTCAGCTCAAGCGCGAATCGAACACGATCACCGACCTGATCCCCGGCGTGAAGCTCGACCTCAACAGTGCCCAGCCGGGCACGATCGTCACCATCGGCAAGACGCTGCCGACCACCGCGCTGACCAACGCGGTGCAGGATTTCGTTGCAACTTATAACGAGCTCTTCACCGCGCTACGCGCCGATCTGCATCCGGAAACCGGCTCGCTGCGGACCGACCTTGCGGCGCGCGAACTCAGGCGGCAGCTTCAGCAGCTCACCATGTCTCCCATCGGCGACGGCGCGCTGACGAAGCTGGCGGAGATCGGGGTCAAGACCAACCGCGACGGCACGTTGATGCTCGACAATGCGCTGCTCACCAAGGCGCTGGTCAACAATCCGGAGGCGGTCGAGAAGATGTTCGCCGAGCCCAAGGGCAATGCGACGACCGGAAACGGCCTCGTCACGGCGCTCAACGCGATCGCATCGGCCGCGACGAATACGGAGCGGGGCCTGGGTGCGAGCGAGGCGAACTACAACAAGGCGAAGGGCGACCTCGCCAAGGACAAGGCCGATGTGCTCGCCAAGACCGAGGATGTCCGCCTCCGCATGACGCGTCAGTTCGCCAGCATGGATGCCAAGGTCGCTGTGTACAAAAAGACCCAGGACTTCCTCAAGAATCAGATCGACGCGTGGAACAACCGGGGTTGATGCGATGAAGCCCCCGATCCGGATCAACGCCAATGCCGCCCAGACCTATCGCTCGATCGATGCGGTCGGCCGTACCGCCGCCGCCGACCCGTACGAGCTGGTCGAGCTTATGTACAAGGAGAGCATCGCCGCGCTTCGTGCCGCCGCCTTTGCGACCGAGAAGGGGCAGCTGACGATCAAGAGCGAGCGGATCGCGCGCGCCACTGCGATCCTGTTCGCGCTCGAATCGAATCTCGATTTCGAGCGTGGGGGTGAAGTGTCGCGAACGCTCGCGACGCTCTATCACGGATTGCGCGCGCAGATCCTCAACGCCAGCATCGGTAGCGATCCGGCGCCCTTCCGCGCGGTCGCCGACGATCTCGAGGATATTGCCGGCGCGTGGAGCCAGGCGCGCGCGGCCTAACGCGCCCAGCGCGCGAGTACCTCATCGACGAATACGGCACGCGCCGGCGGCGCCACACCGGCGCGCGGATCGAATTGCGGCGCGGTGGCCGCGCCCTCCGGTCCTGCCGCGATTGGCCGGCGTGCCAGCGCATGCGGATGCCGTGCCGCTTCGGCCAAGGACAGCACCGGGGTGACACACGCCTCGCCCTGCGCGAAGCTGCGCACCCACTCGTCGCGCGTCCGCGCCGCAAACCGCTCGGCGAAGCGTGCCGCCATCGCGGGCCAGCCCGCCCGGTCGAGCTGCACGAAGCTGCCGGCGGCGAAACCCAGCCCCGCGCACAGCGCTTCGAACTGGGCAGGATCGATCGCGCCGACCGCGACATGCTGGCCGTCTGCGCAAGGATAGCTGCGGTAGAAGGGCGCGCCGCCGTCGATCAGATTGGCTTCGCGCCGGTCGACCCAGCGGCCGCTCGCGAACAGGCTCTGGGTCAGCGCCATCAAGGTCGCGACCCCGTCGATCGCAGCGGCATCGACGATACGCCCTTCGCCATTCATCTGTGCCCCAAGCATCGCCGAAACCATGCCGAGCGCGAGGAAAAGCCCGCAACCGGCATGGTCGCCAAGCAGGTTGAGCGGCACTGCCGGCGCATCGGCCGCGCCAATGGCGTGCAGCGCGCCGGTCAGCGCCAGCACGTTGATATCGCTGCCCGGTCGCCCGGCGAGCGGCCCGGTCTGCCCCCAGATACTCGCCCGGCCATAGACGAGGCGGGGATTGCGTGCGCGGCATCGGTCCGGTCCCAGCCCCAGCGCCTCCATCGATCCGGGCGGCATTCCCTCGACCAGCGCGTCGGCATGTTCGGCCAGGGCGAGTACCTCGGCGATCGCCGCGGGTTCGCGGAAGTCGAGCGTCACATCCTGTCGCCCGCGATACAGGGCCGGGACGATCGCGCTGGTGCCGCTGCCCGGCTGGGCCACGCGCACCACCTCGCACCCCAGGTCTGCGAGCAGCATCGACGCGAACGGGACCGCGCCGATCGCATCGATCTCGATCACCCGCATCCCCGCCAATGGTGCCTGCATATTCTCTTTATCCCCGCGTTCGTATCAGTGGGTGGTCCGGGGCATCTGTTTCGGCTAGCGCGAGCGCATGAGCAAGCCGCACATCGTCGCCCTGGGCGGCACCTCGCGTCCCGAATCGGCGACCGGCCGCGCGCTCGCGCACTGCCTGGCGCTGGCCGAGGCAAAAGGCGCGCGTGTCACGCTGCTGACCGGGGAGGCGATCAACTTCCCGCACTATGAACTGGGCTGCAATACCGACGACCCGCGGGTTGCGCATTTCGTGTCGGTGCTGCGCGATGCCGACGGGCTGATCGTCGGGTCGCCCGGCTATCATGGTTCGCTCTCGGGCATGGTCAAGAATGCGCTCGACTATGCCGAACAGCTGCGCGGCGACGCGCGCCCCTATTTCGACGGGATCCCGGTCGGGCTGGTCGCGACGGCGGGGGGCTGGCAGGCGGCGGTCTCGACGCTGGTTGCGCTGCGGACCGTGATCCACGCACTGCGCGGCTGGCCGACGCCGCTGGGCGTGGCGATCAACACCGGCCCCGGTACCGGCGATGCCGTGGCGGAGGCGTCGCCTCAGCTCGGCATCATGGTCGATCAGATTCTGGGCTTTCTGCGCCGCTGAACCCGCCACCCGTTATGTGGTTGTCGGGGGCTTAACGGGATCGTGACGCTTTTCGCGCTAGATTCGCACGCATGAGCCAGAGCCTCCTTCCGAGCGAGTCGCGCCGGAGCGCTGCCACGGTGCTGATCGTGGACGACAGCCGCACCAATCTCAACGTCATGGGCGCCCGGCTTGGGCAGGCGGGCTATATGGTGGTGCTGAGCGACAATGGGCGCGAGGCGATCGACCTGATTTCCGGGCGCGGTTTCGACCTGGTCCTGCTCGACATGATGATGCCCGGCATGTCCGGCGTCGAAGTTCTGGCGGATTTGCGCGCGACGCCGCGCACCGCCGACCTCCCCGTCATCATGATCACCGCACGCAGCGACAGCAGTGCCGTGGTCGAGGCGCTCGCCGCAGGCGCGGACGATTATGTCGCCAAGCCGTTCGACTTCGACGTGCTGCTCGCGCGGATCGACCGGACGCTTGGGCGCGCGAGCAGGATCGCGGAATTGAAGCGTGCGGTTGCCTCGCTCGACGCGCGCGTCGCCGCGCGGGCGATCGAACTGGGTGAGGCGCGGACCGAACTTGCCGTGACGCGGGCCGACCGGGCGCGGCTGGTCAATTCGATCAGCTCGCTCAATGCCGAGGTCGAGCGCCTTAGCGGAACCAGTGTCGCCTGACGAAATAGAAGGTTACGACCGCCGCCACCGACACGCTGAAGGCGGTGATCACCCAGAATGATCCGGGATGGTCGTTATAGGGGATGCCCTGCACGTTCATCCCGAACAGGCCGGTGATGAAGGTGAGCGGAAGGAACACCATCGCCGCGATCGCGATCACCAGCGATCGTTGATCGATCACTTCGGCGCGCAGGTCGGTCAGCGTTTCGTGGATCAGCGCGGCGCGCTCGCGAATGCTCTCCAGTTCCTCGGCCATGCGCGCGGCGCGATCGGCCGCACCGCCGATGTGCAGCCGGTCATCGTCGCCCAGCCAGCGGACGGGCAGGGCTGCCAGCTTCTCAAGCGCCACACGCTGCGGATAGAGGAAGCGGCGATAGCCGATCGCCTGGCGCCGCACGACATTGACCTTCTTGCGCAATTCGAACGCCTCACGCGCGTCGAGCTGTTCTTCGCAGCTATCGAGCGAATCGCCGAGATCGGCGACCTGCGGGTCGAGCTGTTCGGTGATCGCTTCGGCCAGCGTGGCGATCAGGTCGCCCGCATCGCGCACATCGCCCGCCTCGGTCGCCGTACGCGCGACATCGACCGCATCGAGCGGTAGGCGCGTAACCGAGATGACTCGATCCCCCTCGGCATAGAGGCGGATCGACGCGAGTGGGTCGGAGCTGCGCATCGCCGCATGGGTCATCCCGCGCAGGTTGAGTACCGCGCCGCCATTGATCTGGTCGCAGCGCGGCCGCGTTTCGAGCGCGGTCAGTGCCTCCACCGTGAAGCGGTCGAGCTTGGCAACGTCGCGCAGCCATGCCTGCACCTCCTCATCGCGCGAGGTGAGGTGGATCCACACGAAGCCGCGCCGCAATCCGATCGCGTCATGCGCATCGAGCGTGCGCACGCCGCTGCGGTTGATGACATAGGCAAAGCCGCTCAAATGGCCATCTCCAGATCCACGGTGAGGCCGGGCAAATTAGCGGGCGGCGCATCACATTCAATCCGTTCGGCATCGGCGCGTGCACGGGTGAGGATCTCGGCGGGGACATCGGCGCGGTGCGTGATGCGATCCGCCTGGGCCAGTAGCCGTGCCTCACGCAGCGTGAGATCATCGGGGTCGGTAGAGCGCAGCGCGATGCTGACGATCCCCGATTGTCCGGCCTTCGGTGCCGCGAGCCAGCGCTTGACCGCCGCTGCGGACCGATCGGCGAGCGGATCGATCGGCCCGGCCAGCGCGGCGCCGATGGCGCGGCGCCGGTCGGCTGCATCGGGCCAGCGCGTGCGGATCGCATCGCGGCTTGCCTTGAGCGCATCTGCCAGTCCGCCCAGCGATTGCGGAAGCATCGTCTCGAGCCGCTGACGCAGCGCCGCGGCAAGTCCCGCGGATGCGCCGCCGGTGCCGATCGCGATCGTTACCGGATCGCGCTCGACGATCGCGGGCAGGGTGAAGTCGCACAGGTCGGGGCGGTCGGCGACATTGACCAGAATCGCGCGGGCTTTCAGTCGCGCCGTCACGGCTTCGGGGGCGTCACAGGCGACAATGGCGAGGCGGGCATCACTCTCCTCGTCGACGATCACCGCACCGGCGCGCTCGAGCAAGCGGCGCTTGGCCTCCGCCGTTGTGCCGCTGCCGATCAGGATCACGGGCCGCCCGTCCAGCTGGACGAAGACGGGCAGCCCCGATCGTTTCACCGAACCCACTCGGGCACGCGTTCGGCGCCCATGATGGTTTCAGGCTGAATGCGGTCGGCGACGACCGCGAACTTGTCACCCGACACCAGTACCTCGGGCACCAGCGCGCGGCTGTTGTAGGTCGAAGCCATGGTCGCGCCATAGGCACCCGCGGTGCGGAAGACGGCGAGGTCGCCTGACTTCACCACGTCGATTTCGCGTCCCATCGCAAAGGTGTCGCCGGTCTCGCACACCGGGCCTGCGATGTTGGCGACGAACTTCTCGCCGGTCGGCTCGACCGCCTCGAACTCGTGATAGGCGTCGTACAGCGCCGGGCGGGCCAGGTCGTTCATCGCCGCATCGACGATGACATAGGGGTTGCCTGCCGCCGGCTTGACCCAGATCACCTCGGTCACCAGCACGCCGGCGTTGCCGCAGATGAAGCGGCCCGGCTCGAACATCAGCGTTGCGTCCCAGCCTTGCGTGACGCGCGTGACCATTGCGCCGAATTCCTCGGCGGTCGAGACGGTCTGCCCGGTGTGATAGGGGACGCCGAGGCCGCCGCCCAGATCGACATGGGTGATCGTATGTCCGGCCGCGCGCAGCTGCGCAACCAGTTCGCCGACACGCTTGTATGCGGCCTCGAGCGGGGCGAGCTCGGTCAGCTGGCTGCCGATATGGATCGCGACGCCACGCAGGTTGAGACCGGGGCGCTTGGCCAGTCGGTCGAAAATCTCGAGCGCGCGGTCGATCGCGACGCCGAACTTGTTCTCGGCCTTGCCGGTCGAGATCTTGGCATGGGTGCCGGCATCGACATCCGGGTTCACGCGCAGCACCGCCGGCGCGGTCTTGCCCTGCGCATGGGCGAGGTCGGCAAGGACTTCGCCTTCCTCTTCCAGCTCGAGGTTGAACTGGCCGATGCCCTCGTCGAGGCCCAGCTGAAGCTCGGCGCGGGTCTTGCCGACGCCCGAGAAGACGATGTCCTCGGCCGGCATTCCCGCTGCCAGCGCGCGCTTCAGTTCGCCGCCCGAAACGACATCGGCGCCATAGCCCTGACGCGCCAGCACCCCGAGCACCGCGAGGTTGGGGTTGGCCTTGATCGCGAAGGCGAGATGGACGCTGGGCAGGCCGGAAAGCGCCTGCTTGAGCGCGGAGGCATGGCGTTCGAGCGTCGCGGTCGAATAGACATAGACCGGCGTGCCGACATCGGCGGCAATCGCGGGAATGGAGACGTCCTCGGCGTGGAGGACGCCGTTCTTGCGGTTGAAATGATCCATGTGATTTGGGTCTTCTTGATTACTGCGGCGGCAGTTGGAACTCGTCGCCGCGGCGTTCCTGAGAGCTGCTCAGCACTTCGTCGCTGCGCGTCGGACGGGTCTGGGGCGGCGCCTTCACCAAATCGGCCGGTGTCGGTGTGGCCACCGCCCCATAGGGTTTGGTCGGCAGCGATCCCCCAGCGGCCGGTTTCAAGCCGCCCTTGTTGCCGCAAGCAGCCAACAGAAGCGCCGTGAAGACCACCAGGGTACGCATGTCGTTATACTCCTCCAGCGGCGGATGCCGCCTTCACTTCAAGTGCGGCGCGCGCCGCCGCAATTGCTTCCCGCACCCGCGTAGGCGCGGTGCCGCCGAAGCTTGTCCTGCTCGCCACCGACGCATCGACCGTCAGCACATCGAAGACTCGCGCATCGATACGCTGGTCGATCGTCTGCAGATCCGCAAGCTCAAGCTGGTCGAGCCGGACATTCTTCGCCTCGGCCGCCGCGACCGCGCGGCCGGTGATGTGGTGCGCCTCGCGGAACGGGATCCCGCCCTCGCGGACCAGCCAGTCGGCCAGATCGGTTGCGGTCGAAAAGCCGCTTTCGGCCAGGCCACGCATGCGGTCGGTGCGGAACTGTGCGCTCTCGACCATGCCGGTCATCGCCGCGATCGAGAGGGCAAGCAGATCGTGCGCCTCGAACACCGGCGGTTTGTCGTCCTGCATGTCCTTCGAATAGGCGAGCGGCAGCCCCTTCATCGTGATCATCAGCG
>CAYOXO010000175.1:0-7936 GCA_964407945.1 uncultured Stakelama sp.
TATTTGAGGACATTGTCGTTGAACGCGCCGAGGAACTGGACGACGAACAACGGGCCGAAGCGCCGCTTTGCAAGCAGCGAGAGATCGGGTGCGGACACGGCTCTGTTTCCCCCTGAACCAGTTATGCGGCGACGGCGGCGCGCGCGCGATCCGCAGGATCGCCGGCAACACCATGGAATATTTCGGACTGCATCACGACAACTCCGTTTCGATTCCGTTTCCATGTCCGGCGACTCACCGGACATCGATGGGATGTCACGAAATTGAACACCGATCAATTAAATAATTAGACAGCGTTCAATTAACTGCCTATCTCCCTCCCATGGCACGCCGGTCCGATCATACGCGCGAAGAACTGCAGGAGCTGATCCTGGCCGAAGGTCAGCGCCTGCTCGCCCAGGTCGGCTATTCTGGATTCTCCGCGCGCGAGGTCGCGAAGCGGATCGGCTATTCGATCGGCACGATCCACAATGTGTTCGGCGGACACGACGCGCTGCTCATGGCGCTGAACAGCCAGACGTTCGTCTTGTGGGCACGGTCACTCAGCGACAAGCTCGCCGTCGCGGGACCGGACCGGATCGCCGCGCTGGTCGAGGGCTATTTCGACTTCGCGGAAGATAATCCGAATTTGTGGATGGCGATCTACGACCACCGTCTGCCCGCAGGGATGGAAATTCCCGAGCAATACCGCATTCTCCGCTCCAGCCTGACCGGCATCGTCGAGCGCGAAGTCGCGACAGCGCTTCCTCGCAAGCCATTTTCGGAAATCGAGGCGCTGACCCGATCATTGGTCGCCACCGTGCACGGGCATTGTGCATTCGCCCTGACAGGAACCTTCCGCCTCCTCGGCGTAGAGGACCCGCGTGGCGCCGCCCTAGCGAGAGTGACGGAAATCCTGGCCAGCAACGAACAGATATAATCAAGGCGGCCGCAAGTAGGCCAGTGCCCTTGATCTCGAGCTATTTCCTCCGGACCGCCGGCAGCTTTGAGGATCTCTGACATGCGGGTTGAACGGCAGCAATGAGGGCGCTTAGCCGCCGGATAGGCGGCCCCGATGTCGAACGACTGCTCACGACCCCATTGCGGACGTAAGCCGCTTGCGCTTTTCTTACACTGAGAGGAGGCGTGAGCGGTGATTGCATTAGCGGCGGGCCACACGCATCAGCTTGACGGCTTAAGCAGTGCGGCGGCCTATTCGGCGCTCTCGGCGGAACGGACTTTAGGGAGCGAGAGAGCAGCAACTATATCGAGGGCCGCTATTTTCAGGCCCAAGTGGGACAGTTTACCCTGACAGTTTCCTATGGGGACAGCGACGAAATCGATCTGCCGATTTGGCTTTTTCTCGACTAGAGGCGAGCTGGCATGGCTCCCTGTGAGCTCTAGTGAAGCGCGGAAGATCCGGCGGCAGGAACGGCTCGGATCGTACGTGCCGCCTCGAATTGCGTAATCGCTTTGCGCAGTTGGGCTTCGTAGACATCCCCGCGCCAGCTATTTTCCCCGAATGCGACCGTATTAGCCGCCAGGATCGGGTCAATCACGACGACGCGACCGGGCTGTTCGAACACAAGTGCCAGCAAACGGGCGGGACCATCAGCGAATCGCACCGCATAGAACGATTCGCCGGAACAGCCATTGCGGTGCCAGGCAACTTCGAGAACCTCCATGGGTGCACAATCCTTCTGCGGTGGCGACAGTCTAGCCACAAGCAGACAGGGCGGACAGGCCAGTGCCTCCGTTTCGGACCCAGTAACACGTAGCCAATTGCTCCGAAGTGAGAGCTATTTTAACCGTATTGGGCATGCCCGTGCGTCCGCCCTTCCCTTCCCTTCCGCCCTTGCGCCGCGGACGAGTGGTCGCGCTAGCACCGGCGCAAACATTTCATCAGGACCTGCAGTCCTTGTGTGGGAAAGCGGATTGATGGGTCCGCATCATAGTCCTGCGGCATTTGCTGCTGCGCTTGCGACGCTCAGCGAGCGGCAGCGTGCTGCGTTGCGACTTGTCGCGCGGGGGCATGATTCGAAGACGATCGCTCCCCTATTCGGCAAGTCGCACCACACGATCCACAAGGATCTGGAGCGAGCACTAAATGTGCTCGGTGCGCGCGACCGCTTCGAGGCCGCGCGGTGGCTCGTTGACTTTGAGGATCAGGGATACGAACCGTTCGTAGACGAACCGCAGGGTCTTCCGCCCTCCGCGCAAACCGGCACATTGGCGATGTCCGAGGTGACGGGGTCAGACCCGCCGGGATCGAGCGTCAATGAGGAACGTGCGCAATTCACGTTCACCACTGCCCGCTTCACCGGCACGATGGCTTCGGGGGCGGACAGGCAAATTCGAAACCGGCTGCATCCATGGCAGCTCATCGCTATCGCGATTGCAGGCGCAGTCGCGGTGGTGGTGGTGCTTGCTGGCATGTTGTCGGTGTCGAACGAGCTTCAGCCCCTCCTCATCCGGATATTCTCTGGCTGAGCGCCGGCCGTTGCCGGCGGGAGGGGTAATTCAATGCTGAAGCAACGACTGGAAGCTGCGCAGACCATCCGCGCCAACTTCATCCGGACGGAGTCGACCATCGATCTTGCAGCAACGCAGGCTGCCGCATGTGCTGCGGGCATGCTGACCGCGCGGATCAATGCCGGGCTTCCGATCAATATCGGACTCGAGGCGATGGCCAAGGTTGCCGAAGCAGCATCGCTGACGGTGCGCGCGCGCCAGCTGATACTCGAGGCGCATCCGCTAATGGCGGAGCTGCCTCGCGAGATCGGTCTTGGCCGGATCGCGGGCTTTGGCGGCACCGAGGACTGCCCCGAGCTCGCCAAGCCGATGGGCGCACTCGATCCTGTGGTGACGCCGCTGCCGGTCAGCAACGCCGCCTGATGCGGGTTGACCGGGCCGGCAAAAGCTGGCCCGATCAACCCGCATGGGGCAGAGCATCATCTATTATTCGCTGTTGAGCTTGGCATGTGGCTTTGCACTCTGGCGTGGTGGTGGACCCGAACGGACCGTGGCGCTGCTCTTCGTTGTCGCCTCGATCGCATCGGACAACGCCTATGCAATCGGTTCCGAAAAATATCTGAACGTCGAACTTGGCGTGCTGGTGATCGACGTGACGCTGCTCGCTGCTCTGATCGCAGTGATGCTCCGAGCCAACCGCTTCTGGCCGATCGCGATGGTGTCGCTGCACGGACTTGGGGTATTGGCGCATTGGGTGCGCGCACAGGAAGCGGGAATGATCCCGCCAACCTACAATGCGCTGCTCTCGCTGTGGAGCTACCCCATGCTGCTGATCCTTGTGGTGGCAACGATCCGGCATCGTCGGCGCAGGCGCAGCGGGGGCGATCCCTCCTGGCGGCCCTACTGGCGTCGGCCTGCGCCGACCCCGAGAAGGCCGCCGAGCGGCTCCTAGACCGGTTCGGCACGCTCGCTGCAATCCTTGCAGCAGAGCGATCCTCGATCGCAGCCACCTCCACCGAAGCTGCGGCAAACTGGCTGGCGCTGCTCGGCGAGAGCATGCAGCACGCGCTTGCCAGCGCCGCGTTCGAGGGACCGGTCATTACCGGTTCAGACGCGCTGCAGCGCTATCTTCAGCTCGCACAGGGCAGCGCTCGCATTGAACTGGTGCGCGTGCTTTACCTCACCGCGCGGCACCGGCTCATTCGTGACGAGATTGCCTCGCGCGGCACGATTGATGAAGCCGTGCTGCATGTTCGGGAGGTCCTGGCCCGGGCGCTCGAGCTTGGCGCCGCGGCGATCGTGCTGGTCCATAATCATCCGAGCGGAGATCCGACGCCCAGCAAGGCGGATCTCGACATGACCCGCCGCCTCGCCGTGACCGGTAAGGGTCTCGGGATCGACCTGCTCGATCATCTCATCATTGCGCGTGCGGGGATGATGAGCCTTCGCGCTCAAGGCCTGTTGTGAAGCAAGCGGGCCCAAATCTGGTCCGATCCGGATCAATCAACACACGCCTACGCGGCGCGCTCAGGCAGGAGGCGCACGCAAGGAGACAGACGATGCGTAATCCAGCGTGCGAAGATCAAAATGCGAGCGACACATGGCAGCGACCGCCCGGCGCATTGCTGTTCGCGACCGGAACGCAGCTCCAGCCCGCGCTGGCCGAGCCGGCACGCGCACATAATCTGCGCGTACTGGGCCTTTGGCCCATCGCCGGCGAGATAGATGAACCGTTGCCGGCAATGGCGGACCTGGCGTTGATCGACCTTGCAGCGGTACCAGAGGAGCCTGCCGATGCCTTTCTGACGAGAATCGCCCCCGACCTTCATACCGCGGGCATACCCATCATCGCGGCGATCGCGCCTTCGCAGATCGATCTCGCCGCATTCCATTTGTTACCGCTTGGCGCCCAGATCCTGTGCGCGCCCGATGCCACGGCGGTTGATTTCGCCATCGCCCAAGCGCTGGAGCAGCCAGCGAGCAGCTTGCATGAACCACGAGACTTCACCACGGACCGGTTGCGCGAAGCGCATGAGCACGCGGCCCGGTTCACCGAGCGATTGCGTGGTTTGCTCATCGCGGGAGCACAGGATCTGTCGCGCGAAGTCGTTGCGCCGCCGGTCAGCGCAGAGTCAGTGCGTGCCCTCATCCGCCGGCGGCGGTTGCGCGATCGCTTCTTCGATGAAGGGCTGTTCGCCGATCCGGCATGGGATATTTTGCTCGACCTCTACGCCGCACGCCTCGAAGGCACCCGGGTGTATGTCTCGAGCCTCTGCTATGCCGCAGCAGTGCCTGCAACGACTGCTCTACGCTGGATCGCGCAAATGACCGATAACGGGCTGCTCACACGTGAAGCCGACCTACGCGATAAACGCCGACAATATGTCGAACTTACAGAATACGCGATCGGCAAGATGAACGGCTACTTCCTGTCGGTCACAGTTGGCGGGAGGGCAGCCTGAACGGAAGCCGAACCGCAAAACACTGGCTGAACTCAGTTCTAGGCCGGATCGAGCCGGCGGATCGCATGAGGCCGCCAGCGCTATTACCCCGGGGTACCGGATTTTCAGAATGAGATCGGCATTTGCCTTCGGTTTGGCAGCACGGCTCGCAGTCTTGCTGTCTGGCGTTTCCACCGTGCGCCCGGCGCCAATCTTTCTCGTCTCGTCTCGACGGTCTACGCGAAGGGACCCAAGGCCGGTTTCCTGCCCCGTTCCACCAGAACTGCGTCCGCTGCCGATCGATACGTTCGCGACCGTCTGGGACAGACTATAATCAGTATTTGGCCGCTCTCGTAATAGACTAGCCCGATTTCGCTGTCCGTTTCCCCGTCATGCGACCCTTGCTCCCAAGGCCGATCTTCTTCGCCATCGCTCGCCGCTCAATCGAATAATTCTCGGCCACCATCGGGTAATCGGGCTTGAGATTGTAGCGCGCGCGATACTCTTCGGGGGTTAAGCCGTGCCGGGTAAGATGGCGGCGCAGCATCCGGTAGGGCTTGCCATCGATCATCGAAATGATGTGATCCTTCGAACCCAGAGATTTGCGAACAGACACTGCGGGAATGAATTCCTCCACGGATTCTTGACTATTCTGGAGACTGCCCGAAGCAGAAGAACCACCGGATAACTCATTGATCGTCGCGTGCATCGTGCGCAGAAACGCAGGCACCTCGTCGGCCGTCACGCGATTATTCTGATTACCGAGCCAGGCGATAGTGAGCTCGGAAGCAAGCTCAACAGCGTTCAATGGGGTCTCCTCCGACATGGCGGGTTCCTTCTCGATCACACGGAAAATTCGTAAACATCCATATTGGATGTTTCGCAAAAGTCGAGCGTAGGCAGGAGTTCTAGACCGGTCATCCTTCGCATAATGATGAAGTGCTTCCATCCTTACAGGGTGGGCAGTTGGTCAGATTGCAACAATGGCTCGAAGGCTGCGCAGACCTACACCGAAGCGGTCCTTGTGCTAGCCAGGTGGTGGCACCCCTACCGCGGTTGAACAGGAGTCTGGCCGCGATCACAATATTCATCGTTCGCGGCCCGCCTCGTCTATCGTTTGCGAAATTGGCGACAGCAAATATTGGATGATGCGCCGTTCGCCAGTCTTGATCTCCGCCAGCAGGGCAAGGCCCGGACCGATCGGTTGGTCGCGATCACCCACCCGGATCGTTCGCTTGAGGAGCCGATTGCGCGCGGAGTAGTCGAGAGCCTGTCCTCGCTCCATATCTGTCCAGCCCGCGACGGGTGAGATGAAACTACGCCGGTCGGCCGACCCGCATTTACAGCCGCGGCGGAGAGGAGATCAGCGGCGCATTTCCGGAACTGGTCGCGGCATTCGATCAGGATGCCGTGATCGACGGTGAATTACTGGTACGCGGCGAGACCCGAGGCGGTGAAGCCGCGAGCTTCAACGCCTTGCGACGAGCACTGCGAGCCGAGGCCCGGAATCTGCCACTACCCGCGTTCCATGGCCTGCTCGATAGCTTCGGCCAAACGGACCTGATTGAATGGCTTGCTCAGGCGCACCGTGTCGCGGCCGGGCGTTTCGACACCTTCGCCATAACCGCTGGCGATGATCACTGGCATGCCGGGGCGGATATCGTCGATCGCCGCGATCAGATCGACTCCGGTCATATTTGGCATCGCCTGATCGGTCACCACCAGATCGATATCGTCGTGTTCCCGAAATGCCTTGAGTGCCTCCACCCCAGATTCCGCTTCGATCACCTCATGCCCGAGATCCTCAAGCAAAGCCGCTGTATTGATGAGCACAAGCGCATCGTCGTCCACGGCAAGAATGTTGAGGCGCGCCATGTGGCGGGGGATCGGTTGCACGGCGGGCTCCGCGGCCGCTACCGGCATATCCTCCGCCACCGGCAGCCACAGCACCGCCCATGTGCCCTCCCCGACCTCGCTCTGCAGTTCGAACATTCCACCGATCTGCTGGGCCATGCCGTGCACCATCGGCAAGCCCAGCCCAGTGCCCTTGCCGACGCCCTTGGTCGTGAAGAAGGGTTCGGCAGCGCGTCGCAGTGTTTCAGCATCCATCCCGGTGCCGCTGTCCTTCACCACCAGCTTCACATAGCTGCCGGCCGGCAACTTGGCGGCAACGCTCTGTGTCACCGTCTCGCAGGAAGCTGAAATCAGAATCGGCCCGCCCGAAGCCATTGCGTCACGCGCATTCACGATAAGGTTGAGCAAGGCCATCTCGAGTTGATTGGCGTCGGCTCGCACCGCCGGGAGCTTGAGCGGAAAGTTCGTCGAGATCGGCCATTCCGGGCCGATCGAACGCTGGACCAGATCGTTCATGCCGGAAAGCAATTGCGAAAGGTCGACCGAGTCGACCTTCAAATCCTGGCGCCGCGCGAAGGCCAACATCCGCTGGGTGAGCGTCGCGCCGCGCTGGGCGCCTTCGATGGCATTGTCGAGCAGGCGCTTGGCGAGCGGATCGTCCGGCAACCGCCGGCTGAGCAGGTCGAGGCTGCTCAGCACCGCCATGAGCAGGTTATTGAAGTCGTGCGCGACACCACCGGTCAACTGGCCGATCGCATCCATCTTCTGTGACTGGAACAGGGCCTCACGTGCAACTTCAAGCTCGCGCTGCGTCTGTTCGCGCTCCGTGATGTCACGTGTGATCTTGGCAAAGCCAATCGGCCTGCCCTCGTCATCGCGGATCGCATCGATCACCACACTCGCGCGAAAGCGCTCGCCATTCTTGCGTACTCGCCAGCCCTCGGCGATGAAACGCCCCTCGCGGCGGGCGGTCTCAAGCGCACGGAAAGGTTCGCCGGCTTCGCGATCCTCCTCGGTGTAAAAGCGCGAGAAATGCTGGCCGATGATCTCGCCTGGCTCATATCCCTTGATCCGGCGCGCGCCCTCGTTCCAGCTCGAAACACGCCCCTCCGGGGCGACCAGGTAAATTGCATAGTCGGTGACACCCTGGACGAGATGGCGGACCTGTTCTTCGCTGGTGTTCAGCTGTT
>CAYOXO010000176.1:0-7835 GCA_964407945.1 uncultured Stakelama sp.
CTCCCCCAGATCAATCGCGCATCCGCACGACTTCACAACCTACGCGCGCATCGGGATAGACGTCGAGCTTCATCGATCGCACCTTCACCCCCCGCACACGCGGATCGGCAGCAAGCGCGAGCCGCGCGACCTCTTCGCACAAGGTCTCCTGCAGCTCGATATGCCGCGCCGCGGCAAGGGCGCGGATGCCCTCGCGCAGATAGTCATAGTCGACCACCGCATCGATCCGGTCGTCAGGTACAGAAGGATAGGCACAGGTCAGCCATACGCTCACCGCCACGCGCTGCGGCGCGGCGCGCTCATGGTCATGGATGCCCAGGCCGATCGTGACCTCAAGCCCCTCAAGCAGGATCGTGTATTCAACCATGCGGGCGCGCTCGCCCCTCGAACATCACATCCCCCTCGCGGCGCACGAAGCGCTGGCCGCAATCGACGAAGACATTCTGTCCGGTGATGCTGCGCGCGGTCAGCAGATGCTCGACCGTGCGGGCGATATCGCCGAGATCGACCTGTCGTTCGAGCAGATTCTGCGTTGATGCCTTTGCAAACTCCGCCTCGCTCTGATCGAGGCTGGGCAGCGAAATACCCGGAGAGACCGCATTGACGCGGATTCGCGGCGCCAGCGCCATCGCCAGCAGCCGCGTCGCTTCAGCGAGCCCCGCCTTGCTCAGCGTATAGGTCAGGAAATCGGGATTGGGATTGTCGAGCTTCTGGTCGAGCAGGTTAACGATCGCGCCCTGCCCCAACCCGGTCTGCGTTGCGAGCGCCGAAGCGAGCAGCAGCGGCGCGCCGAGGTTGACATGCATATGGCGGTCGAGCCCGGCATAGTCGGCAACCGGCAACGCGTCCCAGGCGAAGAGCGACGCATTGTTGACCAGTCCCTCGACCGGCCCGCCCAGCACTTCAGTCGCCGCCTCCACCAGCCCACGCGTTTCCGCCGCGTCCGCGAGGTCGGCGGTGACGAGCGCGACGCCCAGCTCCGCCGCCAGCGCCTCGGCCTCGTCATGCGAGTCATGATGGTGCACCGCGACCTGATGCCCGGCAGACACCAGATGCCGCACGATCGCAGCGCCGATCCGCCGCGCGCCACCGGTGACCAGAACCCGCATGGCTTAGTAGCCCATCAGCGCCAGCACTTCCTTGCGGCTGCGCTCATCCTCGCGGAACACGCCCATCATCCGGCTGGTGACCATGCCGACGCCGGGCGTCCGCACGCCGCGCGCCGTCATGCAGGCATGGCTCGCCTCGATCACCACGGCGACGCCGCGCGGATGGAGGTGGTTCCAGATGCAGTCGGCGACCTCGGCGGTCAGCCGCTCCTGCACCTGCAACCGGCGGGCATAGGCATGCAGCACGCGCGCGAGCTTCGAGATGCCGACGACATGGTCCTGCGGGAGATAGGCGATCGAAGCCTTGCCGATGATCGGCGCCATGTGATGCTCGCAATGCGACTGGAAGGGGATGTCCTTCAGCAGCACGATCTCGTCATAGCCGCCCACCTCCTCGAAGATGCGCGAAAGATGGTGCGCCGGATCTTCGCCATAGCCCTGGCAATATTCCTTCCAGGCACGTGCCACACGTTTGGGCGTGTCGATCAGCCCTTCGCGATTCGGGTCGTCTCCGGTCCAGCGCAGGATGGTGCGGACCGCGTCCGCGACCTCATCCGGCACTTCGATCTTGGGCGGCGAGGCGACCATATCGCCATCCTCGGGCTCATCGTGATCGTGACAGCTCATCGTCCTGCAAATCCTGTGTTTCGTGCGTGACGCTACGGCAAGCTTGCTTGCCTGTGTTGCGCTTCGGCAACAACCCGGTGTGAACCGGAATTGCAAGCATTTCCGCGGGATTCCTAGCGTGATTTGACGTTGACGTAAGGATTCGGGGAGCGGTAGCTTCGTCAACAGAAACAGGCGACCGGCCAAAGAAGCGGCGCCACCCCCAGAGAGGAGTCTTTCATGCGGAAGTTCCAACTGCTCACCGCGACTGCCATCACCCTGATGGCCACCACCCCAGCTTTTGCGCAGGATACGGCCCAAGCCGATCCGGCCGACGTCACCGAAGAAGTCGTCGTCACCGCCACGGGCCGCGCCCAGGCGGCGCAGGACGTGCCGATCGCGGTCAGCGTCGTCGGCGCAGAACAGCTCGAAAATGCCGGCGTCAACGACATTCGCGGCCTGCGCCAGGTCACGCCCAGCCTTCAGGTGACGACGGGCCAGTCGGCGGCAACCGGCGTGGTGCTGCGCATCCGCGGCATCGGCACCGCCGGCGACAACCCCGGCTTCGAGCCAGCGGTGGGCGTGTTCATCGATGGCGTGTTCCGTGCCCGTGCGGGCGTGGCGCTGTCCGACCTGCCCCCGATCGATCGCGTCGAAGTGCTGCGCGGTCCGCAGGGCACATTGTTCGGCCGCAACACCTCGGCCGGCGCGCTCAGCATCACCACCCAGGGGCCCTCGTTCGACCTGGGTGGCTATGTCGAAGGCTCGTACGGCAATTATAACGAGGTCGAGATCAAGGCCGGCGTGACCGGCGGCGTCACCGAGCAGCTCGCTGTGCGCGTGGACGGCGGCTATCACAAGCGCGACGGCTATATCACCGATCCCAATACCGGCCGCGACTTCAACAATGTCGATCGCTGGTTCGTTCGCGGCCAGGCGAAGTTCGAGACGACGAACGTTACCTTCCGCCTGATCGGCGACTATGCCCAGACGGATGAGGCGTGCTGCGGCGCGCTCAATTCCGGATCGGGCTTCGAGCTCCTTCCGTCCGGCCGCGATACCAGCACCAACGGCGTGCTGGGCTTCATCACCAGCAACCTGATCGAGGCACTGGCGGGAACCCCTGCGCTGGGCGGAGCGGTCGGCCGTGACGGCATCGTCCGGCCGTTCAATCGCGAGGGGCGGCAGATGGCGACATCGCCCAACCGCAACCTGACCGAAAAGGTCAAGGAATGGGGCGTTTCGGGCCAGCTCGACTGGAATCTGGGCGACGTCACGCTCACCTCGATCACCGCCTATCGCGACTGGCGCGCGGTGCGTAGCCAGGACATCGACTTCTCGGGCGCCGACCGCGCCTATCGCGACGGCTACCGCACGGGCATCAAGGACTTCACCCAGGAACTCCGCCTCAAGGGTAGCGCGTTCGACGGCAAGCTCGACTGGCTCGTCGGCGGCTTCTATCTCAACGAGAAGCTGAACCTGACCGACGTGGTCCGTTACGGCACCCAGGCAGACCAGTACGTCGACGGCATCTTCAGCCAGCTCACCCGCAGCGCGTTGCTTCCCAATGGCGCGCAGCTGTTCGGGACCCTGGGTGCCGGCGTGCCGCTGTTCGGGCAGGTCGCCTTTTCCCAGCTCCCTCCGGCGCAGCAAGCGGCGATTCTCGCAAATCCCGGTGTGCGCGACACCTTCCTCCAGCCGATCCCCCGCACGCCCGACGGCGCGGGCCAGGTGGCCGATCGCTACAAGGTGGATACCCAGGCGTTCGCGCTGTTCACGCACAACATCATCAACTTCAGCGACAATCTCTCGTTGACCCTGGGTCTGCGTTACAACCGCGAGACCAAGAAGATCGATGCGAACCTCAATTCGTCGGTGCCGTCGTGCAGCTTCTGGCTCAACCCGAACTCGGCGCTGTTCCGCCAGGCTCTGGCGTCGCAGGGGGCAAGTGCAAGTAACCCGCAGGGGCTGTTCGCGCTCGCACACCTGTATACCTGCAACCCAACGATCAACTCGGAATTCAACGGCACGTACAGCGACAAGCGGACCGAGGACGAATTCACCGGCACCGCGAAGCTGGCGTTCAAGATCTCCGACAACTACCTGCTCTATGGCGGCTATGACCGTGGCTATAAGTCAGGCGGCTACAATCTCGACCGCGGCTCGTTCGACTCCCGCCTGTTGGTCATTGGGCGAGACGCTTCTAACAACCCGGTTTTCGGCAACGGCGCTCAGATGAGCGATCTCGCATTCGGCAACGAGCTGGTCGATGCCTTTGAAATCGGCCTGAAGAGCAACCCGATCCGCGGCCTCCAGATCAACCTCGCCGGCTTCTATCAGGAGTTCAAGGGCTACCAGAACAACTCGTTCGAGGGCACGCGCTTCGTCACCCGCAACTTCGCCAAGGTGATTTCGAAGGGCATCGAGCTTGAATCGGTCATCCGTCCGACATCGAACCTGACCTTCGCCCTCAACTACACACTGCTCGACACCGAGGTGAAGGATCCGCTCGCCGGGTCGGACAATGGCCAGCCGCTGACCAACTCGCCGCGCAACGTCATCACCGGCGCTGTGACCTGGACCCCGCAGATCAGCGATACCGTCGGCGCGCTGTTCCACGTCGACTGGCGCACCAACAGCGATGCGAACACGATCAACAATCCGATCGCGCGCCCCTACACGACCAATGACGGCTACAGCATCGTCAACGCGCGCGTCGGCCTGAACTTCGGCGAAGGTGGGCGGTTCGGGATCGAGGCCTATGTCGAGAACCTGTTCGACACCTACTACAACATCACCTCGTTCCCGGTCCCCGAACAGGGTGCCACCTTCGCGGTCTATCCCGCGCCGCCGCGCTTCTACGGCGTGAAGGCGCGCGTGAAGTTCTAAGGGGTCAAATCGGACCAGCCGGGGCATACCGGCGACGGGAGGGCGCGTTCGGGAAACCGGACGCGCCCTTCGCCGTTCTGCCTCTTGTGGAGAGAATCGGTCTGTTTTGTCGCCTCGGAAGGCATCTTGCCGTGCGCAAGCCGTCCGGAGGGGGCTCAGAGGGCGAGTTCTCCACAAACAAACGCCTGTTATGGCCTTGAAAGGCCATCAAGTACGTGCATCGCACAGAGAACCACAGTACATCGTCTCCAGCGACAACGGTGGGAACGCAGCCCACAAACCGTCGGCGCTGGAGCATATCTGAGCCCGGGGGCTTGTCACCGGCTCACAGAGGAGAAGAAAATATGGCGGAAAAGAAGGCATCCGGCGGGGCCCGTGGCGGCATCGCGAAGCCCGTCACCCCCTCGGCCGACCTCGCCGCGATCGTCGGCGCTGGTCCGCTGCCGCGCAGCGAGATCGTCAGCAAGATGTGGGACCACATCAAGAAGAACAATCTCCAGAACCCCGCCAACAAGCGTGAGATCCTGGCCGACGACAAGCTGAAGAAGGTCTTCGGCGGTGACAAGGCGACGATGTTCGAGCTGAACAAGCACATCGCCAAGCACGTCAGCTAATCCACGACCGGCAGGCCTGCCGGTCAGGACAGCGGAAAGCCCCCGAGGTTCGCGCCCCGGGGGCTTTTTCATGCGTGAAGAAAACCCGCCCTCGTGCGGAGGGCGGTTCCCGGCGCTACCAGCTGAAGCGCAGCGATGCCGTCACGGTGCGCCCGGCGCCGAAGTAGCAGCTGTTGTTGAACGGGCAGGCGCTGACATGGCGCGTGTCGAACAGGTTTGTGGCGTTCACGGCCAGGCTGAATCCGTCCAGCGCGCTGCTCGCCCGGCCGAGGTCATAGCCCAGCATCGCATCGACCAAGGTGAACGAGTCCGTCGTGAACCGCTCGAAGATCGCGACCCCGTTGACCACCTTATACTGGCTAGTGCCGTCCGAGCCGCCGACATAGCGCACGCCGGCCCCGAGCTTCAGCCCGCCAAGCGGCCCAGTCACCCCGGCATTACGGCCGAAATCATAAGAGACGAAGCCCGAAGCGAGCCATTCGGGCGTACCGAGCTGGCGCGTGCCGGTGGTGGTCGGAACCGCACCGACCGTCGCAGTCGCCGGCTGCGCTTTTGTCCCCTGAGTGATGATCGCGTCGGTGTAGCTGGCCGCGACGATCACATCGAGGCCAGGCGCAACCTCGCCCCGCCCCTCCAGCTCGACACCGCGCACGCGTACTTCGCCGATCTGGATCTGCGAGTTCGACGGCAGGCCGTTGGCGGGTGCGCCGGGATCGGCAACCGGCACCTTGCGCCGCCGCAGATCATAGACCGATGCGGTGAAAATCGCGTTGGTTCCCCTGGGCTGGAACTTCAGTCCTGCCTCATATTGGCGGCCGGTCACCGGCTCGAACGGCTCGGTCCGCAACGGGTTGGTGCCCGGCACATAGCGCGTCCCCGTCTGCGGCTCGAACGATTCCGAGAAGCTGAAATAGGGCGAGAGGCCGAACTCGAACTCGTAGAGCGCGCCCAGCCGCGCGGTGAAGGCGTTCTGTGACAGGAAGCTCGCGGCGCCATCCTTACCGACATCGAGCCGCTTGTTGCGCGTCGTCTGGTCGTACCAGTCGAAGCGGCCGCTCGCGATCAACTGCAGTCGGCCGATCGCGATCTGATCCTGCAGATACACACCGACCTGGTTCCGCTTGCCATAGGTGTTGACATAGCCAGCCGAGAGCATGGTCAGGTCCAGGCTGGGCATGGTGCCGCCATAGACCGGCTTGAACAGGCTGAGGTTCGGGATGCTCTTCAACGGGTCCGAGGTAGCGCCTGTGTTGAACTGCTGGAAATTCTCGCCGGTGATGTTCTGATAGTCGATACCGACCAGGACGTTATGCTGGAGCGGCCCGGTCGCGAACTTCGCCGCGAAGTGGTTGTCGAGCGTCAGCGTGTCGAAATCCTCGTCCGCACCACCACCGCCGCGGGTGATCGTGGAAAAGTCGCTGTTGCCCGCCGCTGTCCGCGCGAAGCCCGCGACATAGAGCTGGCGATAGCTCAGCTGGTTGTTCTGGAAGCGGAAGTTCGAACGGAAACTCAGGCTGTCGTTGAATTCGTGACGGAAGAAGGCGGCGATCGACTTCTGCTTATGGTCGTACCGCTCGTAAGCGGGGTCACCCGTGTTGATGTCGCGCGGCAGTGCACCGAACGGATTGGCCAGCACCGAACCATAGGCCGGAACGCCCGAATAGCCGCCGCCCGATGGCGAACGCTGATAGGTGGCGATCAGGGTGAGGCTGGTCCGGTCGGTCGGTGCGAAGGTGACCATCGGGCTGACATGATAGCGTTCGCTGAACGTACCCTGCGTCAGCCCGTCGCCCTTCTGCCAGCCGCCGACGACGCGGAACAGCAGCCGCCCCTGGCTGTCGAGCGGCTGGTTGACGTCCGCCACTGCGCGCAGCGTATCGTAATTGCCAGCCTGCAGCTCGACCCGGCCAAACGCGGTCGCTTCCGGCATCTTGCTCACCAGATTGACCAGGCCGCCCGGAGTCGAATTGCCGTACAGGACCGATGCCGGCCCCTTGACGATGTCGATCCGCTCGACACGGTTGAAGTCGATCTGCGGGGTCGAATAGGGCCCCGCGATCAGCCGCATCCCGTCCTGATAGACGCCGGGCGCGAAGCCGCGCAGGATCAGCTGATCATAGCGGGTGACCATGCCGCCACGCTGGTTTGGCGAAACACCGGCGACATAGCCCAGTGCCTGGTTGATCGACTGGGCGTTGCGCAGCGTCAGCTCCGCTCCGTCGATCACGGTGATGCTCTGGGGCGTTTCCATCAGTGGCGTGTCGGTCTTGGTGCCCGATCCCGTGCCCTTGGTGTTCACGCCGGTGATGACGACCGTGTCGCTCTGGCCAGCGTCGGTTCCATCCCCCTCATTGGCGACAGCGAGCACCGGCATGGCCAGCGCGCAGGCGATCAAACCGGGCCGTGCGAGGCCATTGAGCCACTTTCCCGAACGATGGACGACCTGCATCTTGCACCCCTGCTAATGATAACGATTCGCATGAGCCGTTAGAAGCAAGGGTCGCATGTTGCAAGCGCGAAGGGGCGCCGGCTCCGGCACGACCAAATGTGCTGGAGCCGATACCGGATCGGGATGTCGGGTCGGAGGCCGTCAGAAGACGGCTGTGGAGCAATCCAG
>CAYOXO010000177.1:0-7813 GCA_964407945.1 uncultured Stakelama sp.
CAAATCCAACCCCCGCAACCATCCAACATCACACCACACACACCAATCAGCCCCCTACCCAACCGGCAGGAGGCTTTCTTGCCTCCAGATCCCACAGCACTATTCCTATGCTTCCGAGCAAGGGGCGAGCGCACAGAGCAGATCGCCCAACACAGCAAGGTAAGCCGAGACGCCGAGTACGGATAGCGTACGCAGCAGAAATCGGTCTTAATGATGCCGAGGTGGAGATTCGGGAGAGCAGGGGCGATGCGCGTAGATCGACGGACACTGATTCTGGGCGCAGCGGCCGTAGCCGTTACGGGCCCCGCCAGTTCGCAAGGTCGCGGCAGCAGCTGGTACGACCGTGCCATCATCATCGACGCGCTCGGCGGGATGGGCGATCCCTACGCTCCGGAGGAGGTGCTGCGATTCAGCGATCGGGCATGGGCGGAGACGCTGGCCACCGGCGTGACGATGGTGCGCGACACGGTGCGCCCGGTCGGCAACGTCGCAGACCCTTGGAGCGATTATACGAAGCTCATCGACCAGAAGAAGGCGTTTCTCGCCGCCAATCCCGACCGTCTGCTGCTTGTGCGGAGCGCGGGGGATATTCTGAAGGCGAAGCGCGACGGCAGGTTCGGGGTGTTGCTGGGTACTCAGGACACGTCGATGGTCGGACCGGAGCTCGACCGCCTCGCTCAGCTCAAGAAGGACGGCGTGATGACGGTCCAGCTGACCTACAATAACCGCAACCTGTCTGGAGACGGTTCGCTCGAGCCGGCCAATGCCGGCCTGTCGAAGCTGGGCCGCGCAACGATCGAGCGGATCGAAGCCGAAAGGCTGCTGCTCGACATCAGCCATGGCGGGGCGCGGACGATGGCCGAGGCTGCGGCGCAAGCCAAACGGCCCCTGGTGATCAGCCATACCGGTGCGCGAGCGCTGGCGGATCATCCACGCAACACGGCGGACGAGACCATCCGGGCGGTCGCGGAGAAAGGGGGCGTCGTTGGCGTCTATTTCATGCCGTTCCTGACGCTCGACAGTCGTCCCGCCGGCGACGACCTGATCCGCCATATCGAGCATGTGGCCAATGTCGCGGGAGAAGACCATGTCGGCATCGGTACCGACAATGGCGTTCTGCCAATGCCCGTCGACGAAGCGGCAAAGGAGCGCAATCGCCGATCGGCGATGGAGCGCAGCAAGGCGGGCATCGCGGCGCCGGGAGAGGGGCCCGAGGTGTTTCCAATCGTCGCTGACTATAACAGCATCGACCGCTACCGCCGTCTCGCCGCCGTGCTCGAGCGGCGCGGCTGGTCCACGACCCGCCTGGAGAAGCTGTTCGGGAGCAATTTTCTCAGGGTCTATCGCGAAGCATGGGGCGGATGAGCGGGAGAGCTGGCGCACTGCTTCTCCATACGTGTGGCGTGACTATTTGCGTTTGTCGAGCATCGCGTTTCCGGTCGTTCCGCCCTGCATCGTGCCGTAGTTCGCCTGACGGCTGCCCAGCTGGGTCGAATAGCCGACCGACGCCACCTGGACCACGACGGAGTCCAGCGCCGTCAGAACCGCGGTGTTTCGGACATTATAGCCGGCATCACTGGCATCCGCGACGATCGTCGGGACCAGCTCCAGGATCGCCGCGCCAAAATCCGCCCGGGGCAGTCGCGGCGTCATACGATCGACGAGCCACTCCACCGGGTCGCCCGCGATGGCCGTGCCCGTGGACTCGTCAACCTCGTCAAGCTTCCCCAGAAAATAATTGACGTCACGGTGCTTGCTGTAATCGTCGGTTTCGCGGAGCTCGTCGATCTGCGCTGCGCTCATGTTCGCGAAGCGACGTTCGGGATAGAGCGGCGTGCGCGCCGGTGTGACTGTCGCGGCCGCTGCGCCCGGCGGCGGCGCGGCAAGGTCGAAGGTCGCCGGAATCGGAATGTCGTCATCGAGCGCGACCGGTGGCTTGGGCGCCGGCTTGGCAAGGGGCTTCTTGCCACCGTCTTTCGATTTGTCGCCGTCCTTCGATGAGTTGCCACCCATCTGCACCACTGCACCGCCGAGAGACGTCGCCAGCTGGCGCTGGGCAATCACGCGCGGCGCCGCGTTGAGCGTGGCCGCCAGCTGCAGTTGCGCCGCGACGGCCGGCGCGCGGTTCAGTGTTCCAGCGAGCGCATGTTCGGCGATGCCGTCCTGGCGCCGATCCGTGAGTTCACCGGCGCGGCGGGCCGACTCTTGGCGCGGCGTTGCGGGGCGCTCGGCAGGCTTCAGGGTCGCATCGGGCATCGGGGATCCCCATAGGGTTGCGAAGCACCGATTATGGCAGCTCCGCCGCGTCTGCCAAGCACTCTTGTGCCGCGCGCCTTCCGCGGCCAGAATCGCGCATATGCTCGATCGGCGTGTCTTTCTGGTAGCGGCCTCGACTTGCGCTCTACTCCCCTCGATTGTGCGCGCGAAGGAGGTGCCCTATGTCCCGACCCCGCCCGAAGTGGTTGAGGGCATGCTGGACATGGCGGGGCTCAAGACAGGCGAGCGGCTGATCGACCTGGGTTCCGGGGACGGGCGCATCCCGCGGGCCGCAGCCCGGCGTGGTGCCAACGCACTGGGGGTGGAGATCGATGCGGGCCTAGTCGCGCGTGCACGCGCGCTGACCCGGTTTGAAGGGCTGGAAGAGCGTGCCCGCTTCGTCCGCGATGATCTGTTCACCGTGTCGTTGCGCGATGCCGATGTGGTCACGCTCTATCTGCTCCCCGACGTCAACGAACGGCTGAAGCCCAAGCTTCTCAGCGAGATGAAGCCCGGCGCGCGGGTGGTCAGCCATGCCTTCGACATGGGCGACTGGCCGCATGACGAGTTTCGCGAGATCGCCGACAAGCGTGTCTATCGCTGGACGGTTCCGGCAATTGCAGGTGGCGAATGGCGGTTGATCCGCGCCGATGGGGCGATGGTGACGCTGCTGATCGATCAACGCTACAGCCGGGTCACCGGCACGCTCGATGCCCGTCCTATCCGCGATGCGCGGCTTGCCGGTGCCGCGCTGACCTTCACCGCCGATGGGGTCGCCTATCGCGGCATCGTCGGCGACCGTGCCATCACAGGCGAGAACTGGCGCGCCGAGCGGATCGACTAGGCCACTCCGGCGATCCGGCCGCAATGCGAACATCTCATCGTTTGCCGTTGCCCTGCACCAGCGCATGCGCGGCGCGTTCGCCCGAGAGTGCCTTGAGCGTGAGCGGAGTCGGCGCAGCGCGGTAGGCGGCTACGATCTCTTCGGCTCGTTTCCTGTCATCGGGCGACAGGCGCGCTTCGAATTCCTTGAGCCACTTCGTCTGCTTTTCACCCGGCTCCGAGCGGGCCATGAAGAGCCGGAAATAGGCGGCGGTCTTCGCAGCGTCGGCTTTGACGCCGGCTGCTCCGTTATAGACGGATGCGAGCGTCATGAGCCCGCCAGACCAACCCTGTGCGGCGGATCGCTCCAGCCAGCCAAGCCCGTTGGATACGTCCCCGCTTCGCGCATACAGAACACCGACATCCTGTTGTGCAAGAGCATAGCCGGCAGTGGCTGCCACCAGCTTGTACTGCAGGGCGAGCTTGGCATCGGGTTCGACCAGCCCGGCCCCCTGACCATCATAGTAGCAGCCGAGCTTGTAGGACGCCAACGGGTCGCCCAGAGCCGCTGCCCTACGGAAGGCATCGAGTGCCTTGGCGTGATCTTCGGGGACGCCGGTACCGGTCTGGTACGCCATGCCCAGATAATAGATCGCTTCGGCATTGTCGGCTTCGGCAAGCCGTTCGAGGGCGGGGATCAGGCCGCCGTCCTGAGCCTGCCCGCAACCGGCGATGACAAGGGCTGCGGCTGTCATCGCTTTCGCTATCAATCGCATCGTCTTCCCTCCCGCATCGCCCCAGCATTCCGTTTGCGGGGCGCGATGTCCAGGCTCGAGATCGGCCGGCTGCTCTCTCATCAAATTCCGCCGGACCTGCTCGACCGCTGCGCCAACCGCTTCTAAACCGGCTCCATGCGCTACGACGACAATCTCTCCGCCGCCCGTCCGACCTTCGTCACCCATCTCGAATGCTCGATCACGGGCGAGCGATATGAGGCCGATACGCTGCAGGGCCTGTCGCGGGCCGGGCGGCCCCTGCTGGTCCGTTACGACCTGGATGCGATCCGCAACGCGGTTTCGCCCGCGGATCTTGCCAGCCGTCCTGCCGATCTGTGGCGCTATCGCGAGTTGCTGCCCGTCCGCCGCACCGAGAACATCGTCAGCCTGGGTGAGATCGCTACGCCGATCACCCCGCTGAGCAAGATCGCCGCAGGCGCCGGCGCGGCGACCCTGTTGGTCAAGGACGAGGGCCGCCTGCCTACCGGGTCGTTCAAGGCGCGCGGCCTCGTCATGGCGATCTCGATGGCGAAGGAGCTGGGCGTCGCCACCATCGCCATGCCGACCAACGGCAATGCCGGCGCCGCTGCGGCGGCTTATGCTGCGCAGGCCGGGATCGAGGCGGTGATCTTCTGTCCCGACGACACGCCCGAGATCAATGTGCGCGAGATCGCGGCACAGGGCGCGCGCGTCTATCGCGTCAACGGCCTGATCGACGATTGCGGCAAGCTGGTCGGTGCAGGGAAGGAAGCCAATGGCTGGTTCGACCTCTCGACGCTCAAGGAACCCTATCGGATCGAGGGCAAGAAGACGATGGGACTGGAACTGGCCGAGCAGCTTGGCTGGGAACTGCCCGACGTGATCTTCTACCCCACCGGCGGTGGCACCGGCCTGATCGGCATGTGGAAGGCGTTCGACGAGCTGGAGGCGCTTGGCTGGATCGGTTCGAAGCGTCCGCGTATGGTCGCGGTTCAGGCCGAGGGCTGCGCGCCGATGGTGCGTGCGTGGGAGCAGGGCGAGCGCCACGCGACGCGCTGGGAAGACGCACATACCGTCGCCGCCGGTATTCGCGTGCCGCAGGCGGTAGGCGATTTCCTGATCCTTGACGCGGTGCGCCAGTCGAACGGATTCGCGATGGCGGTCAGCGATGCCGCGATCCTCGAGGCGGTCGACGATGCCGCGCGGCTCGACGGCTTGCTGCTTTGCCCTGAGGGCGGCGCGACGCTCGCCGCATGGCGCAAGGCGCTGGCCGAAGGGCTGATCTCACCCGGCGACCGTGCGGTCCTGTTCAACTGCGCGACCGGTCTCAAATATCCCATGCCGGATCAGTCGCGCAGGCTCGACCGTCACGGAGAGATCGACTTCGCGGCGCTGTAAGCGGTTGGGGTTTACGGTTCCTCCCTTCACCCGTCATCCCGGCACGAGGCCGGGATGACGGAATAGGAAAAGGTTAAGCCTCCTTCACCCGCAGCATCGCAATCGCCGCGACCAGCAGCGTCACTGCGGCAAAGGCCATCGTCCAGATCGGCTCGTGCGGGAAGAAGCGCTTCATGATCGATCCCATCACCGTCGCCACCAGCAATTGCGGTACCACCACGAAGACGTTGAACAGGCCCATATAGATGCCGAGCTTCGCCTGCGGCAGGCTGGAGGCGAGGATCGCGTAAGGCATGGCGAGGATCGATGCCCAGGCGATGCCGATCCCGATCTCGCTCAGGATCAGCCAGTGCGGATCGCGGATCAGGAAGAAGCTCGCAAAGCCCGCTGCGCCGCAGATCAGCCCCACAATATGCGTCCGCGCCTTGCCGATCCGGCTCGCGAGCAGCGGTAGCAAAGTCAGCGCCGCGACCGCCGCGATCCCGTTATAGACGGTGAACAACACCCCCACCCAATTGGCGCCTTCCTGAAAGCGCGGGTCGGCGGCGTCGGTCGCGCCGTAGAAATATTGCGCGACCACTGGGGTCGTGTTGATCCACATGATGAACAGCGCCGACCAACTGAAGAACTGCGCGACGGCGAGCTTCTTCATCAACGGCGGCATGCCGGCGAAGTCGCCGACGATATGCGTCAGCATGTTTGCGCGACTGCCGCGCCGGGCGAGGCCGATCGCGATGAGGCTCGCCACGCCATAGCCCGCGAGCAGGCCGCCGAGCAGATAGACCTCCTTCTCCAGCCCCAGCTGCCCGACCGCGACGATCACCGCCGCGCCCGCCGCGATCCAGATCAGGCTGGACGTGTTGCCGCGCGCGGCCAGTACACGCATCGTCGTCTCATCCGCCTCGGCGCGGGGGCCGTCGAACGCTGCCATCTCCTCCGGGCTGTATTCCCTGGTGCTGACGATCGTCCACAGCACCGCCAGGAACAAGGCCGCGCCCCCGAACCAGAAGGCATAGCGGACCGTATCCGGGATGCCTCCTCCGGGCGCTACATTGGATACGCCGAGATGTTCGAGCGCGTAAGGGAAGATCGATCCGACCACCGCGCCCGCGCCGATAAACGCGGTTTGCACGGCATAGCCGGCGCTATGCTGGTCCTTGCGCAGCATGTCGCCGACGAACGCGCGGAACGGCTCCATCGACACGTTGAGCGAGGCGTCGAGCACCCACAGCATCACCGCCGCGAACAGCAGGACGGGCGCCAGCGGCATCGCGAAGAGCGCGAGCGCCGCCAGGATCGCACCCGCCAGAAAATAGGGCCGTCGTCGCCCGAGCCGGCCGAGCCAGGTCCGGTCGCTCATATGCCCGATCACCGGCTGCACCAGCAGCCCGGTCAGCGGTGCCGCGACCCACAGGGCCGGCAGATCGTCGATGCTGGTGCCCAGCGACTGGAAGATCCGGCTCATGTTCGCATTCTGCAGCGCAAATCCGATCTGGATGCCGAAGAAGCCGAACGACAGGTTGAACAGGCCCCAAAAGCCCTGACGGGGTTTTTCCACTTCAGCTTCCTTGAATGATCAGGCGGGCGAGCCGCACGAGCGCCGCACCACCAGTTTCGCGGGCAGCAGCACGTCGGTCACGCGTTCCTCGCGGATGCGACCGAGCAATGTCTCGACCAGCGTGCGCCCCGCTGCGCGCGTGTCCTGCAACACCGTCGTGAGCGGCGGGTTGGTGAAGCTCGCCGCGGCGATGTCGTCGAACCCGACGATCGCGACATCGTCGCCCACCTTGATGCCGTGGGTGGCCAGCGCGCGCATCGCGCCGATCGCGATCAGGTCGCTCGCGGCCAGGATCGCGTCGAACGTCTCGCCGCTGGCGATCAGCGCCTCTGCCGCCGCAGCGCCGGCTTCCTCGCTGGTCAGCGCGTCGAACTGAAGCCGCTTGCGCGGGATGATCCCGCCTTCCTTGAGCGCCGCGACATGGCCGCGATAGCGGTCGTGGAATTCGGGGTAGTGGCTCGACGCATGGCCGAGGAATGCGATGTTGCGTCGCCCGAGGCTGAGCAGGTGCTGCGTCGCCGCGCGCCCGCCGCCATGATTGTCGCAGCCGACGGTCAGACCGATTCCACCCGATTGCGATCCCCAGCGCACGAAATGCGTTCCCTGGGCCATCAGCTCGGTCAGCTTCTCGCGATAAAGCTCGTAATCGCCATAGCCGAGCAGGATCAGCCCATCGGCGCGGCGGCTGTCCTCGAAATCCTGATGCCAGTCGCTGCCGAGCTGCTGGAACGATACAAGCATATCCTGTCCATTGTCGGCACAGGCGCGCATGATCGATCCCAGCATCGACAGGAAGAAGGGGTTGATCGCGCTGTCGTCGGCGCTTTCGTCCTGAAAGATCAGCACTGCCAGCGTTTCGGCATGGCGGCTGCGCAGGTTCGATGCGGCCTTGTCGACGCGGTAGTTCAGTTTCTGCGCGATCGCCTCGATCCGCTTGCGCGTCGCTTCGTTGACGCCGGTGCCCCCACGCAGTGCGCGCGACACGGTGGGCTGCGAAACCCCCGCGAGATGCGCGATATCGAAC
>CAYOXO010000178.1:0-7805 GCA_964407945.1 uncultured Stakelama sp.
CGAACGCTCTGCTTTCGTCACGATCTGCAGTGGCAGAAAGGAACCAGTCATGGGTGTCGAAGGAAAAATCAAAGAAGCCGCCGGCTACATCAAGGAAGAGGCGTTCGAGCACGGGGATTCTCCCGAAAGCAAGAAGAAGGCCCAGGAAGGGCGCGATCTGCGCAACGAAGGGCGGATCGAGGACGGCAAGGCGCCGAAGACCGGCAAACCCGGTACCGGCCATCCCGAAGATTGAATCACGAGCCGTCTCTGCACAAAGCGGAGGCGGCTCGTGGCGGGGGCGCGAATGACGCTTCCGCTTACGGAATCGCGAAACCTTCGAACCGGGGCCGTGCCCTGGGATCAGGGCAATTGGCGGCCGCCGGCTGCTGCATCGGAGTTCCCGGCGCGTGTCGATGTCGCGATCCTTGGTTCCGGCATCATGGGCGCGATCATAGCCGAGCGGCTTACGGACGGGTCGCGCAGCGTCGCGCTGTTCGATCGCAGGCCCCCCGGCTGCGGCAGTACGGCAGCTTCGACCGCTCAGGTCATGTGGGCGATGGACGTACCCTTGCTGCACCTAAGCGGCAGGATCGGCGAGGTCGAGGCGGCACGGCGGTGGCGGCGCGTATTCGAAGCGGTACGCGACTTTTCGGATCGCATTGACGGCCTTGAGGATGCGGGAGAGCGCGTTGAGCGCCGGACCTTGTATCTCGAAGGCGACATTCTGGACACGGTAACGCTCGCTCAGGAAGCGGAACTCCATCGCCGCCATGGGCTCCCCTCCGTCTTTCTGGATGAGGCGAAGGTGGCCGACTTGTTCGGGATCGCGCCGCGCGCGGCGATCGCTTCCGAAGGCGGCTTCGAGATCGATCCGGTGGCACTGTGCCATTCCCTGCTGCGCAGCGCGATCACAAGGGGCGCAACGCTGACTTATCCGGCTGACATCGTCGCATTGCATCCGACTTCGGGCGGTGTCTTGCTGGAATGTTCGGACGGACGCGAATGCCATGCCGGAAAACTGGTACTTGCGACCGGCTATGAGCGGACGCCCCTCTTTCTGCCGCCCGCATTCAAACTGCTCTCGACCTTCGCGATCGCCACGCCGGCCGGGGTCGCCCCGCTATGGGGCGGGAATGCGATGATCTGGGAAGCTTCCGATCCCTATCTCTATGTCCGTACCGATCTTGATGGCCGGGTCATCGCCGGCGGGGAGGATATCGAAACCGCCGAAGAGGCAAAGCGCGATGCGCTGATCGAGGTCAGCGCTGGCAGGATCGCGACCAAATTGGAGCGGCTCCTCGGTGGAACACCCGTCGCAATCGATCGCGCATGGGGGGCGACATTCGGCTACTCGCCCGACGGACTTCCAGCGATCGGCCCTACCTCCCTGATGCCCGACGTCTGGCTGGCTGCTGGCTATGGCGGCAATGGCATCGCGTTCGCCGCGCTCGCTGCGCAACTGCTCGAGCACAGCTTTTCCGGCGAGCGCGACCCCGATCTGGAATGCTTTGACCCATACAGGTTCGACTGAATCGCATTGAGCGCGACTAACCTGGATCGATGCGGAGCCGTACCGGATCGGCGACAACCTCATATTGCGGGGCAATGACGAGGAAACACATGCGCAATCCCGATTCTAGCGATGGCCGCGAGCCGGATTCCGTCTTTTATCTGGGCCAGGCGCGCGAGCAGCAGCGTCTGGCCGAAACCGAGACCTTGCGGTCCCGGCGCCTGATCCATGTGAAGGCTGCCGCGCGCTGGCTCGCGCTTGGCGAACGTGCGAAGCGCGTGGAACGCAAGCATGCGCAAAGACCTGGAGGTGATTCCGACGCGATCCTGTCCGGGTCCTAGCTCAACGCCGAATCCGAACATCTGCCGGACCGCGGTCGTCCCGCCGCGGATAATGGTATATATCGGTGCCCAGGCAGCTTGCGACGACAACGACAAGGGGGAGCATGTCCATCCGCTCTATGACGCTTTGAATGAGCGGGCTTGAATGGCATCTGGCTCGCGTCTCGAGCCGTCACCCTCTCACAGACGAGGAGCGCGCGGCGATCCGGAGCATCGCCGGCGAACAACAAACTCTGCCAAGGCGGATCACTGCGGTTCGCGAAGGCGTAAAACTGAACCACAGCATGCTCCTGCTCGAAGGCATGATGTGCCGAGCAAAGATGCTGGGAAACGGCAGGCGCTATGTCGCCGAACTGCAAATCTCCGGCGACTTTGTCGATCTGCACGGTTTCACGTTGAAGCGGCTCGAGCATGACATCGAAACACTGACGGCATGTACCGTGGCGATGGTGCCGCATGCGAAGCTGGACGCGATGTTCCAGCAGTTTCCGCGCCTTGCCCGCATCTACTGGTTTCACAACAATGTGGATGCGGCCAATCATCGCGAATGGGCTCTGTCGCTGGCCCAGCGTTCTGGCCCCGAACGCGTTGCAGCCCTATTCTGCGAGTTGCTCATCCGGTTTCAAATCATCGGCCTCGCGGAGGACAACCGATTCCGCTTGCCCCTGACCCAGGTCGACCTAGGCGAGCATCTTGGCCTGACGCCGATCCATATCAACCGGGTGTTGCGGCAGCTGCGCGAAACGCAGCTCGTTACCTTCCGCAACGGGATCGCCGAAATCCACGATCTGCCGCGCCTGAAGGAATTTGCGAGCTTTGATGATCGGTATCTCTATCTGCATCCCGACCCCTTCTAGAAGAAGCGAGACCCTACTCGACGGGTTGATATGGGCTGCCCGGTGAGGCCTCCATCAGCAACTGGGCCCGACGCTCATACTCGTCAGCCATGCGCAGATGGGTCAGGGCGACACAATTGTCTTCGCTGGTGATCGCGATGTTGCGTTCCTGGCGCGCGCGCGTCTGCAAATAGTCGAGTTGGGGGTTGTGCATGTTGCCTCCTGGCCCCCGCCCGCTTGGCGATGATAGCATAGCCGCCGACAGGTTCACTAACCTAGGTTGGTGCCTGCGATGCCCCACAGTCGCATTGTCAGCATGTTCAGAGCATCCTGTTGGCCGCTTTCGAGATTGCACCGAAATTAAAGCGCAAAGCTGCCCGTGATCTCCAAATTCAATGTAGGTGCTTTTGTGCCGTTACGGATTGTCGCGAGTTGTAGCCCATTGTGACATATTGAGCAGCCGACCATGCATGGATGCAGCCAAGCACCTGTTAAAACTGAACATATGCCACGCCGGGAGCCCCTCAATTAGCGGGTTCCAGGTTCGAGCCCCAGTGCCTCACCATTTCCGATGAGCTTAGTGGCCGAATTTGGAGATTGCCGAAGATGGGGAGTCGGCGAGGGAAGCACCGGGTAAGCGCGAAAATCGCCGCGCACGCGGCTTCTCACCGTCAGGCGCGTTCATAGAGGGTAACGACGCACGCGCCACCCAGACCAAGATTATGCTGCAAGCCGTGACGAACGCCGTCCACCTGACGCAGGCCAGCGCCGCCGCGCAACTGGTGGGTCAGCTCATAGCATTGCGCGAGCCCCGTCGCGCCGAGCGGATGCCCCTTGGATAACAGACCGCCCGACGGATTGGTGACGGTGCGCCCGCCATAGCTGTTGTCGCCATCGGCGATGAAGCGCGCCGCTTGCCCTTCGCCGCATAGGCCGAGAGCTTCGTATGTGATCACCTCATTGTGTGCGAAGCAGTCGTGGAGTTCGGCGACGCGGATATCCTCGGGGCCGACGCCCGCGGCTTCGTACACTGCCCGTGCGGCGCGGCGCGTCATATCGCGGCCGACCAGCTCCATCATATCGCCCGCCTCGAACGCGACCGGGCGGTCGGTGACCATGGATTGCGCCGCGATCGCCACCGGGACCGAAAGCCCGTGCCGCCGCGCGAAATCGGGCGAGACCAGGATCGCGGCGGCCGCACCGCAGGTCGGCGGGCAGGCCATCGGCCGCGTCATCACGCCGGCCCACAGCACCGGCGCAGCGAGCACTTCCTCTTCGGTCATCACCGTCCGGAACAGCGACAAGGGGTTGTTCGCCGCATGGCGGCTCGCCTTCGCGCGCACCTTCGCAAAATCGGCCAGGGTTGTGCCGTAACGCTGCATGTGCGCCTGCCCCGCCCCGCCGAAATAGCGTAGCGCCAGCGGCAGATCGACATCGACCAGTTCGTCGCACAGCGCATCGAACTGTGCGAACGGGCTGACGCGATCGTCGAAGATCGTGCCGATCGCACCAGGGCGCATCTGCTCGAACCCGAGCGCCAGCACGCACTCCGCCGCGCCGCTCGCCACCGCCTGCCGCGCCATGAACAGCGCGGTAGACCCGGTCGCGCAGTTATTGTTGACGTTGAAGACCGGGATCCCGCTCATCCCGACGCCGTAGAGCGCCCTTTGCCCGGCGCAGCTGTCGCCATAGACATAGCCGACCGCAGCCTGCTCGATCTGGTCGTAGGCAATGCCGCTGTCGGCCAGCGCCGCGCGCACCGCCGCCTGCGCCATCACGTCATAGGGATCGCTCTGTCCGGGCTTGGTGAACGGGATCATGCCCACGCCCGCGACCAGCACCTTTCGATCACCACTCATGCGCCGGTCCCCTGCAGCGCCGCGAGCTTGCTGGCGCGAATATCCTTCTTCAGCACCTTACCGACCTTGGACCGGGGAAGGTCATCCCAGATCTCCAGCTCCTTGGGCGTCTTGACGCTGCCGATCTCCGCCTTGACGTGCGCGATGATCTCAGCGGGATCGGCCTTCTGCCCGCCGCGCAGCTGCACCACGGCGCAGACACGCTCGCCCCATTTGTCGTCGGGTAGGCCGAAAACGGCGCTGTCGAGCACCGCGGGGTGGCGGAGCAGCGCCTGCTCGACCTCGGCCGAATAGACGTTGAAGCCGCCGGTGATGATCATGTCCTTGGCGCGATCGACGATGAAGAGGAAATTGTCCGCGTCGAGGAAGCCGATGTCACCGGTCCGATGCCACCCGTTCACGGTCGCTTCCGCCGTCGCTTCGGGATTCTTGTAATAGCCTGCCATCACAAGGCTGGAGCGTACGACAATCTCGCCGCGCTCGCCAACCGGCAACACCCTGCCGTCGGTATCGATGATCGCGACCTCGACCAGCGGCCCCGGCTTGCCGGCGGAAACCAGCCGCGCGCGCGCGATCGTGCCGTCGGCGTTGAAATGGTCTGCGGGCGCCATCATCGAGACCATCATCGGCGCCTCGGTCTGGCCAAATAGCTGGGCCATCACCGGCCCGATCCGCACCAGCGCATCCTCGAGCCGCGCCGCGGAAATCGGCGCCGCGCCGTACCAGAAGCACTGGAGGCTGGAGAGGTCGGTCTCCGCCAGCGCGGAATGCTCGAGCAGCATGTAGATCAGGGTCGGCGGCAGGAAGCTATGGGTGACGCGGTGCCGCGCCACCAGATCGAGGAAATCGCCGATATCGGGTTGGTACATGATGACGATCTCGCCGCCATGGCAGAGTACCGGAAAGGTCAGCACGCCCGCTGCATGCGTTAGCGGTGCCATGGCGAGATAGACCGGCCGCCCGGCGAACGGATAACCCATCAGCGTCAGCGCGGTCATTGTCTCGAGATTGCGGTTGGTGAGCATCACCCCCTTGGGATGGCCGGTGGTGCCGCCGGTGCCCGGGATCATCGCCAGGTCGCTCACCGGATCGGCATGGAAGGGATCATCCGTCACCCCCACCAGCCATTCCTCCAGCGACGGCGCGAACAGCTGGGTCTCGTCGAGGCAGACGAGCAGGCGCAGCTTGGGCAGGTTGACCCGCAGTTCGTTGACCAGCCGAGCGAACTTGCTGTGGAAGATCAGCGCGACGCAATCGAACGCGTCGAGGATGAAGGCATTCTCCGACGCCTCGTTGCGTGGGTTGATCGGGCACCACACGCATGCTGCGCGCGAGATCGCAAAGACCGATGCGAAGGCCAGTGGATCGTTGCCGGAGAGGATCGCGACATGCTCACCCGGCGCAATCCCCGCCGCGTGGAGCGCGCGGGCGACGCGATGCGTGTGGCCCTGCACCTCGGCATAGGAGAGGCTATGGCCATTCATCGTCAGGCACGGCGCGTCGGCGCCGAGCGACGCGCCCTTGTCGAGATAGTCGACCAGCCGCATGGCCCTCTCCTCTTCTGGCAACCTCAATCGTGGACGGTGACGATCGGCTTCAGCACCAGCCCGAACTGCCGCATCGCGCCGTAAAGCGCCTGATGACCGAACGCCTGGCAGGCGGACGCGAAGCCCGCACGGCGCGGCGGCCGCTGGACCAGGCTGAGCGCGCAGAACGCCTGCAGCAAACCAGTCTGCTTGTAGTTGCTGTTGCCGTGGATCAGCACATGGACACGGCCGAGCGGGCCCGAGGCATAGACGGAGTCGATGCTGGTATTGAGCCGCGGGTTCTCGCGCGGCGGCATCGCGCCCTGAACCGAGTCCGCCATCTTAGACAGCGCCGCCTCCTGCTCCTCGAACGGCAGCGGCTTGATGTCGGTCTCGATCATCTTGGTCATGTTGACGACATTGTCCATGACCTCGCGTGCGAACACGCCACCATAGACCTTGACCGTCGATACGCGCGGATCGTCCTTGAACCAGATCGGGTGCGACGTGCCGCCCCAGGGCAGGGTCAGCGCAGTCGCATGCTGGCCCGGCACCTGGCATTCGGTGGCGGTGAGCGTCGGCCATTGGACATACTGGTTGTTCTCGAGGAAGTACCAGTCGGCCTTGAGGATGGTGAAGATCGTCTGGACCGAGGCATAGGTTGGGAAGCCCTTCCACAGCACCAGCATGTCGAGCGTGTCGAGACCGGGCATGGTTTCGAGCGCGATGTTCGCCGCGATCTCGCCGGTCGTGTACATCTGCGCGACGCATGGGCTGAGCAGCAAGCCCTTGTCGGCGAATGCCTGCCCCCATTTCTCCTGCGCGAGCATCATCCAGTCCTGCTCGCCGGTGGTGTCGAGATAATGGCACCCGGCCTCCAGACAGGCCTCGACCGTCTCCGGCCCGTATTTGATGAACGGGCCGACCATGTTGCAGACGACCTTGGCGCCCTGAAACAGCTCGGTCAGCGACTTCACGTCATGCTTGACGCCGACGACTTCATAATCGGCGGTCTCGATCCCCGGGATGCGTTCGACCACCTCGCGCGTGCGCTGTTCGTCGCGACCGGCGGCGATGAAGGGAATGCCCAGCTCGCGCAGATATTCGCACACCAGCCGCCCGGTATAGCCCGAGGCCCCATAGACGATGACCGGTTTCTTGCTGCCCATTCCCACTCTCCTTGAATGCTTCGATGATTGCGATGCCGGTCAGCTGCCCATGCCCCCGTCGACGGGCAGGCCGATGCCGGTGATGAAGCGCGCCGCGTCGCTGCACAGGAAGACGGTGGCGTCGGCCATGTCGGCGACCTCGCCCAGCCGCCCAAGCGGCGTCAGGCCGATCACGTCGCCGACCGCGGACTCGGCCGAGGGCCACAGCCCCAACGCCGCCATATCCACTGCAAGCTTGCTGCCCATCGCGGTCGGCACCAGGCCGGGATAGAGGCAGTTGACCCGCACGCCGTAGCCGAGTTTGCCGGCCTCGATCGCGGCCACGCGCGTCATCCGGTCGACCGCCGACTTGGTCGCGGAATAGCCCGAGATGCCGGGGAACGGGATCGTCGCCGCGACCGAGGCGATGTTGACGATCGCCCCGCCCTGCCCCGCCGCGCCGCCGGGCTTCATCGCGCGGAAGCCATGTTTGATACCGAGTGCGGTGCCGACGACGTTGACGTCGAGCATGCGGCGCAAATCGCGCGGGTCGGCGTCGATCGCGAGCGCCGAAATCTCGATCCCGGCATTGTTGACGATGAT
>CAYOXO010000179.1:0-7761 GCA_964407945.1 uncultured Stakelama sp.
GCCTTGCGCGCAAGCTGGCCAGCGGTCGCCTGCAGCTGGTCGATTCCGACATCCCCGCTCCTGCCTATCTGCCTGATTTGACACCCGTTCGGGACCATCCGGCCCTCTCCCCTAGCTAACGCAGCCTTTCGGCTCTTGTCAATTTTTACACATCTCGATAGAAAACGAAGATATTCGAAACTTCGATCGATACCGCATATAATATGACTATTATTGCGTTCGATTTCAACATCCGCTATCCGGCGGGCAGGAGAGGGTATGAACAGAGTTGGACTGAAACGCCGGGAGACCGCTGCGCGTACGCTGGAAAGCCGCGCCGCATACGTCCGTGAGCGTGCCAACTGGATGCGCCGCCGCCTGCTCCGCATGATCGTCGATGCCGGCCAGGGTCACCCCGGCGGTGACCTTTCGTCCGCAGACATCATCGCCGCGCTTTATTTCGACATTCTTCGGATCGAAGGCTCCGTGCCCACCGCTCCGGACCGCGACCGCTTCGTGATGAGCAAGGGGCATTGCACCGGGGCGCTCTATACCGCGCTGGCGGGTGCCGGTTTCTTCGAAGAGCAAGAACTCGAAACCTACCTCAGGCCCGAGTCGCGGCTCAACGGCCATCCCAACCGCACCTATCTGCCGGGGGTCGAAACCAATACCGGGCCGCTCGGCCACGGGCTTCCGGTCGCGGTCGGCATCGCGGTCGCGGGGCAGATCGACAAGGCCGACTATCGCGTCTTCGTACTCACCGGCGACGGCGAGCTGCAGGAAGGCAGCATGTGGGAAGCGGCGATGTTCGCCGGCCACCGCGGCCTCGGCAATCTCACCGTGATCGTCGATCGCAACCGGCTCCAGCAGGGTGCGAAGACCGAGGATACCAACGGCCTCGAACCGCTCGCCGACAAGTGGCGCGCCTTCGGCTGGGAGGTCGTCGGGGTCGACGGCCATGACCACGCAGCACTGCTCGAGACGTTCGACCGTGCGGTCGAGCCGCGCAGCAAGCCGCTCGTCATCATCGCCGACACGCACAAGGGCCAGGGGGTCAGCTTCATGCGCGACCAGGCCGGCTGGCACCACGGCGTACCCAATGCAGAGCAATATGCTCAGGCAATTGCCGAACTCGAAGCGGAGATGAACTGATGGCCGCCGCCGCACCCGCCGCCGGTCTGTTCGACTGCCGTGACGCCTATGTCCGCACCGTCGAGGAGCTGGCCGCCAATGACGGCCGCATTGTCGCAGTCGTCAACGACTCGGTCGGCTCGTCCAAGCTCGGCACGTTCCGCGATCGTTTCCCCGATCGTCTGATCAATGTCGGCATCGCCGAACAGAATATGGTCGGCGTCGGCGCGGGCCTCGCCAATGGCGGCAAGATCCCGTTCGTCAGCGGCGCTGGCTGTTTCCTGACCGCGCGCGCGATGGAGCAGATCAAGGCCGATTGCGCGTACAGCCAGCAGAATGTGAAATTGTGCGGCATCTCATCGGGCGTCGCCTATGGCGAGCTCGGCGCGACGCACCACAGCATCGAGGACGTCGCCTGGCTGCGCGCGATCGACAAGCTCACCGTGATCGTCCCCGCCGACCCGTGGGAGACGGCTGAGGCGATCAAGGCCGCCGCCGCGCATGACGGCCCGGTCTATATCAAGATCAGCCGCATGCCCGTGCCCGCGCTGGAGCGTCCCGAGGGCGCGGCCTTCGCGATCGGCAAGGGCGAGGTGCTGCGCGAGGGCGCCGACATCGCCATCGTCGTCAACGGCACGCTGGTTCACCGCGCACTGGCCGCAGCCGAAGCGCTCGCCGCCGAAGGCGTCGCGGCGCGCGTCATCAACATGGCGAGCGTTTCGCCGCTCGACACCGATCTGATCGCCGCCGCGGCGCAGACCGGGGCGATCGTCACTGCCGAGGAGGGACTTGCGCACGGCGGCCTTGGCGGCGCGATCGCCGAATATTGCGCGCAGCACGATCCGGTGCGGATGCGGATGCTGGGTTTCCCCGGTTTCCTGCCGACCGGTTCGGCCGCGTGGCTGATGGACCGCCACGGCCTGTCCGCCACCGGCATCGCCGCCGCTGCGCGCGAACTGCTGGGCAGCAAGGCCGCCTGATGTCCGGCCCGGTCATCCTTGCCATCGATCAAGGCACCACCAACACCAAGGCCCTACTGGTGGCGCCCGACGGGTCGGTGCTGCTGTCGCGGTCGCGGCCGATGCAGGTGACCTATCCGCAGCCGGGCTGGGCCGAACAATCGGCGTCGGACATCTGGGACGCGGTCGCCACGCTGATCGCCGAGCTGGTTGCTGCCGCGCCCGACGCGCAGATCGCCGCGCTCGCCATCTCCAACCAGCGCGAGACGGTGGTGCTGTGGGAAGCGGATACCGGGCGGCCGATCGCCCCCGCGGTGATCTGGCAATGCGCTCGCTCGGCCGAGCGCTGTGCCGCGGTGCTTGCCGCCGGGCTGGAAGACGCGATCGTATCGCGCAGCGGTCTGGGCATCGATCCACTCTTCCCCGCCGCCAAGATCGGCTGGCTGCTCGACACGATCCCCGGCGCTCGCGACCGCGCGATCGCCGGCGAGATCAAGGCGGGGACGATCGACAGCTGGCTGCTGTGGAACCTCACCGGCGGAACGGTCCATGCGACCGATCACAGCAACGCGTCACGCACACAGTTGCTCAACCTCGACACGCTCGACTGGGATCCGGAACTGGCGCGGATCTTCGACGTGCCGCTGTCCATCCTGCCGCGCATCGCGGCGTCGGACAGCGGTTTCGGCAGTGTCGCGCCGGGCCTTACCGCATTGCCCGCGGGCACACCGGTCCAGGTCCTACTCGGCGACAGTCATGCGGCATTGTTCGCGCACGACATCCATGCGCCGGGCCGAGTCAAGGCGACGATCGGTACCGGCAGCTCATTGATGGCGGCGACTGCGGGGCGGGTGCGCTCGTCGCATGGCCTGTCCAGCACGATCGCATGGAGCCGCGCCGAGGGTGGCGCGCAACATGCCATCGAGGGCAATATCTCCGTCTCCGGCCACGCTGCGGCCTTCGCGACCGCGCTGCTTGGTCTGGCCGACGAACAGGCACTCACCGATCTTGCCGCCAGCGTCGATAGCAGCGAGGGCGTGGTCTTCGTCCCCGCGCTGGCAGGTCTCGGCGCGCCGCATTGGAACACCGATGCACGCGGCACGATCAGCGGCATGACGTTGGGCACGCGTCCCGCGCATATCGCGCGTGCGACGCTGGAGGCGATCGCGCTCCAGATCGGCGATGTGCTCGACGCGATCACCGCCGATCTGGGCATCGACCTGCCCGAACTGTCGATCGACGGCGGCGCCGCGCGCAACGCACTGCTCGCGCAAATGCTCGCCGATCTGACCGGGCGCACGATCGTCCGGCCCGAGATCGCCGAAGCGAGCGCGCTCGGCGTCGCGCGCATGGCCGCGCAGGCGCTCGGCCTCGCGGAAACGCCAGTGCCCGCCGCCAGCGACCGCTTCGAGCCGGAACTGACCACCGGCGCACGCACCATGATCCGGCGCAACTGGCGCGAGAGCGTGGCGGATGTCGTCGCCCGCGCCAACCGCGCGCCGCCGGACTGAACGTTCAAAGAACTTACCGACAGAGAGGCGGAGCACCGCCCGACGACTGGGCCGAACCCGGGCCCGTTCACAAACAAAAAGGGAAGGAGTGGGGAAATGAAGGATGCAGGAACCAATGCGTCACGCGGCGCCCGCCACGGGCTGCTGATGACCGGCGCGAGCGTGCTGACGCTGCTCGCCGCCACCGCCGCGCAGGCGCAGGACGCCGCGCCCACAAGCCAGCAGCCGGTCGCGGAAGCCGAGCAGGAAGTCGTCGTCACCGGCAGCCGCATCGCGTCGCCCGCTTTGACTTCACCCAGCCCGCTTCAGGTGGTGACCGCGCAGGCGCTGGAGAATAACGGCGTCGTCAACGTGCAGGAGGCGCTGCAGCAGAACCCCGCCGTCGGCATCCCCGGCCAGAGCCGCACCACCAATGGCGGCAGCACCAACCCCGGCCTCGCCACCGTCAATCTGCGCAACCTCGGCGCCGACCGCACACTCGTGCTGATCGACGGCCGCCGTTCGGTCGCCGGCGTGCCCGGCACCGCGCAGGTCGATCTGTCGATGATCCCGACCCCGTTCATCGAGCGCGTCGATGTGCTCACCGGCGGCGCATCGGCGGTCTATGGATCGGACGCGGTCGCGGGCGTGGTCAACTTCATCTACAAGAAGAAGTTCGAAGGGCTGCGGCTCAACGTCCAGGGCGGCATTTCCGAGCGCGGCGACGATCGCCAGTTCGTCGCCAACGCCACCTATGGCGCGAACTTCGCCGACGGCCGCGGCAACATCATGGTCTATGGCGGCTATGTGAACGAGGGCGTGGTCGAAAATGACGGCCGCGATTTCGCGCGCTATGACTATTCCAGCCTCGGCACCCTGCAGCGCTCGGGCGCCGCGACCGACGCCAATCTGACCGCCGCGCAGAATCTGTTCGTCCCGTCCTACAACCCGTCGAACGTCGGAACGGGCGGCATCTTCGTGATCGGCAGTGCAAGCAACCGCATCATCAATCCCGACGGCAGCTTCCGCGCCTATAATGCCGCGACCGACGCGACGACGCTTGGTTATAACCGCGAGCAGTACAAGCTCCTCGCCGCCCCTTCGGAGCGCTACACCTTCGCGGCGCGCCTCAACTACGACGTCGCCGACGGCGCCAACCTCTTCGCCGAGGCCACCTATACCAATGTGCTGAGCAAGGGCCGGATGGAAGCGTCGCCGATGCGCACCGACAGCGCGCTGGGCGCCTTCCCGGGCAATGGCGGTTTCTACCCGGTAGAGTTCATGGTCGCGAACCCGGCCAACCCGGCCGATGTCCGCCGCCTCGCCAATCCGCTGGTGCCGGCGGCGGTGTTCGCCGCCGCGACCGACCGCAACACCAACGACGCGATCGGTTCGAAGGACCTGAGCTTCCTGCTGCGCACGACGATGTTCGACGGCGGCACCCGCACTATCCCGACCGAGCGCGACAATTTCCGCGTGGTGCTCGGCGGCACGGTGGATATTGGCGGCAGCTGGAAGTTCGACGCCTATTACCAATATGGCTTCACCAAGCAGACCCAGTCGATGAGCGGTCTCGCCAACCTGTACAACCTCGCCGAGGCGCTGCAGGCGATCCCCGACGTCTATGATTACAACAACAACGGCAACCGCACCGAAGCGGTGTGCGTCAACGCGTCGGCACGCGCGCAGGGCTGCGTGCCGATCAACGTCTATGGCCTCAACGCCGACGGCACGTCGAAGATCTCGGCCGAGGCGATCAAGTACATCAAGACGAGCATGAGCCGCTATTCCAAGCAGCAGATGCACGTCGCCGCCGCCAACCTGACCGGCACGCTGTTCCAGCTTCCCGCAGGTCCGGTGCAGGTCGCGATCGGCGCCGAGTATCGCAAGGAGGAAAGCCGCGACATCTTCGATCCGCTGACCAATGCAGCGCGCAACGGCTATGTCCAGATGACGGATACGGCGGGCAAGTTCGACGTCAAGGAAGCCTATGGCGAGATCGTCGTGCCGATCCTGTCGGACACACCCTTCTTCCAGAATCTGACGCTGCGCGCGGCGGGCCGCATGTCGGATTACTCGACCGTCGGCACCTTCTATGCCTGGAACATCGGCGGCGAATGGTCACCGGTCGAGGACATCCGCTTCCGTGCCGTCTATGCCCATGCGACGCGCGCGCCGAACATCGGCGAACTGTTCGCGGCGCCGCAGGCAGGCATCATCGCGATCGCCGATCCGTGCCAGGGCATCACCGCGGCATCGACGGGCGCACTGGCCACCAACTGCCGCGCGGTGCCGGGAATCGCAGCCAACATCGCCGCAAACGGATCGTTCACGCTGACCCAGGCGGATCTGGCGGGTGTCGGCGGCATCTCTGCCAATAATCCGAACATCCAGGAAGAGACCGGCAAGACACTGACGCTCGGCGCAGTGATCAATCCGCGATCGATCCACGCGCTGCGTAACCTGACGCTCACCGTCGACTTTTTCGACATCAAGCTCGAGAATGCGATCAGCCGCGTGTCGGCGGCGACGGTACTCAACAAATGCTATCGCGAGGGGATCGCCGACTTCTGCCAGTTCGTCACCCGCCGCGCGGGCGCATCGGGCGCGTACAGCACCGGTTCGGTCGAGCAGGTGGTGCGCGCGCTGGTCAATAGCGGCGGGTCGTTCAGCCGCGGCCTCGACTTCACGCTGAACTACAAGCACGAGGTTGCGGGCGGTACCGCCAGCCTGTCGGCGGCGTGGACCCATCTGCTCAAGAACGGGTTCCGAGCGCTGACCGGCGACCCCTATGACAATACGATGGGCGAGCTCGGCACGCCGCGCGACGCGGTGACCGCGGGCATCGGCTGGGACAATGACAAGTTCGGCTTCAACCTCAGCGCCGAGTACATCGCGCCGCAGGTGCTGGACTATGAGAATTTCCAGACGCTCTATCGCCTGGCCGACGGATCGCTGCCCGACGAGAAGTATTTCCGCATCGGGTCCAAGATCTACACCGACATGCAGGTCCGCTACACCGGGCTCGAGCACTTCGAATTCTATCTGGGTGTGAAGAACCTGTTCGATGTCGAGCGCCCGCCGGTGTGGCTCGGCCTGCCTGGCGGCGCCAACGGCGTGTACGACGTGATCGGCCGCCGCTTCTACACAGGTGCCCGCATCAAGTTCTGACGAAGCACCCCTTTGGCAGGGGAGGCGAGTGCCTCCCCTGTCGCTCTGTTTTCGGATTAACGTCGAGGCCGCGGCGACGACATAACGGCCAAGCCACTAGCCCTGGAGAACAACGGAATGAGCAGTGCAGCCGATCGGGAGGATTGGAAGAATACGATCCTGGCGGGACTCGCCAATTACATCGACGCCGGATCGATCGTCGCGGGCGCCGTCGCGCTGGCGCTATGGCAGAAGGAATATGGACTCGACGACAATCTGCTCGGGCTGATCGCCGCGTTCGGCCCCAATGCGATCGCCGCCGGCATCGGCGCACTGATCGGTGGACGGCTGTGCGACCTGCTCGGGCGCAAGAAGATCTACCAGTACGACATGCTGTTCTACGCGTTCGGCATGCTGTGGCTGGTGTTCGCGATGAACGCCTGGATGGTCATCATCGGCTTCTTCCTGGTCGGCCTCGCCGTTGGCGCCGACATCCCCGCCTCCTGGTCGCTGATCGCGGAAATGGCGCCCGACAAGAAGCGCGGCAAGCATAGCGGGGTCGCGCAACTGCTCTGGTATCTCGGCCCGGTCGTGGTGCTGGTAATGGCGCTGATCCTCGACAGCCTCGGGCTGCTCGGTGTGCGCATCATCTTCGCTCACCTCGCGATCCTCGCCATCGCACTGACCTTCCTGCGCTCGAAGATGCAGGAATCGCAGCGCTGGGTCGAAGCACAGCAGAGCGGCGAGACCGCGCAGCGCGGCCGCTGGCAGGACCTGTTCACCCGCCAGCATATCGGATCGATGGCGTTCCTGGCGGGTACTTATCTGTTCTGGAACCTGTGGGCCGGCACCAACGGCTTCTTCTTCCCCTATATCCTGAGCACCGTCGGCAGCCAGACGCATGCGATGTCGGTCGCGGTCCAGACGCTGAGCTTCGTGCTGGGCATGGCGTCGATCTTCTTCATCTTCATGAAGCTGGCCGACCGGGTGAACCAGCGGCTGCTGTTCGGCATTTCCGCGATCACGCAGGTGATCGGCATGGCGCTGCTCGC
>CAYOXO010000180.1:0-7752 GCA_964407945.1 uncultured Stakelama sp.
GAGCGCTCTACGGTTTCGCGACCGCACTGAGCTGGGTCGCTCTTCATTTTCTCACAAAGCGGGTTTTTCCATCGCCTACTGCCAGCCACTAACGGCAGGAATGGGTCGTTCGCTGCCACGGCTCGCACGGGTGGACAGCTGATGTTAGCGGAACAGCTGTATGTCGTGTGCTGTTGCGGCGATGCGCCCGCGCTGCTCCACCTCGTTTAGAAGCGTCTGGAGCCGACCATTCACGGCGGCCACTTCCTGCGGCGCGATGGCATCGCCATTCTCCACGCAGAGATAGCGGTCCCTCAGTGACCCCATACCTCCGGTGGCCTCCGAGACCGCTGATGTGATGGCCGTCGTGTCACCTCTGATCAGGCGGTCTTCCAACGCTCCTAGACGCTGAGCAACAAACTTGTCGCCATGCTGCTGGAGGAGGCCACGCACTTGAGCGATTGAGGCCAGGAGGGAATGAAGTTCTGGACTGGGCATGCAAGGACACTGGCCGCGCAGGCTGATGTCCGCAATGGGTCGATCGCTGCCACCGACAAATCCGGGTGGAAAGCTGACATTAGGAACCGAGTGCTTGGAAGCCCGTCTTCTCGGGCGGCAGCGCACGAACCTTTTCTAAGACAGAGGCAGCGTCTCCGGTCAGAAACTCGCCGCAATGGCTGAGGTCTACAAGCATTCTCTTAAACCCACCGAGCGGGTCGCCGTCATCAAACCCCGGCCAATGGGCCTCCCTCTCCAATCCCATAGCTCGCATGTATTCTTGGTGCGTGAACTCGTGGTCGCCGAGCCGATAAAGGACACTGCCTAGCCGATCATAGCGTGCCCATAGCTGTATCTCACGGTCACCACGTTTGAAGGCAGCCCATGCAAATGGCCCGCCGCTTCCCTTCAACGAAGGCTGGGTAATTGCGAACTCATAGCCAAGCGGTTCCAGCTTCTCGGCAATGACACGAGCGCCAAGTTCTAAGAAAGTGTCCGGCTCCATTTCAGCTATCCTGCAAGCTCGCGCTTACGTCCGCAATGGGTCGATGGCGGTCATTGTCGTGGCGGCGGGCGAGCCGCGCGGTGCCAACTATCTAGCCGATTTCGGCGAGATGCGATCGATCCGCTTTGTCCGAGAAGCGAATGCCGACGCCCGTGAACCGCTCGATCAACGCCGCGGCCGTCCGCGTATGCTCGCTCAGCCGAATGGTCGTGAACACGCCGCTACCGGCCATCGCGAACGGCAGCAGCAATTGGTCCTGCAGGTACGGGCCGGCGAAGGCCTGCGATCCCAGATAGCCCGCCATACGTTTTGCCGCGGTCTTGGCCAGTCGCTCTGCCGGGATGCCGAGCTTCCCGAAACCGGACATGACCTCGGTCACATGGTCGAATTCGGCGTGCATCAGCAGCACGTTCCCTGGCCCATCCTCGGCCGCGAGTTGCACCGGCGCGAAGGCCTCGTCCGGCCATTCGGCCAGCACCTTGCGTGCGGCCGCGAGCTCACGGTCCGCGACCTCGAACGGAATGCCGGCGATCAACGCCTCGACCTTGCCGGCCCGGAAGGCGCCGCGATTCACGCAGTCGATCGGGCGAAGAGGCGAAGGGTCGATGCGCACCACGATGCGTCCACCGCCGCGAGGGTAGAAACCGTGCCGTTCGAGCGTGATGGAAATGGTCGGCCCCATCCGCCCGAGGATCGGCAGCAGCGTTTGTTGCAGGAACTCGAACGGCGGCGCGGCCATCGCATGGGTGCCGCCCTCGATCACCAGTGTCGACGGCGCATCGGCCAGCATCAGCGGCACCAGGACGGTCTGCAGGACTAAGCCAGTGCTGCCCGCCGTGCCGACGGCGAAGCGATAGTCGCCGGGAGTCACCCTGCCCGGCCGAAAGGTCAGCTCGCTGGCCCCAACCGCCAGCCCGGAACATTCCGCGCTGCCGATGGCGCAGGCCGCCTCCAAGGCGGTAACGTGCTGGCGCATCAGGCCGGGTCTGGCCCGTCCCCCACGGATATTGCGGATGGTGAACGGCTCGCCTGTCAGCAGCGACAGGGCCGCGGCATAGCGCAGCACCTGTCCGCCACCTTCACCCTCGGAGCCGTCGATCGTGATCATTCTTTGTCTACCAATTGAAAGAAGGCCGCTTCGGCCTCGTTGATAAAAGTCATCAGACGGAAGAGGATGGTGGCGCGAAGGGGATTACCCCTTCACGCACACCACCTGCTTCAAGGTATGGACGATCTCCACCAGGTCGGCCTGGGCGGCCATCACGGCTTCGATCGGCTTGTAGGCCTTGGGCGTTTCGTCGATCACGCCCTCGTCCTTGCGGCATTCGACACCGGCGGTGTCGGCGATATGCTCATCGAGAGTCACCAGCTTCTTGGCCTGGGTCCGGGACATGACGCGCCCCGCCCCGTGCGAACAGCTGTCGAAGCTATCGGCATTGCCGAGCCCGCGCACGATGAAGCTCTTCGCCCCCATCGACCCGGGAATGATGCCCATCGTGCCCTTGGCCGCGCGCACCGCCCCCTTGCGGGTGACCAGCACGTTTTCGCCGAAGTGGTTTTCCCGCGTCACATAGTTGTGATGGCAGTTCACCGCTTCGCATTCGGCCTCGAACGGCTTGGCGATCTTGCCGCGCAGCGCGTCAAGCACATGCGTCATCATCACGCGCCGGTTCAGGGCCGCGAAGTCCTGCGCCCATTCGACCGCTTCGACATAATCGTCGAAGTGATCGGTCCCTTCCGGGAAATAGGCTAGGTCCTCGTCCGGCAGGTTGATGTGCCACTTGCGCATGTCCTGCTTGGCCAATTCGATGAAGAACGTGCCGATCGCGTTGCCCACCCCGCGCGAGCCCGAGTGGAGCATGACCCACACGCGCTGTTCGGTATCGAGGCACAGCTCGATGAAGTGGTTGCCGGTGCCCAGCGTCCCCAGGTGCACGAGGTTGTTCGTGTTCTTGAGCCGCGGGTATTTTGCGACGATCCGGCCAAACCGCTCGACGAGCTTCGCCCAGGCATCGACCACCGCCGGGGGCGGATCGCCCCACGAACCCTTGTCGCGTCCGCCGCGCCCGCTCGACCGGCCATGCGGGACCGCCGCTTCGATCGCCGAGCGGATGCCGGCAAGGTTGTCGGGCAGGTCGCTCGCCACCAGCGAGGTGCGCGCGGCCATCATGCCGCACCCGATGTCCACGCCCACGGCCGCCGGGATCACCGCGCCCTTGGTCGGAATCACCGAGCCGACGGTCGCGCCGATCCCGACATGAACGTCGGGCATGGCCGCCACATGCTTGAAGATGAACGGCATCTGCGCGGCCTTGGCGAGCTGCTCACGCGCCTTGTCGTCGACGGGAACCCCGCGAGTCCACATCTTGATCGGCGATCCGCCTGTTACTTCCTGATACTCATACGTCGTCTGGGTCATCGCGACCTCCTGGTGGATTGTCATAGGCACTGGCGACGAGATTTGGCGAGACACCCATTGCAATCGTCGCGATTGCGCAGGGGCGGATTCGAACCGCTGAGCCTTTCGGCCTTTACCGATGTAGTCCCAACCGGCATTCGCCAGCGCTGAGTTGCGGTGCCGGCGGCGAGTGATCGATGAGACGATTTCCTGAGCTACTCCGGTTGCCCGGGGGCGGACTCGGACCGCCGACCTCCTGCTTGCACAGGCGCTCTACCCATGTAGTCCCACCGGCATCCGCCAGCATTGGATTGGTATGCGGTTCACGGCGACGAAGTGTTGGAAAGACGTTCCTGCTCTACCGCTGAGCTACAGGCCCATATTTGGTGGACCTGGCGGGATTCGAACCCACGGCCTGGCGATTACGATTCGATGTAGTCCTTCCGGCATTCGCCGTGAATTTGGAGAAGGTCGGGGGCAACGTGTCTTGGCGAGACAATCGGCCCTTAAGCTACGTTCCGGCGGCGGGATTCGAACCCGCATCTCCCCGCAGGATTGCTCCCATGGGGCGCTTTACTCGTCGGGCCTGTCATGTGGAAATGTAGTCCCACCGGCATTTGCCCCGACCCTTTCCAAAATTCCTTCACACGAAGGTCGCGGCGACGAGGGTTAGGAGAGACGCTCTACCCACTGAGCTACCGCCGGTTTCCCGGCGAGCGGGATTCGAACCCGCGACACCATGTAGTCCCTCCGGCATTCGCCGCGACCGTCGTTTTTCAGATCATTCAAATCTCCACTTCGTTGACGATGCCGACCCAATCCTTCGCGTCGCCATTGGCGAAGCGCGCCATTGCGTCGAACACCGCATCGGTGAACCCACCGACATTCATGATGTCCTGGCCATCCTTCGCCTGCGTCGAGCCATAGGGCTGGATGTCGATGCAGATCAGCTTCGCGCCCGGGTTGCGGGCCTTCAGCCGGTTCCACTCCTTCATCGTTGCCGACGCATTGCCACGCGACCATGGGCGGGGCGTATCGACCCAGGACTCATTGTCCGAGACGATCACGACCGTATCGACCTTCGCCGCCTCGCGGTTCAGCAGGGCCAGCGGGGCCGAGACGTTCGTGCCGCCGCCGCCGACCCCCGCCAGCTTCGCGGCATTCACCGCGACACGGGCGTTCGGATCGAGCTGGAGCTTCACGACATCCACCTCGAACGGCAGGACGCGGGTGCGCGGATTGCTCCGCAGCATCGCGGCCGATACGAGCGCGGCGACATCGATGCAGCGCACGACCGACGTCGCACCCTTGCGGTATCCGGTCGCCGGCGAGCTCATCGAGCCCGACACGTCCGGACACACCACGACAGTGCCTTCCAGCGTCGGAACCTTCGCAAGCGACAGGTCCAGTGCCTTTTCGAGCGCGGCCTGCACCGCCAGCGGGACCCCGTCCCCGACTTGGGTCAGGGCCGTCATCAACTGGAACGGCATCGGCTTGACCCGGGCGAGGGCATCGGGATCGGCCAGCCGCGCAGCGACCATCTCGGTCACCCCGTCGATCTGGAACACGCCCTTGCGTGCCAGCGTGTTGAGGTTCATCCGCAGCGCCTGCCACCCGATACGCTCGGCCAGCATCGCCCACTGCTTCGCGGTGAGGTCGAAGGCGGTCAACCATTCAAAGGGCACCTCGGGCAAGGGCCGCGAACGGTCCGCCTTCCATGCTTCGAAATCGGCGATCTCCTTCGGCAGAGCCGCTACATCGTAGGGCTTGCCGATCAGCCAGCCGTAAAAGGCGCGCCGCTCGGCCGAAGCCGGAGCCGGGTGAACCATCTTGACGATATCCGCAAGGCTGGGATCCTTACCCGTCGCGGCCTGCATCAGCTGGCCGATCGACGCGGTCTCCAACCATTCGCGCACCAGGCGCTTCGGGCGGGAGCCGAGCGACGTCCGGCCGGTCTGGCCCGACCGTATGATCTGCACGAAGTTGCGCAGCATGCGGCCGTTATCGATCACGCGCTTGAACACCGGCACCATGAGATCCGGATCGGCCATCGACAGCACCGCCGTCAGCAACGCCGGCATATCCTTCATCGCGCCCGACCGGCGGGCGTAAATCGCGCACTTGGCGACCCATTCCGCGTCCACCGCCCAAGCCGCCTCGAGCGCCATGGCAAGCTGGTCCTGCGCATCGGCGTAAAAGCCGTTCGACAAGGTGCCGGTCGCCGCAAGCTGCGCGAGCCGGGCCTCGGGGCCATAGGCATAAGCGTTGCCGCCGGCCTGGTTGACCGTGTCGGTGCGCGGCAGGAACTTTGCCAGCGCCGAGGAAAAAAGCGTCTTGTTGGCCATCGTCCAACTCCATCCTGAACCATCATCGGGCTTTGGGCGGCCGGCCCATTCCGGCCGCCCATTTCCCGCGTCACGCCGGGCGTTCGATCGACCCGGCAACATGGATAAAGCAGGAGGCGTGCCAATTCTGCGTCCGGCGCCGCAAAATGACTCTAAGTCTCTGGAATATAGACGTAAGTATGATATTGCGATTTCTGCATGCGTCCCGATGTCGCGGAGAAGTTCTATTTCCTTGTATCGGCCACGATAAAATATTATCGCTCCAGTGATGAAGCAGACCACGGTCATCGGCTTTTTGGGATCGACCCTGGATGCTGCGAAGTTCGGCCCTTCCCGCTGGAACAAGTGGCGACCCACCGTCAGCATCTGCATGCAGGAAGACCTGCGGGTGGATCGCTTCGTGCTGATCCACGGCAGCTATCACCAGCGTCTGGCCGAATATGTCATGCAGGACATCCGCGACGTGTCTCCGGAGACGGACGTCTCTCCCATGATCATGGACTTCGAGGACGCCTGGGACTTCGAGGAAGTCTACGGCAAGCTCCTAGACTTCGCGCGCGATTTTCCGTTCGAACCGGACACGCAAAATTATCTGATCCACATCACCACCGGTACGCACGTTGCGCAGATCTGCCTCTTCCTGCTCACCGAAGCGCGCTATCTGCCGGGCAAGCTTCTCCAGACGCAGCCGCAGCGGGGCATGCCGCATCCGGTCGGAACCTGGGCGTCGATCGATCTTGATCTTTCCCGTTACGATTCGATCGCCAGCCGCTTCGCGGAGGCGAGCGCGGAAAGCGCCAGCTTTCTCAAGAGCGGCATCGACACCCGCAACGCCGCCTTCAATCACATGATCGAAGAGATCGAGCAGGTGGCGGTGCGCAGCCGCGCGCCCATCCTGTTGATGGGGCCGACCGGCGCGGGCAAGAGCCAGTTGGCCCGCAAGGTCTACGAGCTCAAGAAGCTGCGGCATCAAGTCAATGGACCCTTTGTCGAAGTGAATTGTGCGACGCTGAAGGGTGATAGCGCCATGTCCGCGCTATTCGGCCACAAAAAGGGCGCCTTCACCGGCGCCGTCCAGGACCGCCCCGGCCTGCTCAAGAGCGCGGACAAGGGCCTCCTGTTCCTCGACGAAATCGGGGAGCTCGGCCTAGACGAACAGGCGATGATCCTGCGCGCGATCGAGGAAGGGCGGTTTCTGCCGGTGGGCGCCGACAGCGAGGTGCGGAGCGAATTCCAACTGATCGCGGGCACCAATCGCAATCTGATGGAGGAAGTCGCCGCCGGGACCTTTCGCGAGGACCTGTTCGCGCGGCTCAACCTGTGGACGTTCGCGCTTCCCGGCCTCGCCGAGCGGCGCGAGGACATCGCCCCGAATCTCGACTATGAGCTGGAGCGGTTTGCCGAGCGCGAGGGCACGCGCGTGACCTTCAATAAAGAAGCGAGGGACCGCTACCTGGCCTTTGCCGAGAGCCCTTCCGCGCGGTGGCCGGGCAATTTCCGCGATCTCGCCGCGAGCGTTACGCGGATGGCGACCCTGTGCCCGACCGGCCGGATCGACCGAGAGGCGGTGGAGCTCGAAACTCGGCGGCTTGACCGGCTATGGTCGGGCGACACTAGGGGCAAGAGCGTTCTGACGGACTTGCTCGGCCACGATCGCATGGAAGCGATCGATCCGTTCGACCGCGTGCAATTGGATTACGTCGTCCAAGTGTGCCGACGGTCGATCAGTCTTTCCGATGCCGGCCGCACATTGTTCGCTGCATCGCGCGAACAGCGTCGATCGACGAACGATTCCGACCGGCTGCGGAAATATCTCGCCAAATTTGCGCTTGAGTGGAGCATGATCACCCGGTGAGGAGTCAGCCGCTCGCCGTTCCGGGCCGTCTCCCCGGATGATCGCGGTCGCGATTGAGGCCAGGTGCCCGAAAGCCCGCGTCTCCCCATTGATACCGTGAAACGGGACGAGGGCGTTGCCGGTGTTGGCAGGTCCGGTGGTCGTCACGCAAGCGGCAGCTTTGGGTGGAAAG
>CAYOXO010000181.1:0-7730 GCA_964407945.1 uncultured Stakelama sp.
CCTCGGTCTTCTGGACCAGGTCGCCGATGTAGATGATGTTGTCGTTCTTGAGGCAGTTGGCCGAACGGACCGACAGCTCGAGCTCGTCCACCTTCTTGAGAAGGTAGCGGTTGATCGTCGCGGTGTCGCCCGCGCCACCTTCCGAAGCGGCCGGAGCGGCCACGCCGATCGGCGCCGAACGGGTGACGGCCGAATCGTCGAAGTGGACGAACAGCGCGAGCTGGTCCTGCAGGATGCGCGCGGCATAGGCCACGGCGTCCTCAGGGGTCACGGTGCCGTCGGTCTCGACCGAGAGGCTCAGCTTGTCGTAGTCGAGCTCCTGCCCGACGCGGGTGTTCTCGACCTTGTAGCTGACCTGACGGACCGGCGAGTAGAGCGCATCGACTGGGATCAGGCCGATCGGCGCGTCGGCCGGGCGGTTCGCGGCGGCAGGGACATAGCCCTTGCCGGTGTCCGCAGTCAGTTCCATGTTGAGCGTCGCGCCATCGTCGAGGTGGCACAGCACCAGTTCCGGGTTCATGACTTCGATGTCGCCCGAAACGGCAATGTCGCCGGCCTTGACTTCGGCAGGGCCGGTCGCGCTGAGCTGGAGGCGCTTGGCGCCTTCGCCCTGCATCTTGAGCGCGATCTGCTTCACGTTGAGCACGAGGTCGGTCACGTCCTCACGCACGCCGGCGAGCGACGAGAATTCGTGAAGCACATTCTCGATCTTGATCGAGGTTACCGCCGCGCCCTGAAGCGACGAGAGCAGCACGCGGCGCAGCGCGTTGCCGAGCGTCAGGCCGAAGCCACGCTCCAGCGGCTCGGCGACGAAGGTCGCTTTCCGCTTGCCGTCACCGCCCTTTTTCTCAAGGCCGTTCGGCTTCTTCAGTTCCTGCCAGTTCTTTGCGTTGACAGACACAGGCTTCCCCTGGGTTGGGCAGGACGGGGCTATCCTGCCAGGATTGGAGCCGCCTCCAGCCCGGATCCGGCACCCCGGACCCGCGGCGGAGGCGGAAAGTCAAATCAGACGCGACGACGCTTGCTGGGGCGAACGCCGTTATGCGGGATCGAGGTCACGTCGCGGATCGACGTGATCTGGAAACCAACCGCCTGCAGCGCGCGCAGTGCCGATTCACGGCCCGAACCCGGGCCCTTGACCTCGACCTCGAGCGTGCGGACGCCGTGCTCGGCAGCCTTGCGGCCCGCGTCCTCGGCAGCGACCTGAGCCGCGTACGGGGTCGACTTGCGCGAGCCCTTGAAGCCCATCATGCCGGCCGACGACCAGCTGATCGCGTTGCCCTGGGCGTCCGTGATCGTGATCATGGTGTTGTTGAAGCTGGCGTTCACATGGGCGACGCCTGCCGTGATGTTCTTGCGTTCGCGACGGCGAATACGCTGCGGAGCTTGTGCCATTATTCAGTAATCCTTCGAATCTGCGAAGAAGGCGGGCCGCCGGTCAAGCGGCCCAGCGACTTACTTCTTCTTACCAGCGATCGGCTTCGCCTTGCCCTTGCGGGTGCGCGCATTGGTATGCGTGCGCTGGCCGCGGACAGGCAGGCCCTTGCGATGACGCAGGCCGCGATAGCAAGCCAGGTCCATCAGGCGCTTGATGTTCATCGCGGTCTCGCGACGAAGATCGCCTTCGACGGTGTAGGCGCCGTCGATGGTCTCGCGAATGTGGAGCACTTCCTGGTCGGTCAGGTCCTGCACGCGACGCTCGGCAGCGATGCCCAGCTTCGTCGTGATTTCCTTGGCCTTCGCGGGGCCGATGCCGTGGATATACTGAAGCGCGATCAGTACGCGCTTGTTGGTCGGGAGGTTAACACCCGCAATACGTGCCATGAATCTTGTTCTCCCAGCTCCACGAGGCTTGCATGGCAGCAAACCCCATCTCGTAGCGTTGACCCGAAACGCAGTCGCGCGGCACACGCTTATAAGCGCTGCCGGTCGAACGGGTTTCGGAAGATGCGCGACATATGCAGTCGCACCCGGGCTGTCAAGCGCCGGCGCGAAGCTCTCTGGAGCAAGCCTGTTATACAGCATTCGAGCTCCCGGGCCAAGGATGGTATCGCGATCAATCAGCGGGCAGCACGATGGTCGCGACCAGGCCCGGCGCGTTGTCGCCCAGTTCGAGTCGGCCACCATGGAGCCGTGCAACGCTATCGACCAGCGAAAGGCCGAGCCCGGCCCCGGGGCGGCCGCGCGCGGCATCGAGCCGGCCGAAACGTGCGACCGCATCGGCGCGCTCGGCTTCGGCGATGCCCGGCCCGCGATCGGAGACCGAAAGGGCAATTGCGCCGCCCGGTAACCGGGCGAGACGCAATGCGATGGCGGCGCCGGGGGCATATTTGAGCGCATTATCGATCAGGTTCGCCAGCGCTTGCGACAGCAGCTCGCGATGGACCGGAAAGGCGCCGATCGGTTGCGTGGGCACGGCAACTTCAAGCACGCCACCCGCATCCTCGGCGACAGGGGCATAGAGTTCGCCGAGTTCGCCGAGCATCGCGGCGAGATCGACGGGCTGGAAAGTCGCAGCTCCGCCCGCTTCGGCGCGCGAGATTTCGAGCAGAGTGCTCAGCATCCGCAGCATGATGTCCGCTTCCGCCAGGACTCCCGCGATCGCCGCGTCCCGTTGCGCCGGATCGGTGCTGGTTGCCGCCTGTTCGGCGCGGCTGCGCAGCCGCATCAGCGGAGAGCGCAGGTCGTGGCCGACGCTGTCGGTGACCACGCGCAACTCTCCAACCAGCCGCTCGATCCGTTCGAGCATGCCGTCAACGCGGGCGCCGAGCCGGTCGAACGCGTCTCCGCCTGCCGGACGCAGCCCGACGCGGCGCGACATGTCTCCCGCGGCGGCGCCCTCAACCACGGCAGCGATGCGATCGACACGGCGGGCGACATAGCGGCTGAGGATCACTCCGCCCGCGATGCCGAAGAGGACCGCTACCGCGATCGCCCAGAACAGCGCGCGCTCGATTGCGCGCTGGGTGCGCTCCCAGTCATTGAGCAAGCGTCCGGCCACCAGATAGTCGCGGCCGAGCGGGCGCAATTCGACCCCCGCCTCGCTCTGCGACCAGGGCTCGCCGCTGCCGATCACGCCGATTTCGAATCCGGGCCGCAACGGACGCGCGAGCCGATCCGGTCCGATGCCCACCCGCCGCCTGCCCTGCGCATCGACCACCGCCGCGATGAGCGAATTGTCAGGGTCGTCGGCGCTGATTTCGGCGATCGCGGCGTCGAGCGCGCGGATCCCACCGGTACGGTGCACCGATGCAAGTGTATCGGTCTGCTGTGCGGCATCGCGGCGCAACACGCCGATCGCGTCCTCATGCGTCTGCTGCCAGATCAAGGCGGCGAGCGCGATCGCGGTGGCGATCGACAGCAGCGCAGCGAGCGCCGCGATCCGTACCGTGATCGGCAGGCGGTTCACCGGTCGATGGCCAGCCGGTAGCCCGCGCCCCGCACCGTATGCAGGATCGGCGGCTCCATCCCTTCCTCCAGCTTGCGGCGGAGTCGGCCCATATGGACGTCGACCACATTCGATCCCGGATCGAAATGGTAGTTCCACACCTTTTCGAGCATCATCGTCCGCGTCACCACCTGCCCGGCGTTGCGCGCGAGATACTCCAGCAAGGCGAATTCGCGCCCGCCGATCGCGATCTGGCGTCCCTGTCTGGTGACAGTGCGTGCGATCAGATCAACCTCAAGGTCATCGACGACCAGCCGGGACTGCGCCGGACCCGCAGATGCAGTCGCCCCCGCCCGCCGCAACAACGCGCTCACGCGGGCGAGCAGTTCGGAGAAGGCGAAGGGTTTGGGCAGATAGTCGTCCGCCCCGGCATCGAGCCCGGCAATGCGGTCATCGACCGTCCCGAGCGCCGAGAGCACCAGTACCGGCGTGCCGACTCCCGCGGCGCGAATCGCGGCGATCATCGCGAGGCCATCGAGCCCCGGCAGCATGCGGTCGGCGACGATCGCGTCGAACAGGCCGTCACTGGCAAGGAACAACCCGTCGCGCCCGTCGCCCGCCTGCTCGACGGTGAAGCCCGCCTCCGCCAGACCCTTGGCGACATAGGCGGCGGTGGCCGTGTCATCCTCGACGATCAGGATCTTTCGGGTCATCGGCTCGCCTCGCGTTGCCGGGAAGCTAATCACGCAGAAAGCCGGCGGAAAGGGGACTCCGCCGGCTTTCGACAAGGTTAGGGAAGACGGATCGTCCGGGCTTACGACGCCTTCTTGGCCTTGTGCGGCTTCTTTGCCTTGACCTGCTTGTGCACCTTGACCGACTTTTCGGCCTTGGGTGCGGCGGTGGGCGTGCTGGCCATTGCGAGCGTCGGGGCGGCGATCAGCGACAGGGCAACGGCAGGGAGCAGGAGTTTGCGCATAGCTTGAGATCCACTCGTTTGCGGGAGAGGCATTGCGCCTCGCCCTGCCCCCGCTTCTAGACCCGGCTACCCGTCGTGGCGGTGACGAGCAGATGAAAACTTCTTCATCTTGCGGCTTCGGCCGCCGCCTTGAGGCCCGGCATCTGCGCGCCGATCACCCCGTCCACGGCCGGCGAGAACCCCGCCAGCCCCGCCGGATGATAGCCGCCCACGACATAGGTGACGATCAGTTCGGTCCCCTGCCCTGCAGGCTTCAGCGCAAAGGTCATGGTCGCGTTCACAGCGCCGCTCTGCAGCGGGCCGAACGCACCGGAGATACGCAGCGCCTTGCCGCGCACCGCATAGATGGTGCGGCCATGCTCGACACCGCCGCCCGGCAATTTCTCGCACCAGCAGCCACCGGGGTTGGTGTCCCAGCTGATGTTGGCGCTGTCGCCCGAATAGGTGTGGTCCTTGCTCCACCACAGCGATGGCTTGGCAACGGTGTCCCACACCTTTTCGGGCGGGGCCGCGATCGTCAGCTTGTGGGTCGAGACGAAGCCGCCCGCTTCCGACTTGGTCACTTCGGCCGCCGCCGGCCATCCCGCCAACAGTGCCGCTGCCACGATCATCTTGCGCATCGATCCGCCCTCCTGCCCGAAAGGCTGATCCTGCGACGATGCGCCGTCAAATCATTTCGCGGGCGCGTCCTTCTTCGCGGTGCTGCGGTCGAGGAAGTCGAGAATCGTCTTCCACAGATGGACGCTGACGCCCGGCCCGCCGACCTTGTGGGTCTGGCCGGGGTAGAGCATCACCTCGAACGGCACCGCCGCACCCTGAAGTTTCGACATCATCACCGTCGAATGCTCCAGCACGACATTGTCGTCGGCCATGCCGTGAATCAGCAGCAGCGGATCGGTGATCTTCGTGGCGTCGGCAACCGTGTTCGCCTTGTCGTAGGCGCCCTGCACCTTGCGCGGATCACCCATGTAGCGCTCGGTATAATGGGTGTCGTACAGTTCCCACTTGCTCACCGGCGCGCCCGAAACGCCCGCGGCGAAGGTACCCGGCGCGGCCTGGAGCATCTTGAGCGTCATATAGCCGCCATAGGACCAACCATAGGTGGTGATCTTGGCCGGATCGACGAAGTCGAGCGTCTTCAGATACGCGGCGCCGGCGAGCTGGTCCTGAACCTCGACCCCGCCCATCGCCTGGAACAGATGGTCCTCGAACGCCTTGCCGCGATTGGCTGCGCCGCGATTGTCGAGCACGAACCAGATGTAGCCGCGATCGACGATGTACTGCTGGAGCGCGCCGCCCCACGCCTTGCTCACCTGCTGCGAATGCGGGCCGCCATAATGCTGGAAGAACACCGGGTATTTTTTGCCCGGCTCGAGCCTGGGCGTGATCATCTCCCAGTAGAGGTCGGTGCCGTCGGCGGCCTTGATCGTCCCGAACTGCTTGGCGCGGTGCGCGGCGAGATAGGGCGCATAGGGGTGGTCCCCTGCGACCTTGTTCTCGTTGACCCAGGCGAGGCGCTTGCCCGCCGCGGCGGTCAACATCACCTGGGTCGGCTGATCGCCCTTCGAACGGGTGACGACGATGCGGCTCGCCGTGTCATTGGTCTTGGCGGCGTACCAGAAGCCCGGCTCGCTGATCCGCGTGATCGCGCCGGGCTTGCTGAGGTCGACCGTGTAGAGGTGCCGTTCGAGTACCCCGTCCTTGTTGCCGAGGAACGTCACCCGTCCCTTCGCTTCGTCCACGCCGACCAGCTCGGCGACTTCCCAATCGCCCTTGGTCAGCTGCGTCCAGCTCCCGTCCTTGAGGCGGTAGAGATGGCCGTGGCCGTCACGCTCGGACCACCAGATCAGGCTGCCGTCCTTGAGCGGGCGATAAGCGTCCGACAAATTGACCCAGCTGCGCTCACCCGATTTCTCGCTGAACAGGATGCGTGACTTGCCCGTGGCGGAATCGACCGCGAGCATGTCGAGTACGGTCTGCGCACGGTTCTGGCGCTGGACGAGCAGCGTCTTGCCGTCGGGCGTCCAGTCGACGCGGGCGAGATAGATGTCGGTCTCGGTGCCAAGATCGACCTTCACCTTGCCGCTGCCGTCGGGATTGATGACGTAGAGTTCGACCAGCACGTTGGCGGTGCCCGCCTTGGGATAGCGCTGGTCATAGACGCGCGTCCCCTCCGCGCCGATCGCCGCGCGGCTGACGATGCCGACCGGAGTCTCGTCGAACCGCTGCACGGCGATACGCTTGTCGTCGGGCGACCACCAATAGCCGGTGCGGCGGCCCATCTCTTCCTGCGCGACGAACTCCGCCTCACCGAAATAGACATTGCCCTTGCCCTCGGTGGTCGCCTTGCTCTCCGCGCCGGTGGCGAGGTTGAGCACCACCAGATTCTGATCGCGGACATAGGAGGCGAAATGGCCGCCGGGGCTGATCTCCGGGTTCAGCTCTCCGGCTTCGCTCTTGGTCAGCCGCCGCACGTCGCCGGCCAGCGTCGCGAGGTAGAGGTCGCCGTCGAGCGGCACCAGGACCGACTTGCCGTCGGGCGCCCAGTCATAGGCGACGATGCCGCGCGTGCCGCCGACGCGCGCGCGCTCGCGCTGCATCTTCTCCGCTTCGGACAATTCGGCGCCGGTGCCGACCTTTTTGCTGTCGACCAGCATCCGCCATTCGCCGGACGTGGTGTCCATCGCCCACAGATCGTAGCGGTCGCGGTCCTCGGCGCGGTTGCGCAGCACGGTTACATATTTGCCGTCGGGCGAAAGCTTCAGCACACGCGGATTGATGCCGGCAAGGTCGGGGCTCGCGAAGACGCGCTCCAGCGTCAGCTTCTGCGGGGCCGCCTGCTGCGCTTCAGCCGGCATTGCCCACACGCCCGCCATCATCACACCCGCCAACCATCGCTTCATCAAACCTCTCCGGAACAAGGCGCTGCTTATTGCGGAGCGTTCACGAGCGGTAAAGCGCCATGGCCGTTGAAGGGCAAAACGGTTTCCGGGAATGTTCATTCACGGAACGGACGCGTAACGGTGCGAGTTGTCGCACAGTCCAGTAACAGAGGAATGATCATGAAGCAGCGAATGACCAAAGGCGTCGCTACCCTTGCCCTCCTGGCGACGGTGTGTGCACCGATCGCGGCGGCCGCGCAGGAAAACGACCTGCAGGGTATCCGTTCGAGCCGGGGCGACTCCGAACTGCGGCAGCGCGGTTACAAACTCGAGAAGACATCAGGCGATTCACAATTCTGGTGGAATTCGCGCACCGACACCTGCATCCGCGTGAATGTGTGGCGGGGCCGGTATGAGGCGATTTCGAGCGCCTCCAAGTCGGACTGCGGCAAGGGCGGCCCCTCGGCCGGCGTGGTGGTCGGTG
>CAYOXO010000182.1:0-7667 GCA_964407945.1 uncultured Stakelama sp.
AAGGCGACGTCATCGTCACCCAGGAACTGTTCAAGTTCGAATATCTCGACGAGACGCCGGACGGAAAGATCATCGGCGAATATCGCTCGATGGGCCTTCGCCCCTACACGCTCGACAAGGCCAAGCAGTTCGGCTTCGACCAGCCCTATCTGGAAGCCTGCCTGTAAGCCTTTCGACGGACGGCGGTTGAATCGCCGCCGCCGACGCGCCACCATCCTCGCCTGGAATTCAGGGGAGAATTGGGATGACCCGTCGGATCACGTTCGGAATGTTCGCGCTCGGCGCCGGCCTCGCGCTGGCCAGTTGCGCCACCACCCCGCGTCTCGCGGTCGACAGCACGGCCTTGTCGGCCGCGATTGCCGCGCCGGCCCGCTCGGACGCCAATCGGGCGCGCGACGCCTACCGCCATCCCTATGAGACGCTCACCTTCTTCGGCGTGAAGCCGAGCGACACGGTCGTCGAAATCTGGCCGGGCGGCGGCTGGTATACCGAAATCCTCGGGCCGTACCTCGCCAGCGGCGGCGGCCGCCTGATCGCGGCGACCCCCACCGGCCAGCTTGGCGGCGTCCAGAAGCTCAAGGACGGCAATCCCGCCCAATACGGCCACATGATCCCCGCGACCTTCCCGGTGTTCGACGGTGGCGCGCGCGTCACCGGCGTCGCCGATGTCGTGCTGACCTTCCGCAACGTCCACAACTGGAAGATGGGCGCCCGGCGCGAGGACAAGCAGGACTATAGCGCCGACGCCTTCAAGCAGATGTACGCGATGCTGAAGCCCGGCGGCGTGCTCGGCGTGGTCGAGCACCGCCTGCCCGAGAATGCGTCGGACGAGCGCGAGAAGACCAGCGGCTACATCAAGACCTCGACCGTCCGCCGCCTCGCCGAACAGGCCGGCTTCCGCTTCGACGGCGCCAGCGAGATCAACGCCAACCCGAAGGACACCGCTGACTGGGAAAAGGGCGTCTGGACGCTGCCGCCGACGCTGACGCTCAAGGACGTCGATCGCGACAAGTATCTCGCCATCGGCGAAAGCGACCGCATGACGCTCCGCTTCGTCAAGCCGCGCTGATCGGATGTCCCCGGGTCCGCGCCGCAACCCGCGGCCGGACCCGCCCGGCCTTTCTACGAAAGACCGGCGAACGGGTTGTTCTGACGGGGAAAAATGGTGGGCGTGGCAAGGATTGAACTTGCGACCCCTGCGATGTCAATGCAGCGTGCGCTGCAGTTTTCTACCTGAAATTTCAACACCTTGACCTGCTTCCGATCTGCGTTTGCCCAGAATTTGCCCAGGCCGCAGTCGATGAGGGTCACGACGCTTTCCTCCTTTCGATAGGTTGCGCTGCGATCATAGCAGCGAGGTGACGGGAGCTCAATCGGCACGGCCGGCCGAGTCCCCGTCCCGACCGCTCAGTTGGCCGCCTCCCAATAGTCGCGCCAGGACATCCAGATCGCTTTGCGACCGGCATCGCTGGCCAGGTCGCGCACCATGCCGCTCCATCCAAGATGGGTCACCTTGCGGGGAAAGATCATGACATGGACATGACCGACGTTCGCGCACCCGACGATCGCCGGGTTGTGTAGGATAACCGCGGCGGGCAGCCCGTCCGCACAAAACTCGGCCCGCACCCAGTGGCGCACGATCTCGAAGGGAGCGTGAAGGTTCGCCGCGTCCGGGAATCGCAACGTCACCTGCACGAAGGCGATCGTCTCGCGTACGGGCAAGGACGCCTGGTAATGCCGGACTAGGAAATCTAGGTCGGCATAGTCCTGCGGCGCCGTTCCCGGAAGCAGGACGTGGACCGCGGCGGCCGCCGGATCGTCGGACTGGCCGGACGGCGGCCGCACTTTAGCCGCGAAATAGGGTTCCATACTCTCACGCGGCTCGCCCGATCGCGACCAGTTGAACCGCGAGATGGTCATCTCATCGTCGATACGGTCATGGAAGGCGGTGAGTTTGGCCGACTTGGTCGGGTCATTTTTGAGCTTGCTGGCCATTAGAACCAGCCCTTCCGCGCGATCGACAGGAAATTCATGGCGCGCAAGAGGCCGTCATCTCGGTCATCCGATGTGTCGAACGGCGCATCACGGACGATTTCGAGGCCCGCTTCCGCGAACCGCAAAAACACTGCCTCGCCGGCAGAAGGAACCAGCCACCCTGTCGGATGGCCGCACTGAGAGAGCCACAGACGAAAACCGCAGAGCATCCGCGACTGCGACCGCAGCTTGATGTCAAAGCTGGAACGCTCAGGAACGAGATCCGCGCCCAGCCGGACGATCACGCCCTCCAACCCGACAGTCTCACAGAGGTTGCCGAATTCGCTCAGGAGCAGCGGGCGTCGCGTGCTCGTACCGGCGATCAGCATGTCGGCGGGCGAGATCAAGAAGCAGTTAGCTAGACCCGGTACATAGCGCGCGGGCTCCTGGTCGACGATGCCGCCAGCCATCAACGCGGTGGCATGCATCAGATTCTTTACTGTCCGGCGGGGCTCGGGAATGGCAACGATCGGCGTGCCCGCCATCAATGGGTTGTGAAACGACATAGTGTAGACCTCTAGAGAGTTGGACTTCAGCCCCGTCTCGCGAGACGTCGAGAGACAATTTCATCCCTCGAGCGGAGCTAAAAAGACCCCTCCCCTTCATTCTGACGCTTGGATTCTTTGGTTGATCGGAAAAAGCGCTTGCGGGTCGCCAATGCGCTGGTATTTCTAGGATCGACCTACACGGGTGTGACGAGCGGCCCTGGTCAGTAAAATCCAGCCTTCGCCAGAGGCTGAACGAGGATCCAAACGAGGCGCGTCACCCTCCGAGTTTTCCGCGACCTGCCCGGGGAAGAGCAGGTCAGCCACCCATGAATGGGATTTGAACGGGGAATGGCACGCCCGTTCGTGGACCTTGGCTGATAGCGGAAATTCCAAATGATAAGAATGCGCGCCGCCGGTCCTTCTGACACCGAGTAGTCGATGGCAAAGCATAATTCTGACCAATTCCTCAATCGGGATTCCGTCGAATTGATCTCCGACATTCAGGCGGCGCTAGGAGACGCGGAAGCAACATCGCTAAGTGAGGGGATCCTGGAGCAGGCAGCTCGGCTGTCCGTTGACCTTGGCCAGCGCATGGCCGCGATCGCTCAGCTTAAAGTGATGCGGGTCGGCAAGAACGGCCTGCGCCGGTCCGAGGATGCTCGCCGCCGCCTTGAGAACCCGAAACTCATGACATCGTACCCCTTCGACCGGGCTCGCGCGCTTCTCGCAGAACGGCTTTACCTCGTTGAGACGATCAATTCGCACCTCCAAAAAGCGATCGGTCCTCAGATCCGTTTGCAGATGGTCGATGCCGAATTGCATGCGGTCGCTGAAGTTCTCGCGGAGATCCGGGATGCCCGAGCGGTTCATCGTGAGACGGGCCTTTATGCGGGTAGCGCAAATTTCATCTCTCGCCTCAAATTACGGTTCGATATCGGCTGGCATGATTTGGACGCTTTGACTGATGAGGACGAAGCGCAGATCGCGCAGGTCGTGAGCCGCCGGGTCAAATCGACGCCCACAGGCGGAGGGGCGGCGTGAGCAACAAGTCTTCCGAAACTGCCGTAGGCGCCGTCGAAGCGGCGCAGGAGGCCCCGATGGCTGTCGCCATCGCCAAGGCAGCACCGCTGCCCGCAAAAGTGAAATTGGCGCCCCAATTTTACGGTATTGCGCAACTTTCTTTTGCACTTCGAAACGACCGAATTGGCACCGCAATTCGGTCCGCTTGGCACGGCAGTTCCGTGAGTTCGTCGCGAAGTGACACCGTGATTGCGGCGCGGGAGCGTCACTCTGTCACCGGATATGAGGTGACAGGTTCGCGTCACGCACAGGTTGTCACGGAAGCTCCAATGAGCGAGGCGGCGGCGCTGCACGGTCGACGACCAGTAACGGCGCTGCCGGAGATGGGAGCGACAAATGCTCGAAGCTGACCTCAACCAGATTGTCGATGACGACCTCATGCAGGCGTTCCGGGAGTTGTTTGCGGAGGATCCCGGCCTTGCCTACCAAGAGCTCTTAGAGATCATCGCAATGTTCTCCGCCCCGACGAAGAAGGGCGACGCTATTCGAGATTTCGTTGCACACCTTATCATGGGATTGGTCGGCGAAGAGCCGCACGCACTCTCGTGGTTTCGGGCGGTCGCCCACGGCTCCTTCGAGCTGAGGCCGCACCAGGATTATGGCTTTTCGCAAGCACTCAAGAGTCGAGCCCGACTGCTTGAACGCCAGGCCTCAATGTTCATCGGCAACATCGAGGAACATCGCCGAAAGTGGGCCGGAGAGGTCGGGAGTTCCCAAGAGGGTGCGCGCATCATCCTGTTTAGCATGATCGCGCTGGAGCTAAGAAAGAATGTCGCGGCAAAGGCAGCTCTCGGACCGGCGTGGCCACTGATGGTCGCGGTCGATACGATGACGGTCGAGGAAAAGCGCCAGCTCTACTGGGCAGGAGGAGACAATCGGCTTCATGCGATGCTTGCCTCAGCCGTTGGGACCGCTCTTGAAGAGTTCCTTGAATACCACGGGAACAGTATGGAGCCGCCCCCAGCGAACGGCGATTGGGCGAGAAAGCTCCCGCCGAATGTCGACGCGCATCGCTATTTTGCCGAGCGTCAGACCACTTCGCGTGACCCGACGCCGAGCGCCGAAGAAGATTGCGCGCCACACTCGTCAGCGCTCAAAGCTGCGGATCGGGACGAGGCACGAAGCAAATCTCAAGACGAGATATACGAGGGTTCACCCGACTTCACCTATACGACCGGTGACAATCGAACGGTGCGCGTGGAATACAGCGAAGATGAGATGAAACGTCTAAAACGCATGCTTCCATTTCTGACAAGGAGCACCTGGTCAGAAGAAATGACGGCTGCTGCGGCGCGGGCATACATGCGGTTGATGATGTATCAGGACAGAAGCAAACGCGAGTTTGGAAATGTATTAGAAGAGGCCCGCGCATTCACGAAAAATTACCTTCCGCCTCCGGCCAATCTGCACATGATCCATGCATGTCTCTTTGAGGAAGAGATCTGCTTCCGGCTATCTGAAGATCCGCGCTACTTGCGCAAATTGCAGGCCTACGGCTGGTTGCTCAATTTCGACGAGAGCTCGATCGATCGAAAGGGTCCGACTGCGCTCTTTCTCGACTGCGGTGAATACACAAAGAAGTATCGGTCCGAGGTTCGTCGAGCAGCATCAGCGGCAAAATGATTCCTCGCGTATGATGGCGCAAACATGACGCAGATTGATGCGGGCGGGATTCTCGACATTGCCATGGCGGGAACGTCGGCCACCCTGCTCGCCCGCAAGTGGGAATCTGCGATGCTGGTCAACGTCGACAACGATACGTTGCGCCGGCTGCTCGAAAACCCGGAAGCGATGGCAGCGCTGGAGCGGATCGAGGGGTTTCGAGCCTTGGGCGATAATGTCATCGAGACGATCATCAACAAGGCCGAGAAGATCAAGGATCTCAAGAAAAAGGCCAAGGATGGAGAGCTGTCGGCCAAGGAAAAGAAGGAGCTGAGCGACGAGGAGAAGGAATATAAGTCGCTTCGTAAGAAGGTTCAGGAGAAGCTGATCAAGTTCGCAACGCGCATTCCTGCCTTCATGTATCTGACGGACTTCCGTGAGAATGCGCTGAAGGATGTGATCGAGTTGATCGAGCCCGATCTATTCCGCACGGTCACCGGGCTTACCATCGAAGATTTCCATCTGCTGGCGCAGCATCGCGCATTCAATACCGAGCGGATGAACGCCGCCGTCTTTGCGTTCCGCCGCTACGAAAATGCCTCGCTGCGCTACACCGGCATCGACAGCCACGACGGATTAACGCACATCGGCGGTTACGATACAGTTGTCGCGATCGAAACCTAAGCTGGGCTTACTGTGCGGTGATGCTAGCTACGCGCATATGCCTGTCGGATTGAGGACAACGAACGTTTGCGGGCAATTGGATCGCACGTGTGGTTGGGCATCATGAGTCGATTGATGACCGTTATCGAATGCCCGCGAATGGCCGAATGAAGACTGTCTGGAATAGTGCCGGCTAGCTCTGCGATCGGTCGGCCGTTAATGAACTGCATGGCCGACAATCCAAAGCCACCATCCGAAGCTGGGAAGTTCGACCCGAAAGAGCATGCTGCAATGAAGCAAGCGCTTAGGGAAAAGGACCGCGAGGATTTGCGGTTGAGCCGAGCAACCGCTGCCGAGATTCACAAACGAAATCTCTTCCTCGGAGGGCTTGATATGAGTCGGGCCAAAATCGTCCATTGGGGACCGCACTCAGGTTCCGGTCCTGCCAAGGGTCCGAAAAAGTAAACGTCGGCGAATGGCCGTTAGCGGACTGTCCGATGATCAGTAGGAACTGCTAATAAGTCGACCTTCGACTGCCTGTGGCACCAAGGTACAGGAGCCGGGTCGAAATTGACCGTGGTCAAATCGCTACCTCGCTCGAATCGCTAATCGCGGATGAGGGAGGCTCGAAATGTACTCGACATTTTCACGCGGTTTCGGATGGATAGTGATGGCTGCGCTGGCGTTGCTGATGGCCGCCGCGGCGCACGACACGGCCTATTCCATCCACATGCTGATCTTCGCCGGTGCCGGCGTAATCGCCGCCTTCGCCACTGCCCAGGGGTTCAATCCTTTCCAACCCACTTCGCGTGACTTGGCGAGCAAGTACGACGACCAGCTTGTCCGTGCCGGCGTTATCCTGACGACATTTTGGGGCATCGTCGGATTTCTGGTAGGCTTGGTCATTGCGGGGCAGCTCGCCTTCCCGCTTCTGAACCTCAACCTTGAATATACAACATTCGGGCGGCTGCGACCGCTGCACACCAGCGCGGTCATTTTCGCGTTCGGGGGCACCGCACTCATCACGACCAGCTTCTACGTCGTCCAACGCACCTGCCGCGCCCGCCTCGCCCTCCCGAGCCTCGCCCGCTTCGTCTTCTGGGGCTACCAACTGTTCATCGTGCTGGCGGCGACCGGCTATGTCCTGGGCGTTACCCAGGGCAAAGAATATGCCGAGCCCGAATGGTATGTCGATCTGTGGCTTACGATCGTCTGGGTGGCCTATCTCGCGGTATTCGTCGGCACGATTATCAAGCGCACCGAGCCGCATATCTACGTTGCCAACTGGTTCTACCTGAGCTTCATCCTGACCGTGGCGATGCTCCACATCGTCAACAATCTGAATTTGCCGGTCAGCCTGCTCGGAAGCTCCAGCTACCCCGTCTTTGCGGGCGTGCAAGGCGCCTTGGTGCAATGGTGGTACGGCCACAACGCGGTCGGATTTTTCCTGACCGCAGGCTTCCTCGCCATGATGTACTACTTCGTGCCCAAGCAGGCCGAGCGACCGGTCTACAGTTACAAGCTGTCGATCGTTCACTTCTGGTCTTTGATCTTTCTCTACATCTGGGCCGGTCCGCATCACCTCCACTACACGGCGCTGCCCGACTGGGCGCAAACGCTGGGCATGGTCTTCTCGATCATGCTGTGGATGCCGAGCTGGGGCGGCATGATCAACGGCCTGATGACCTTGAACGGGGCGTGGGACAAGCTGCGCACCGACCCCAATATCCGCATGATGGTCGCCGCGCTCGCCTTCTATGGGATGAGCACGTTCGAAGGCCCGATGATGTCGATCAAGGC
>CAYOXO010000183.1:0-7656 GCA_964407945.1 uncultured Stakelama sp.
TGCGCGCTGCAATTGCCTTCAACGTCGTCAGGAAATGCTCGGGCTGCGACGCATAATCCCAGGTCGTGCCGATGATCGCCGCGTCGAACCGCTCCCAATCGACCTCTGCATTCCAGGCGATTTCCTCGAGTTGGTAACCCTGTGCCGCGAACGCCGGACCAAAGATGCGCAACGAGTGATCGTGTTCGAATGCATCGTGGCGGCGTGTCGATGAGGTGGTCACCGTCCCATGGCAGGCGAGATAGGCGATGCGGCGAGGACTTTGTGTCATCATTGCTTCCTAGCGTCGCACCGTTCGGCCTGTCACGCACCGGGCGCTAGCGTTCCGAGAATTGCGACTGCCAGGATAACCGCGACGGCCAGCGCGGCTTCGAGCGCTACGCTTGCACGCAAACCCTGTACGAGCGCCGATTGCTCGGCTTCCAGTTTAGGCACCAGGCGCCAGCGATTGAGCGCTGCAAAGCCGAGCATCGCAGCGAACAGGGCCAGCTTCACGCCGAGCGTTCGCCCATAGGCGCTGGTCGCCAGGTTCGGCAGCGCTTCGAGCCCCGCAATCGCCCAGAGATTGACGATCCCGGTGACGATCAAGGTTCCGACGATCACGGTTCCAATCGAGGCAAACCGGCGGAGTGCAGCAATCAGATCCGCTGTAGCAACCCCTGAACCGACGAGCGCGCGCAGCAGAAGCGCCAGCGTCCCCAGCCAAGCAGCGGCGGCGATCAGGTGAAGAATATCGGACGCCCGATGGATTGCTCCGATACTGCCCTCGCTGGCGCCCGCATGCCCGGTCCAAGCCAGTGCCGCCAATGCCGCGAACGCCAGTAACAGGTGCAGCAGGTGCGCTGCCGGAGCGTAGATTGCGGCGATCGCCAGCATCGTGAGCAGGAAGAAGCGCGCGACACCGGACACACCCGCAGGGGTCTCGATCGCGATGAAGCGCAGCATCTCGGCGTCCAGAACCGCCACATCGCCACCGGTCATCGAAAGCGCGGTCGTGAATAACTGGGCGATGCTGAGAATCGCTCCTGCAGCAGCAAGAGCGGCGATCAACCGGGCGGGGACTTCGCTCAGCACGATCCGGCGCGCGCAGAGCAGCAATCCGACGAGCAACAGCAGGTCAAGGTAGACGATAAAGCGTAGCGCGACCGCCGTGCCTTCACCCGCTGCCCACTCGAGCATGTCAGTTCACTTTGAAGCTGTGCGTGCCCGTGATCCGGTGCGTGTCGGCACCGACGACATGCCAATCGACACGGTAGGTACCGGCCGGAAGCGGCCTGGCCGAGGTCAGGACAATCGTTGTGCCATCGCTACCGACCGCGGCACTTACTCCTGTCATCTTCATGTCGGGATGGTTGGCCATGCCCGGCATTCCTGTCATCGTCAGCGTCGCGCCGGAAAGCTTGGGGGTCAGCCGTTCGCTGAACTTGAGCACGACCCGCGACACCGCCTTCGCCGATGCGTTTGCCGCAGGTGTTGCCGAAAGCAGCTTCGGGTGGGCGACGGCAACGGACGGGGCGGCCACGGCAATGGCGGCCGCAAGCGACAATGCGATTTTCGAGAGAATGTGCATATATTACTCCTTGGGCTTTCGCCTTGGATACGCGGCGTATCGGCCAACCCCGCGAAATTTCGAGGGGAATGATACGGGGCCGCGTAATTGTGGCCGACGGAGACGATGAGATGGTTGCCGATATCGACAACAAATTGCGGGCGTTGGGCAAGTTCCCCGATCACCCGGCTCTCGATGGGATCGAGGATCGCGTGCTCGAGACGATCGTAGTGCGGCGCGCAGACGCGGCGGGACGGCGCATGACGGCAGGCCTTGCCGTCGGCGCGCTGCTGATCGGAGCGGTTGGCGCGACCGTGCCGTCCAGGCAGGCTGTCGCATCGACCCCGGTGACGTTCGCCGACCCCGGTCCGCTGGCTCCCTCTTCGCTGCTGCTCGGCTCGGGTGAGCGATGATGCGGCGTAACCTAATCGTCGCGCTGATCGCCTTTGCAGCGGCTCTTCTTGGTGTATTTGCCGGCCGCGCGTTGACCCCGGCCAAGCCGCAGGCGCGCGTGGACATTCATACGGTGCTGCACGACAAGCTCGATCTCGACGCAGATCAGGAACGGAAGCTGGACGTTCTGGAGAGCGAGTTCGCAGTGCGTCGGGGCGCGCTTGAAGCGGCGATGCGTGCGCACAACCGGCGGCTCGCCGAGGCGATCCAGGCCGAGCATCGCAACGGCCCCGCGGTCGAAGCCGCGATCGACGCGACGCACGTGACGATGGGCAAGCTTCAGAAGGAGACGCTTGCGCATGTCTTCGCGATGCGTGCGCTGCTCCGGGAGGATCAGGCCCGGATTTTCGACGAGGCGGTGACCAAGGCGCTGGTCGTAGAACAGCAGTGACCCTTCCGACGACGGAAAGCGACGGCGAGTTGGCGGCGCGATCCATCGCGGGCGATCAACGAGCGTTTGCCCAGATCGTGGCGCGCCACAAACAGTTTCTTTATGGTTTGACGGCGCGTCTGGTCGGGAACCCCGATGACGCGCTCGATCTGGTTCAGGAAGCGTTCGTTTCGGCGCATGCGGCGCTCAGGCGCTACGATCGTGACCGCCCCATGCGGACATGGCTGGCTCGCATCGCGATCAACAAGGCGCGTGACTGGCGTCGGAAGGAGCGAGTGCGTGCGGTGCTGCGCAGCGTTTTGCCGCTTGGCGACGCTCCCGACGTCGCCGCGGATCAGGTATCGGTCGAACAGGAGGTTTCGGACCGCGCCGAACTGGACGATGTACGCAAGCAGATCGCACGGATGCCAACGAAGCTGCGCGAAGTGCTGGTGCTGCGGACGATTGAGGGGCTGCCGCAGATGCAGGTCGCAGAGATGCTGGGCATCAGCGAAAAATCAGTGGAGACGCGTCTCTATCGCGCACGGCGGCACCTCGCCGAGCGCTGAATCCTGACCGGGATACCGGCGGCTTTTGACGGCCTTTCGGCGTTTCGGTTTGAGGGGTTTGGGACAATCCTGCGTAGAACCGGACAGTCAACGGAGCTTCGACAATCTCATGAATTCGACAATGGACCGGCGGCAGCTGCTGCGCGGCGCAGGGATGGGCGGTGGTGCACTCGCGCTGTCTTCGTGGATGCCCGCCTGGGCACAGACCAATTCGCCGGGGCTCGTCCGCGACCTCCCGGTTGTATCGGGCGAGGACATCCGGCTCAAGATCGCGCACCAGATGCTGACGATCGATGGCAAGCAGGGCCATGCCATCGGCATCAACGGCACCGTTCCCGGCCCGCTGGTCCGCCTGCGCGAAGGACAGAAGGTCCGCCTCCATGTCGAGAATGCGCTGGACGAAGACAGTTCGATCCACTGGCACGGGCTGATCCTGCCCTTCCACATGGACGGCGTCCCCGGCGTCAGCTTCCCCGGGATCAAGCCGCGTTCGACCTTCACCTATGAATTCCCGATCGTTCAGTCGGGCACCTATTGGTACCACAGCCATTCGGGCCTTCAGGAGCAGATGGGGCACTATGGCCCGATCGTGATCGATCCCGAGGGTATCGACCCGATCGCGTCCGATCGCGAGCATGTGATCGTGCTGTCCGACTATAGCTTCATGCATCCGCACAAGATCTTCCAGAAGCTCAAGCAGATGGGCGGCTACTTCAACCAGCAGAAGCTGACCGCGACCGATGGTGAGCCGATGTCGATCAAGGACCGGATGGAATGGGGCCGGATGCGGATGGACCCGACCGATGTCGGCGACGTCACCGGCTCGACCTATACCTACCTCATCAACGGCCATGGACCGCGCGACAATTGGACCGCGCTGTTCCGGCCGGGCGAGCGGGTGCGGCTGCGCTTCGTCAATGCGTCGGCGATGACGACGTTCAATGTGCGTATCCCGGGGCTCAAGATCACCATCGTCCAGTCCGACGGACTTCCGGTGCGCCCGGTCGCGGTGGACGAGTTCCAGATCGCGGTCGCCGAAACCTATGACGCGATCGTCGAGCCTGCCGACGACCGCGCCTATACGCTGGTCGCGGAAAGCGTCGACCGCTCGGGTATGGCGGTCGCCACGCTGGCGCCGCGTCCTGGCATGGCGGCGGTGGTGCCGCCGCTGCGCAAGCGACCGCTCGCCACCATGACCGATATGGGTATGGGCGGCATGGATCATGGTGGTGGCGGTGCGGCGGGCGGATGCACGCCCGAACACGCCGCGATGGGCCATTGCAAGATGCCCGAAGTCGGCGATCATGCGGAGGCGGCTCCCGCTGCGCCGATGGAGCACGGGATGCGCGACTTCTCGGTCGCACCGGGGGTCAAGAAGACCCCGACCGTCCAGTCGATCTCGCCGATGCCGGTCGACCGGATGGGCGACCCGGGCCAGGGCCTGGCCGATGTCGGCCACCGCGTGCTCACCTATCGCGATCTCGTCGCCGTCGAGCGCAATCCTGACATTCGCGCGCCCGAGCGGGCGATGCGCATCCACCTCACCGGCAACATGGAACGCTATATGTGGGCGTTTGACGGCGAGAAGCTGTCGGAGGTGAAGGCGCCGATCCCGTTCCTGGAAGGGGAGCGCGTGCGCGTGACGCTCGTGAACGACACGATGATGGGTCATCCGATCCACTTGCATGGCCATTTCTTCGAGTTGGTGACCGGGCATGGCGACTATGCGCCGCGCAAGCACACGGTGAACGTCCAGCCGGGCGGCACCGCGACCTTCGACTTCACCGCCGATGCGGTCGGCGACTGGGCCTTCCACTGCCATATGCTCTACCACATGCATGCCGGGATGATGCAGGTCGTGACAGTGCGTCCGCGGGAGGACGCGGCATGATCCGGCAGCTTTCGATCGGCGTTGCGTTCGGCGCGCTCGTTGCGGCGGTGCCTGCACTGGCTCAGGCGCATGACGGGCATGGCCAGCAGGGCGCCGCGCCAGCCCCGGCGCCTGCTCCCGCCGCATCGGGCTGCACGCCCGAACATGCCGCGATGGGGCATTGCAAGATGCCAGAAGCGGACGCGCCCGCTGCGTCCGCGAGCGGTTGCACGCCCGAGCACGCCAAGATGGGACATTGCAAAATGCCCGAGGCCAAGCCCGAGACGCCACCCGCTGCGGCCGATCCCGACTGCTCCCCCGAACATGCGAAGATGGGACATTGCACGCCCAAGTCCGGCACGGCGGATGAGACGGCGGTCGGTACCGCTCTGCCTGCGGGCGACGCACCCGCGCCGCGGCCTGTGCCTGCCAATTATGCCGATCGGGTGTGGGACAAGGGCGACATGCAACGGTCGCGTGACGCGCTCCGCCGCGAACATGGTGGGGGCAATTTCAGCCAGGTCATGCTCGACTTGGCCGAGGTGAAGATCGCCAAGGGGCACGAAGGTTACAAGTTCGAAGGCAATGTCTGGTACGGCGGTGACATCAACCGCTTCGTCTTCAAGGCGGAAGGCGAGGGCGAGTTCGGTGAAGCGATGGAAGGTGCCGAACTGACGGCGCTCTACAGTCGCGCGATCGACCCCTATTTCAACCTCCAGGCCGGTATCCGCCAGGATGTCGGTGCCGGTCCCGACCGCACCCATGCGGTGATCGGGGTCGAGGGGCTTGCCCCCTATTGGTTCGAGGTCAGCGGATATCTCTATCTGTCCAACACGGGTGAGGTGACCGCTAGTGTTGGTGGGGAATATGACCAGCGTCTCACGCAGCGCCTGATCCTGCAGCCCAAGGTCGAGTTCGACCTGTCGGCGCAGGATATGCCCGAACTCGGCATCGGATCCGGGCTGACGGGCGCGGAGTTCGGCTTGCGCCTGCGCTACGAGATCGCGCGCGAATTCGCTCCCTATATCGGCGTCGTCCACGAAACGAAGTTCGGCCGTACCGCGGACTATGCCCGTGCCGCCGGGAGCGATGCGTCATCGACCAATTTCGTCGTCGGGGTGCGCGCCTGGTTCTGATGCGGGAACAGTAAGGGACTAGCGGGCGGTTTCCCGCCAGCTGCCGGGCGCGAGACCGTCGAGCGTCCAATCCCCTATGCGCCAGCGTATCAGGCGCAGCGTCGGATGGCCGATCGTAGCGGTCATCCGACGCACCTGACGGTTGCGGCCCTCGCGGATCGTCAGGCGTAGCCAACAATCGGGCACGGTCTTGCGGAAGCGCACCGGCGGGTCGCGTGGCCAGAGCCCAGGCGGATCGATCCGCTCGACCTCGGCGGGCAGCGTCAGGCCATCCTTGAGTCTTACTCCGTGCCGCAGCTGATCCAATGCGGCTTCATCCGGCTCGCCTTCAACCTGCACCAGATAGGTTTTGGGGGTCTTGAACCGCGGGTCGGCAATCCGCGCCTGCAGTCGCCCATCGTCGGTGAGCAGCAGCAGTCCCTCACTGTCGAGGTCGAGGCGCCCGGCGGGATAAATGCCCGGAAGGTCGATGAATGCCGAGAGCGTTGGTCGTGGCGTGGGGTTACGCGCATCGGTGAACTGGCAGAGCACGCCATAGGGTTTGTTGAACAGGATCAGCCGGGCCATGCGGGCGCTTTAGCGGCAATGGCGGAGCACGTCGTCCCTTCCGTCAGCTAGATGCGAAACGGTTCCCGGCGTTTCAGATCAGACCGGTCCGGATCGGGTTGAGTGCGTGTGGAAGTAAGCGATTAATATAGAACAAGTTTTTCTGGTTTTGTGCATGCAGCTTTGATGGTCGATACCAAAGTCGATCAGATCGGGCCTGCGGAAACGCGCGGCCGGCGATTGTACTTTGACACGATGACCTAGAAAATGCGGGAACAACCGGGATAATCCGGGATCAGGTGAAAAAACGGGGGAAATCCGGGGTTTTCTGGAGCACGGCCGGGTGCTGGCGGGGCGAAAGCTGTGTCAAGAGTCAGGGCCGTTTTAGACAACGATCGGCCCCGATCCCGCCTCCCGCGCTATGGGCCTCTCAGGACCGCTTAGGATGCCTATAAATGGCGGAAAACGGCCTCTTAGTGCCTCTTAAGAAGCCCGCTGCGCGGCGGTTCTCGACGCGTTTGGCCCGAAGAAGTGGGCGGAAAACCGTCCCAGAAACGAAACGGGACACTAACCCTCACCAAATAGCGCGCATTGTGTCCCGTTTGATCCCGGTTTAAGTGGGACCATATTCTGCCGGAGCGCGCGATGCCGTTTTCTCCTATCAAATCACAGATCAGGGACCGCTTTGGGTCGATCAAGGCGTTCGAGGAAGCGCAGGGCCTGAGGCCGGGGATGGTGCGTGACCACCTGCGGGGGCGATCGGTGGCAGCGGCTGAGAACGCCTTGCTGCGGGAATTCGGCCCGCACAAGCTTGAGGCACCACGCTTGAAGCGTCGGCGTCGGGGCAGCGCATTAGAGGTGGTCGATCGCGACACCGCGATCGCACGCTGTGAGGCTGCGGCGGCCGATCTCACGGCGGCGTTAGATAGAGCCGTCGAAGCCATCGCCGACCTGCGCAGGGTGATCGAATCAGAACGGGCTGGTGCGAAGGCCGCCTGATTTACTCCAGCCCCAGCCAGTCTGGCAGTTCGGGCGGTTCACCGAGCGCCCACACGCGCGAAAGCGCAAGCTTGGGCCGTTGCTTGCAGACGTGGCAGACCATGCGGCGCGCGGCATCACGCGGGGTCGCGTTGTCGCCAAGGCGGGACATGAAATAGGCGGGC
>CAYOXO010000184.1:0-7616 GCA_964407945.1 uncultured Stakelama sp.
ATGTGGATCCCGGCACGGGGGCCGGGATGACGGAAATGGAGGCTATTCTTTGCGTCCATGGCAGCCCGCGCAGTGATGTCGAGCACCTGATCCACAGCGTCGCAGGCATTGGCCTGCACGACGCATCCGATGCTGAGATCGAGACGCGTCTGGACAGTGCCTCAGCGCCGTTGATCTTGTGCGGCCACACCCATGTCGCCCGCGTCGCGAGGCTCGCCGACGGCCGCATCATCGCCAATCCCGGCAGCGTCGGCCTCCAAGCCTACACCGACGACCACCCCGCCTTCTACGCGGTCGAAAACGGCGACCCGCTCGCGCGCTACGCGCTGGTCAGCGGTACTACCGTCGATCTGTGCGCGATCCCCTATGATCACCTCTCCGCCGCCGCCAAGGCGGAGCGCGAGGGGCGGGAGGATTGGGCGGAAGCGCTGCGCAGCGGCCGCAACGGCTGATTTTCGCTTCCAGAATCGGGATTTCTCTGGTTGCGTCGGCGGATAATGAACCGCCTGATCCGCCCGCTCGCCATCCTTGCCGCATCCGTCGCACTGCCCGCGGCAGCGCAGACCGCGTCGCAGCTTCCATCCGCTGCGGTCGTCGAGGTCGGCGACGCCTTCACCAAGTTCCAGGAGCGCACGCCTGTGCCTGGCCTCGTCTATGCCGTAGTCAAGGACGGCAAGATCGTCCTTTCCTCGACGCAAGGCGTGCAGACGATCGGCGGCGCGCCGGTGATGATGGATACCCGCTTCCGTATCGCGTCGATGAGCAAGGCGTTCACCGCGCTCGCCATCCTCAAACTGCGCGACGACGGCAAGCTCTCGCTCGACGATCTGGCCGAGAAGCATGTACCCGAGATGCGCGGCTGGAAGTATCCGACCAGCGATGCCCCGCGCATCCGCATCCGCGACCTGCTCCAGCATGTCGGCGGCATGGTCACCGACGACCCATGGGGCGATCGCCAGCAGGTACTGACCGAGGCGGAGTTCAGCGCGATGATTTCGGCTGGGGTACCGTGGAGCCGCGTCGGGCAGAGCCAGCACGAATATTCCAATTACGGCTATGCGCTGCTCGGTCGCATCGTCTCCAACGTCTCGGGCAAACCCTATCAGGCCTATATCCGCGACACGATCCTGCGCCCGCTTGGCATGACCGCATCGACCTATGAGGTCGGCGAGGTGCCCAGGGACAAGCTCGCGGTCGGCTATCGTTGGGAGAATGAGCGCTGGGTCGAGGAGCCGCGGATGCGCGACGGCGCGTTCGGAGCGATGGGGGGACTCGTCACCACCGCCAACGACTATGCCAAATGGGTCGGTTTCCTGCTCTCCGCCTGGCCGGCGCGCGACGGTGCCGAGACCGGGCCGGTCAAGCGGTCGACGGTGCGCGAGATGGCGCAGGGGCTGAACTTCGTTCGCATCATCCCGCGGCCCGGCGCAGCGGAGGACGATCACTGCGTCCACGCCACCGCCTATGGCATGGGTTTTCGCGTCTCGCCCGACTGCAACCTCGGCCTGACAATGGCGCACGGCGGCGGCTATCCGGGCTATGGCAGCTTCGTGGTGCTCGCGCCGGAGACCGGAACCGCGGTGTTCGGCTTTGCCAACCGCACCTATCAGGGGCCTTCTGTTCCGGTCTGGCAGTCGCTCTGGGCACTCGCCCGCCACAATGCGATTGCTCCGCGCGAAACACCGCTCAATCCGCTGCTCGGCACCATGCAGGACGCCGCGCGCTCCGCCTATCAAGCGGGCGACCTCAAGCCGCTTGAGGGCAAGCTCGCCATGAACTTCCTGCTGGACCGTTCGGCAGGGAATTGGGTGAAGGAGTTCGCGCGGATCAGGGGACTGGTCGGTAATTGTACCACCGCCGAGCCGCTGGCGCCGACCGGGAACCTCTCGACCAGCTTCCGCTGGAACTGTGAGAAGGGCAAGCTCGACGGCCAGATCCTGCTCGCGCCGACCAATCCGCCGACGATCCAGGCGCTGCGCTTCGCGCCGCAGCCGGGGAAGTAAGGGCACGGCAATGACGCGGTTCCTGCTGGATACGGATATCTGCATTCGCATCCTGCGTGATCCGAAATGCCGCGTCGCGTTACGGGTGGCGCGGGAGGACGGGGTGGCGATCTCCGCCATCTCGTTCGCCGAGCTGGTACAAGGCGCGCTTGCGTCGGCGGACGCTTTTGCCGAAAGCGTCGCGGTCTTGCCGTTCGATGCGGATGCGGCGCGGCGCTTTCCCGCCGCGCGGAAAGCACGGGGCAAGTTCGACCGGCTGATCGCCGCCCATGCGCTGGCGCTAGGCGCGACGCTGGTGACGCACAATGTTCGCGACTTCCGGGACGTGCCCGGGCTTCGCATCGAAGACTGGACTATCTGACGCAATGAGTTTCGCTGCCGCCGTCCTGACCCTCTATCCGGAGATGTTCCCGGGGCCGCTCGGCATCTCGATTGCCGGGCGTGCGCTCAGTGAGGGGAAGTGGTCGCTCGACACCGTCCAGATCCGCGATTTCGCGACCGACAAGCACCGCACGGTCGATGATACGCCAGCGGGCGGAGGGGCGGGGATGGTGCTCAAGGCGGATATCCTTGCGGCGGCCTGCGACAGTGTCGGCTATGACCGCCCGATGCTGGCGATGACCCCGCGCGGTGCGCCGCTGACGCAGGAGCGGGTGCGCGCACTGGCGGCAGGGCCGGGGGTGTCGATCCTGTGCGGCCGGTTCGAGGGCTTCGACGAGCGACTCTTCGAGGCGCGCGGCATCGAACCGGTGTCGATCGGCGACTATATCCTCTCGGGCGGGGAGATGGGTGCGCTGGTGCTGCTTGACGCTTGCATTCGCCTGCTTCCCGGCGTAATGGGCGCGCCTTCCAGCGGGGTCGAGGAAAGCTTCGAAAGCGGCTTGCTCGAATATCCGCAATATACCCGACCCGTCGAATGGGAAGGGCGTACGATCCCGCAAGTGCTGCGATCGGGGGATCATGCGAAGATCGCGGCCTGGCGAAAGCAACAGGCAGAGATCGATACACGGCTAAGGAGGCCGGATCTTTGGGAGCGCCATGAGGGCGCTCGGGTCCAGTCTCCCTCTGGCGCGCGGCAAAAGAAGGACGAATGAGATGAACCTCATCCAGCAGATCGAGGCCGAGAACGTCGCGAAGTTCCTGGCCGACAAGAAGATTCCCGATTTCCGCCCCGGCGACACGCTGAAGGTCGGCGTGAAGGTCGTCGAAGGCGAGCGCACCCGCGTTCAGAACTATGAAGGCGTCTGCATCGCTCGCGCCAACAAGGGCATGGGCAGCAACTTCACCGTTCGCAAGATTTCGTTCGGTGAGGGCGTCGAGCGCGTCTTCCCGCTCTATTCGCCGAACATCGACAGCATCGAAGTCGTCCGTCGCGGCGTCGTGCGTCGTGCGAAGCTCTATTACCTGCGTGGCCGCACCGGCAAGTCGGCGCGCATCGCCGAGCGCCGCGATCCGCGCCCGTCGAAGGAAGTCGCCGCGGCCGAATAAGCCGCGTCGTCAGACGAACAGCGCGGGGCGCGGAAGTCATGACTTCCGCGCCCCGTTTGCTTTCGGCGCGTTGAATTTCGGCTGATTCGCATTATTTTCGCCTTGTGGCGAACCGGAAGATCCTGACAGCGAAGACGCAGCGGCAACGCTTGCCGCTCAAATTCGCGTCGATCTGGCTCGCGCTCGTCACCGCGCTGCTGTCCTCGCTGATGTTCGGCGGAGTGCCGCGCACCACGGCGCTTGGATCCGCCTTCAATCCCGCGACCACGGCGGTCGCGCTCCAGCCCAGCCGCGCTCAGCCACGCATCGTGGCCGAGGTCGTCCGCCGCGACGATGAGCCGGCAAGCGGACAGGGCGATGCGCTGGCCATTGCACCGTTGCTGGTGATGCCCGCAACGCCCGAATACGGTCTTCCACCCCCTCCCAAGCCGTTGACGTCGGCGCCCGCGTTGCCGTCATCCCCTGTTCTGGACGGCAGCCCGCGTGGTCCGCCGCTTTCCTGACCTCCCCCTAGCCAACCGCCGCCCGCGGGCGGCGACATTGGGAGATACGTCATGGAAACGCCACGCAACAAACGGCCGCCCTGGTGGTTTGCACCCGCGATCTGGAGCGGGATTGCCGGCAGCGCCGCGATCGCCGCGGCACTGGTCGGCGCAACGACCGAGTAGTGGACCGTCAACCGGGCCGTCTTGACGGCCCGGGCACCGAACAGGGATTTTATTGCCTATGCATCATACGCCGCTCATCGCCACGATCGTCGCCGGCCTCGTCATCGCCTTCATCATGGGATCGGTCGCCCATCGGCTGAAGGTCTCTCCCATTGCAGGCTATCTGCTCGCGGGCATTCTGGTCGGCCCGCACACCCCCGGCTTCGTCGGCGACGGCGACCTTGCCGCCGAGCTCGCCGAGATCGGCGTGATCCTGCTGATGTTCGGCGTCGGCCTGCATTTCTCATTGCGCGACCTGTTGTCGGTCAAGAATGTCGCGGTGCCCGGCGCGATCGGCCAGATCGCGGTCGCGACCTTGATGGGCATGGGCCTGTCCTGGACGATGGGCTGGGATCCGCTCGCCGGTTTCGTCTTCGGTCTGGCGCTGTCGGTCGCCAGCACCGTGGTGCTGCTGCGCGCGCTCCAGAGTTTCGGTATCGTCGATACCGAGCGCGGACGCATCGCGGTCGGCTGGCTGATCGTCGAGGATCTGGTGATGGTGCTCGCTCTGGTGCTGCTGCCCGCGCTCGCCGAAGTCATGAAGGGCGATGCGCCGGCGACCTGGTCGGCGCTGCTGGTGCCGCTCGCCCAGACCGGGTTCAAGATCACCGGCTTCCTCTTCGTCATGCTGGTGGTCGGCCGCCGGGTGATCCCCTGGGCGCTGCACTGGGTGGTCAATACCGGCTCGCGCGAGCTGTTCCGTCTCGCCGTCCTCGCCATCGCGCTAGGCGTCGCGTTCGGTGCGGCAGTCGTATTCGATGTGTCGTTCGCGCTCGGCGCGTTCTTCGCCGGCATGATCCTGGGCGAAACCCCGCTCAGCCGTCAGGCGACCGAGGAAACGTTGCCGTTGCGTGACGCGTTCGCGGTGCTGTTCTTCGTCTCGGTCGGCATGTTGTTCAATCCGGAGATCGTGGTCGCACAGCCGCTGGCGCTGGTCGCCACGGTGCTGATCATCGTGTTCGGCAAGTCGGTCGCGGCCTATTTCATCGTCCGCGCGCTCAAGCATAACCACCGCACCGCGATCACCGCGGCGGCGAGCCTGGCTCAGATCGGCGAATTCTCGTTCATCCTCGCCACGCTCGGGACTAGCCTCGCGATCCTGCCTCCGGCGGGCCGCGACCTGATCCTGGCCGGCGCGCTGCTGTCGATCTTCATCAACCCGTTCCTGTTCAACTGGTGCGTGCCCAAGCGGCAGGAAAAGACCGATCCGGTCGAGGCGCCGGTCGATACCGGCGACCTGCGCGATCATGTCGTGCTGATCGGCTATGGCCGCGTCGGCAAGCTGATCGCACGCGACCTCAAGGCACGCGGCAAGGCGTTCATCCTGATCGAGGATCAGGCGGATACTGCCAAGGAGGCCAAGGAAGGCGGCCTCAACGTCGTGCGCGGCAACGCGCTCGACCCTGCCGCACTGGAGGCGGCAGGGATCGATCGCGCAAGCAAGTTGCTGATCGCGATCCCCGAGGGGTTCGAGGGCGGTGCGGTGGTCGAGGGGGTCCGCAAGGTCCGCCCCGACATTGCGATCGTCGCGCGTGCCCATTCGGATGCCGAGGTCGAGCATCTCGAGGCCGCAGGCGCCGGCGAGGTGGTGATGGGCGAGCGCGAAATCGCGAACCGCATGCTCAGCCTCTGCGCCAATCCGCTGCCGAAGGGAGCTTAGCCTCGATGATCCATCCTCCCCCTTGCGGGGGAGGGTCGGGGACAGGGACGTCCGAGCCTCAGCCGTAGGAGACGATCTCGAACTCGATCCCGTCATAATCGAGGAAGTAGAAGCGGCGGCCGGGCGAATAGTCGCCATGCGCGAAGGGTTTCAGCCCGGCCTGCGTGACCTTGTTCTCGATCGCGTCGAGATCGCGGACGAGGATGCCGACATGGTTGAGCGGCGCACCTCTTGGAAACCGCGCCTCCGGCTCGCCCGGAGGTGCGTAGAGCGCGATGTAGAAGCGTTCGTCCCCGACATGGATCGAGGTGCCGCCGTCCCGTGCCGGGCCTTCCCAGCGGATGTGCCAGCCGAACAGCCGCTCCATCAGCTCGGCGGTGCGGGCGGGGTTGGTGACGGTGAGATTGACGTGTTCGATGATCGGGCCGGACATCCACATATCCTTTGCGGTTGCGTGATTGCCCGCCCCCGGTACAACCTCAACTTAAGTTGAGATCAAGCACAAATTTGTGAGGGCCGGACATGCGCGGATGCGACCTGCTGACGATCGGCGAGCTGGCGGCGCGAACCGGCCTGTCGGTATCGGCGATCCGCTTCTATGAGGGGAGGGGGCTGGTCTCGCCGATCCGCACCAGCGGCAATCAGCGCCGTTTCCTGCGGTCGGACATAAGGCGGCTGTCCTTCGCGCTGATCGCGCAGAAGCTGGGGCTGACGATCGAGGAGATCGCCGCCGAGCTGGCAGAGTTGCCCCATGGGCGCACGCCGACCCAGGCGGACTGGGAACGGATCAGCCGCCATTTCCGCAAGGAGATCGACCGGCGCATCGCGCTGCTCGAACGGACGCGCGAGACGCTCGACAGCTGTATCGGTTGCGGCTGCCTGTCGCTCAGGACATGCGGCTTGTACAATCGCGACGACCGGATGGCCGCCAACGGTCCCGGGCCGCGCTTCGTCCTGTCCGAAGCGCGGCCCGTTCTCGATCAATAGCCGGTCAAGCTGCGCACATAGCCGCGCGAATCGACCGTGCAGCGCGAACGCTCGCGCCCGGTTTCGACCACGACTTCCCACTCGTTGCGGTTGAGTTCGCGGGCACTGACCGGAACGCTGGTTCCGCGACGTGCATTCAGGTCTTCATCGGCGCGACGGGCACAGGCGTCGCGCGAGACCTGTGGCACATTGCGGAGCGACCCGCGGTCATCGGGACGGTTGCGTGCATCGTTCTGGCCGGCCTGATAGCCTTCGCGGTAACGGTCGTTGCCGCGCCGGTCATAGGTCTGGCCGTACAGGCCGTCGTCATAGCCGCGCTTGTATTCGGGGTCGCGCTGAGGATCGGGGCGACGCGCGTCGTTCTGACCCGCTTGGTACCCTTCACGATAGCGGTCGTTGCCGCGCCGGTCATAGTTTCTGCCGTACAGGCCGTCATCATAGCCGCGCTTATACTCGGGATCGCGCTGTGGATCCGGGTTGTTGCGCCCGTCGGTCTCACCGGCCCGATAGCCTTCACGATAACGGTCGTTACCGCGGCGATCATAGGCCCTGCCGTACCGGCCGTCGTCATAGCCACGCTTATATTCAGGGTCGCGCTGCGGATCAGGACGCTTTTGTGCTTCGGTCTCGCCGGCCTGATAGCCTTCGCGATAACGGTCATTGCCGTTGCGATCATAGGGGTTGCCGTTCAGGCCATCGTCATAGCCGCGCTTGTAATCGGGGCCCTTGTCCTTCTTGCTCGCGAGCGCAGCGATCAGGCCGATCGCGACG
>CAYOXO010000185.1:0-7599 GCA_964407945.1 uncultured Stakelama sp.
CGCCGGACTTGCGCCTGCCCCCAACAAACAGGGCCCCGGTTTCCCGGAGCCCTCTTTGTTTTAGCCGTACGGCCGGGCCTTAGTCGTCGTTGCCGCCGGTCAGGAACGCGGGCAGGCCAATATTCTCGCCGCCCTCGTCCTTGCCTTCCGAACGCTCACGGCGTGGACCGCGGTCGCCCCGATCGCCACGGCCTTCGCCACGCGGGCCACGGTCACCGCCGTCACGGCGCGGACCACGGTCGCCATCACGGCGCGGGCCGCGATCGCCACCGTCACGGCGCGGACCGCGATCGCCACGCGGACCACGGTCCTCACGCGGTTCGCGGGCCGGACGCGTGTCCTCGAGCTCGGCGCCGGTCTCCTGATCGACGACGCGCATCGACAGGCGAACCTTGCCGCGCTGGTCGATCTCGAGAACCTTGACCTTGACCTCCTGGCCTTCGCTCAGGACGTCGCTGACCTTCTCGACGCGCTCGTTCTTGATCTCGGACACGTGAACCAGGCCGTCCTTGCCGCCCATGAAGTTCACGAACGCGCCGAAATCGACGAGGTTGACGACCTTGCCGTTGTAGATCTTGCCGACCTCGGCCTCTTCGACGATGCCCTTGATCCAGTTCATCGCGGCTTCGATCTGCGACAGGTCGGACGAGCTGATCTTGATCAGGCCCTCGTCGTCGATGTCGACCTTGGCGCCGGTGGTGGCGACGATCTCGCGGATCACCTTGCCGCCGGTGCCGATGACGTCGCGGATCTTCGACTTGTCGATCTGCATCGTCTCGATGCGCGGCGCGTGCGCCGACAATTCGCTGCGGGTTTCGCCGAGCGCCTTGTTCATCTCGCCCAGGATGTGCGCGCGGCCTTCCTTGGCCTGGTTCAGAGCGGCCTCGAAGATCTCGCGCGTGATGCCCGCGATCTTGATGTCCATCTGCATCGTGGTGATGCCTTCGGACGTGCCCGCGACCTTGAAGTCCATGTCGCCGAGGTGATCCTCGTCGCCGAGGATGTCGGACAGGATCGCATAGTCCTTGCCCTCGAGGATCAGGCCCATGGCGATGCCCGAGACCGGACGCTTGATCGGCACGCCGGCGTCCATCATCGCGAGCGAACCGCCGCACACCGACGCCATCGACGACGAGCCGTTCGACTCGGTAATGTCGCTGGTCAGTCGGATCGTGTAGGGGAACTCGTCCTTGGTCGGCAGCACCGGGTGCAGCGCGCGCCATGCCAGCTTGCCATGACCGACTTCGCGACGGCCCGGCGCGCCGAAGCGGCCGACTTCACCGACCGAATAGGGCGGGAAGTTATAGTGCAGCATGAAGTGCTGGTACGACAGGCCGTTGAGGCCGTCGATCATCTGCTCCGCATCCTTGGTGCCCAGGGTTGCAGTGGCAATCGTCTGGGTCTCGCCGCGGGTGAACAGCGCCGAGCCGTGCGCACGCGGAAGGAAGTGCGTTTCCGCCACGATCGGGCGAATCTGCGTGGTGGTGCGGCCGTCGATGCGCTTGCCGTCCTTGAGGATGGCGGTGCGGACGATCTCGGCTTCCAGCTTCTTGGTCAGCTTGATGCCGGCCATGACTTCCTGCGGCGACAGGCCGTCTTCGGTGAACTTCGCCTTGGCCTTTGCGCGCGCCTCGTTGAGCGCGTTCGAGCGGGCCGACTTGTCGGTCAGCTTGTAGGCGGCGGCGATGTCCTTGCCGATCAGCTTCTTGATCTTGTCCTTGAGCTTGGCGTTGTCGTCCGACGACGCGATTTCCCAAGGCTCCTTGGCGGCCTGCTCGGCGAGCTTGATGATCGCCTTGATCACGTCCTTGCACGCGTCGTGCGCAAACAGGACGGCGCCCAGCATGACCTCTTCCGACAGCTCGTTCGCTTCGGATTCGACCATCATCACCGCGTCCCAGGTCGCGGCGACGACGAGGTCGAGGTCGCCGGCGGCAACCTGCTCGTCGGTCGGGTTGAGGATGTACTCGCCATCGACATAGCCGACGCGCGCGGCGCCGATCGGGCCCATGAAAGGCACGCCCGAGATGGTGAGCGCAGCCGAAGCGGCGACCATCGCGAGGATGTCCGGCTCGTTCTCGCCGTCATAGCTCAGCACCTGAGCGATGGCGTTGATCTCGTTGTAGAAGCCTTCCGGGAACAGCGGGCGGATCGGACGATCGATGAGACGCGAGACCAGAGTCTCCTTCTCGGTCGCGCCGCGCTCACGCTTGAAGAAGCCGCCGGGGATACGGCCGGCCGCGCTGTACTTTTCCTGATAATGGACGGTGAGCGGGAAGAAATCCTGCCCGTCCTTCACCGACTTGGCGGCGGTGACGGCGCACAGCACCACGGTTTCGCCGAGCGTCGCCATGATGGCGCCATCGGCCTGACGGGCAACCTTGCCGGTTTCGAGTGTCAGGGTCTGTCCGCCCCACTCGATCGATACGGTTTTCTTGTCGAACATTTGATTTCCTTTGGACCGGACGCCCAATGCGCCCGGGGCCTGTGTGTGCGAGCTGTCCGGCTCGCGCGGTGCGGGGTGATTTCACCCCTGTTCAGGGCTTCGGCCGGATTGCCACGGCCCCAAGGGTCCGGGCACTAGCCGCCCGGTATTGCAAAAAGGCGACCCGAAGGCCGCCTTTCCGGTTACTTGCGAAGGCCGAGCTTCGCGATGAGTGCGGTGTAGCGGTCACCGTCGGTCTTGCGGAGATAGTCCAGCAGCGAACGACGCTTGTTGACCATCATCAGCAGGCCGCGGCGCGAGTGGTTGTCCTTCGCGTGGCCCTTGAAGTGGCCGGTCAGGTTCACGATGCGCTCGGTGAGGATCGCAATCTGGACTTCGGGGCTGCCGGTATCGCCTTCGGCGCGGCCATGTTCCTTGGTCAGTTCAGCCTTGCGCTCGGTCGTGATCGTCATGTGTTTTCCTTCGACATCATCTTACAGGTTGAAGCCGCGGACGACCCGGACGTTGCCGTCCGAAACCTCGACCAGCGCGACGGGCGTATCGCCCTCGAGCGCAAAGTGTTGGCCGTCTTCCGTGGCGATCCCGGTCAATACTTTCCCCTGACGGAGAGCCCCTGCCTGACCGGGTTCGAGAGATAGAGCCGGGATGTCGTCCAGCCCCGCCCTCAGCGGCAGGAGGCAATATTCAAGCGTGCGGCCCTTAGCGGCATCCGCCAGTTTGTCCAGCGAAATCGCGGATTCGAGGGTGAAGGCCCCCGCCTTGACCCGATGCAACATGGTGACATGGCCGACAGTGCCGAGCGCATGGGCGATGTCGCGTGCGAGGCTGCGGATATAGGTGCCCTTGGAGACGTGCGCGGTGAGCGTTGCGCTATCGGGCGTCACCTCGCGCAGCGTGAGCGCGCGGATCGTCACCGCACGGCTCGCCAGCGTCACTTCCTCTCCCTTGCGGGCGAGGTCATAGGCGCGCTCGCCATCGACCTTGAGCGCCGAATAGGCGGGTGGCACCTGATCGATCGGGCCGGTGAAGCGCGGCAGCACCGCCTCGACCTCGGCCCGCGACGGGCGCACGTCCGATTCGGCGACAACCCGCCCTTCCAGGTCGAGCGTATCGGTCTGCGTGCCGAAGCGGACGGTGAAGTCATAGACCTTGTCGCTGTCGAGCATCCGCCCGGCGAGCTTGGTCGCCTCCCCCACCGCGATCGGCAGCACCCCGGTCGCCAGCGGATCGAGCGTGCCGCCATGGCCGACCTTGGGCATCTCTCTCTTGCTTGGGGCGTAGCCGCCCTCGCGCAGCGCGCGCTTGACCGCGCTCACCCCCTGGGTCGAACCGAGTCCCAGCGGTTTGTCGAGAATGATCCAGCCATGCATCAGCCGACGATCGCCGCCGCGATCGCCAGATACCATTGGGTCACGGCCCATGCCGGCGGAGCGATGAACTGGGCGACGATGTTGGCGCTGGGCCAGATCGACGGCACGATCAGGAGCAGGATGAACAACAGCGGGAAGCCGAACCGGCCAAACGATGCCCACCGCTGCGCAGCCGCTGGCGGAAGCAATCCCTGAACGACATGCCCGCCGTCGAAGGGCGGGAGCGGGATCAGATTGAACAGGGCCAGGAAGACGTTCACCCGGACGAAATTGTACAGATTCTCGACCAGGAAGCCGATCACGGTCCCTCGCTGCACGTCGTCCACTCCGGCAGCAACCAGTACCAAGCCCAGCAATACCGCGCCCACGAGAGCCAGTGCGAAGTTCATGCCGGGTCCAGCCAGCGCGACCAGCATCATGTCGCGCCGCGGGTTACGCAGCCGGGCATAATTGACCGGCACCGGCTTCGCCCAACCGAACACGGGCGCCTTGGCAAGCGCGAGGATCAGCGGCAGCGCCACCGTGCCGATTGGATCGACATGGCGGATCGGATTGAGCGACAGGCGCTTACGCTCGGCCGCGGTGGGATCGCCCAGCGCACGTGCGGCAAGGCCGTGCGCGACTTCATGGAAGACGATCGCGATCACCAGCGGAATTATCCAGATGGCGGCGCCATAGATCATGGAATCGGGATTCATTGCCGTCATCTAGGCGCAGCTGTCCGGTTTCACCAGCACGGCTCAGGTTGCTGCCGTGATCGCCTCGGTGAAATGGCGGCGGCACAGCGCGACATAGCGGTCGTTGCCGCCGATTTCGGTCTGCGCGCCCTGCGCCACCGCGCGGCCGTCCTCGTCGACGCGCAGGTTCATCGTCGCCTTGCGCCCGCAACGGCACACCGACTTGATCTCGATCAGCGCGTCGGAAAGCGCGAGCAGCCGCGCCGATCCCTCGAACAATGCCCCGGTGAAGTCGGTACGCAACCCATAAGCGAGCACGGGTATGCCGAGCACATCGGCAACCGCGGCGAGCTGGTCGACCTGTGCCGCCGTCAGAAACTGCGCCTCGTCCACCAGCACGCAATGCACCGGCCCGGCATCGGCTTCACGCTCGACGCGCAGCCGCAGATCCATGCCGGGATCGAAGCGGATCGCTTCGGCGGCAAGCCCGATCCGCGACGCGATCCGGCCTTCGCCTGCACGGTCATCGACCGCGGCGGTGAACAGAATCGTGCGCATCCCGCGCTCGCGATAGTTGAAATCCGCCTGAAGCAGGTTGGTCGATTTGCCGGCGTTCATCGAGGCATAGTAGAAATAGAGCTTGGCCATGGCGCTTCTTATCGCATGCCGCCGGTCGCGCTAGCGCCGTCCGAACAGCCGCGCGATCCAGCCGGGTTTTTGTGGAATGGGTTGGCCGCCTGGCCGGGCTTCCGGAACGTCACCAAAGACCAGATCGACAAAGCCGCGAGGGGAAAGCGGCCCAAAATCTGGGGCTTCGATCTCGGCTGATCCCGAATCCTGATCGACGCCGTCGATCGCCACGCACAAGCGCGTGCCACCATTCGCGTAGATCGTGAAACCTGTGTCGGTCGGCTCGACGTCAGGCGCGACGCGCATGTGTTGCGCATCCCCCTCGATCCGGATCAGCAATTCGCTGCGAGAAGGTAGCTCGAATTCCTCAGCCCAGGGTTCGAGCCAGATGAAGACCGGTGAAGCTCCGGCGTTACAAAGCCAGAGCGCCGAGGCGGTCTCAGTCATCGGCCAAATCGCGCGCGACCTTGGGATCGCGCAGCAGCCGGTCGATATGGCTGCCCTCGTCGAAGCTCTCGTCCGCCAGGAACTTGATCTTCGCCGCATATTTCATCTTCACGCGGTGTGCCACCTCGCGCTGGAAATAGGCGGTATTGGTGCGCATTGCCTTGAGCACGACGTCCTCGTCCTTGCCCAGCAGCGGCTTCACGAACACCGTCGCATGGCGCAGGTCGGGCGACATCCGCACTTCGGTCACGCTCACCATATGGCTGGCAAGCACCTCATCATGCACCTCGCCGCGCGCGAGGATGTCGGACAGGATATGGCGCACCTGCTCGCCCACGCGCAGCAGGCGGACGGAGCGCTCCTCGGGTGAGCTGTTAACCTTCGCCATCGGCGGGACCCTCCGTGTAGAAGGTCAGCCGGTTGCTCGACGGATCCTGGATGGTGATCTCGCGCGAACCCCATGGCGTCAGTTCGGGCTCGCCGGGACGTGCGTTGCCATGCTGCTTGGCGCGCAGAACGGCCATGTATGCCGAGACGTCATCGACCGGAATGCGCACCGCGCCACCGGGCGTCGCATCGCCATAATGCTCCGAGATATGCAGTGCGCAGCCCCCGCGGCGCACGCCCATATAGAGCGGCGCCCCATCATCGAACCGATGCTCGAACTCCAGCTCGAACCCGAGAAAGTCGAGGTAGAAGTCCTTCATCCGCTTCTCGTCGAAGCTGCGAAGGACCGGGGTCGGGGCGCCGAACATCGCGAACGGCGCCCTTTAGAGCGTCCGCTCGCGCAGCTCGACCTCGAAGGTTTCGAGATAGTCGCCCGGCTTGATATCGGTGAAGTTCTGGCTGAACGTCACACCGCACTCCAGACCCGCACGGACTTCGGCAACATCGTCCTTGAAGCGGCGCAGCGACGCGATCTCGCCCTGGTAGATGATGACGTCGTCGCGCGTGATGCGTGCCTTGAGCGCCTTGCGGATCGCACCGTCGGTGACCAGCAGACCAGCCGCCTTGCCATGCTTGCCCGCCGAGAAGACCTCGCGGATTTCGGCGCGGCCGACCACGGTTTCGAACGCTTCCGGACCGAGCTGGCCGGCCATGCCGGCGCGGATCTCGTCGGTGAGCTCATAGATCACGTCATAATATTTGAACGCGACCTTGTGGCGATCGGCGATCTCGCGTGCCTTGGCGTTCGGACGGACGTTGAAGCCGATGATCGGCGCGCCCGAGGCCGCAGCCGCGTTCACGTCGCTCTCGGTGATGCCGCCGACGCCCGCATGCAGCACGCGCGCCTTGATGTCGTCGGTGCTGATCTTGTTGATCGCCGCGACGATCGCCTCGACCGTGCCCTGGGTATCCGCCTTGACGACCAGCGGATATTCCATCGCCTGCTTTTCCTTGAGCGCACTGAACATGCTCTCGAGGCTGGCGGGGGTGTTGGTCGTACGCTTGTTCTGGATGACGCTGGCGCGATAGGCCGCGACCTCGCGGGCGCGCGCCTCGTTCTCGACGACCTGGAGCAGGTCGCCCGCCATCGGCACACCCGACAGGCCGAGCACCTCGACCGGCATCGACGGGCCCGCTTCCTTGATCTGGCGACCCTTGTCATCGACCAGTGCGCGAACCTTGCCGCTCTCAGCGCCGACGACGAACACGTCACCGACCTTGAGCGTGCCGCGCGTGACCAGCACGGTGGCGACCGGACCGCGGCCCTTGTCGAGCTTCGCCTCGACCACATTGCCCTCGGCAGAGCGGTCGGGGTTGGCCTTGAGCTCCATCAGCTCGGCCTGAAGCTGGATCTTCTCGATCAGCTGGTCGAGACCGGTCTTCTTGAGCGCCGAAACCTCGACGTCCTGGGTCTCGCCGCCCATTTCCTCGACCTGGATGTCATGCTCCAGCAGGCGCTCGCGCACGCGCTGGGCATTGGCCTCGGGCTTGTCGATCTTGTTGATCGCGACGATCATCGGAACGCCCGCCGCCTTGGTGTGGTTGATCGCCTCGATCGTCTGCGGCATCAGCCCGTCGTCGG
>CAYOXO010000186.1:0-5521 GCA_964407945.1 uncultured Stakelama sp.
CCTTGTCGAGGTTGCCGTTGTCGGGCCAGCTGTTGAGCGGGGCGAAGCGCTGCTGCCCGCTATTGGCGCCGCCGCGCCCGTCGGCGGTGCGATAGGTGCCGGCAGCATGCCACGCCATGCGGATGAAGAAGGGGCCGTAATGCCCGTAATCGGCCGGCCACCAGGGCTGGCTGTCGGTCATCAGCGCGGTGAGATCGGCCTTTAGCGCGGCATAGTCGAGCTGCTTGAACGCCTCGGCATAGTCGAAATCGGCGCCCATCGGGTTCGACGCGCCATTAGGGTTGAGGATTTCGGTGGCCAGCATCTCGGGCCACCAGTCGCGGTTGGTGCGCCCGAGCAGGGCGCGAACGCCACCGTTAAACGGGCAGCCGCCGCCGTCGATCGATCCGGTCTTCGCGTCCATGTGCCTGATCCCTCCTTATGGTGTGGTTCTGAGGGGAGGCTATCGGAACCCCGCGCCCCCCGGAAACGAGATAAACAAGTCAGTACGAACGAGAGAATCGATCACGTAACCGGATTGTCATCGACGGGGTCGAACAGGTGATGACACGCCGCAACCTGCCTTTTCTTCGTCACCCCGGCCTTGTGCCGGGGTCCACCGGGAGGCGAGGGATGCGCGGGAAGCTCGTCGGCATAGCGGGGGGCTGGGTGGACCCCGGCACAAGGCCGGGGTGACGGTTAGGGCTAATTGGGACTGAAGTTACCGCCTCCCATTCCGTTCAAGCTCAATGATTGCGGATCGCTTCGATCAATTCATCCTTGTTCATGTCCGAGCGCCCCTCGATCCCGAGTTCCTTCGCCTCATCGTAGAGATCGTCCTTGCTGCGATTCTCAAGATGGGTGCTGTCGTGGTCGAGCGTGCCGGCGGCATAGGCGTTGGCGATGCGTGCGGCCTTCTCCTTGCTCGCTCCCGCCTCGCGAAGATCCTCATAGACTTTGTCGCTCTTGATCGAAGGTCCGTGATTCCGGGCCATTTTCCGTCTCCTTCGCGCAACCAACGCGGATGGAAACGGTGAGGTCCGATGGTTGATGTTACAAAAGGGCGACAAGTGCCAATCGAGCGCCTATATGCGCGCCCATCGACCAACGATTCCCCCGCGAAGGGCCGATGCAGACCACGAATCCGTTTGATGACGACAAGCTGCGCGAAGAGTGCGGCATCTTCGGCGTTTCCGGCGCCGACGGTGCAGCCGCACTCGTTGCGCTGGGCCTCCACGCGCTCCAGCACCGCGGCCAGGAGGCCGCCGGTATCACGAGCTGGGACGGCGCTCATTTCCACACGCATCGCGCGATCGGCCATGTCGCCGGCAATTTCGACCGCGACGAGGTGATGCGCGCGCTGCAGGGCAGCGTCGCGTGCGGCCATGTCCGCTACGCCACCACCGGCGATTCGGGCATGCGCAACGTCCAGCCGCTCTATGCCGAACTAGCGAGCGGCGGCTTTGCGGTGGCGCATAACGGCAACATCTCCAACGCGCTGCACGTGCGCCGCGAGCTGATCCAGCGCGGATCGATCTTCCAGTCCACGTCGGACACCGAGACGATCATCCACCTAGTCGCGACCAGCGGCTACAAGGACCTGCTCGATCGCTTCATCGATGCGCTCAAGCAGATCGAGGGCGCCTATTCGCTGATCTGCATGACGCCCGAGGGCATGATCGCGTGTCGCGACCCGCTGGGCATCCGTCCGCTGGTGATGGGCCGGCTGGGCGACGCCTATATCTTTGCATCGGAGACGGTCGCGCTCGACGTGGTCGGCGCCGACTATGTCCGCGATGTCGAGCCGGGCGAGCTGGTGATCGTGCAGGACGGCGAGCTGCGCTCGATCCGCCCGTTCACCGCGATCGCGCCGCGCCCGTGCATCTTCGAATGGGTCTATTTCTCGCGCCCCGATTCGATCTCCGAGAATCGCTCGGTCTATTCGGTGCGCAAGAATATCGGCGCCGAGATCGCGCGCGAATCGCCGGTCGAGGCCGATCTGGTCATCCCCGTCCCCGATTCGGGCGTGCCCGCGGCGATCGGCTATGCGCAGCAATCGGGCATTCCGTTCGAACTCGGCATCATCCGCTCGCACTATGTCGGCCGGACCTTCATCCAGCCGAGCGCCGAAGTGCGCCGCCTGGGCGTGAAGCTCAAGCACAACGCCAATCGCGACCTGATCCAGGGCAAGCGCATCATCCTGGTCGATGATTCGATCGTGCGCGGCACCACCAGCCTGAAGATCGTCGAGATGATGCGCGAAGCCGGCGCCGCCGAGGTGCATATGCGCATCGCCAGCCCGCCGACGACGCATAGCTGCTTCTACGGCGTCGATACGCCCGAGCGATCGAAGCTGCTCGCCGCGCGGATGGACATCGCCGCCATGGCCGAGTTCATCAAGGCCGACAGCCTCGCCTTCGTCTCGATCGACGGCCTGTATCGCGCACTGGGCGAGACCCAGCGTGGCGAGGTGCTGCCGAAATATTGCGATGCCTGCTTCACCGGCGAGTATCCGACGCAGCTGACCGACCATAATGAGCAGGCCGTGAGCCAGCTCGCCCTTCTCGACGAACCGGCCTGAACCCCATGACCGAACAGATTCTTGCAGGGCGCGTCGCGCTCGTCACCGGCGCGAGCCGCGGCATCGGCGCGGCGACCGCGATCGCGCTTGCCGCACAGGGTGCGCATGTCGTGCTGACCGCGCGTACCGCCGGTGGCCTCGAGGAGGCCATCTTCGCCGCGGGCGGCAGCGCCACGATCGCGCCGATGGACCTGCTCGAGACCGATTCGATCCCGCGCCTCGCCGCTGCAGTGGCCGAGCGCTGGGGCAAGCTCGACCTGCTGGTGCTCAACGCCGCGGCGCTGGGCACGCTGTCCGCCATCGCAGCGTTCGACCCCAAGGAAGTCGCCAAGACGCTGGCGCTCAACGTCAGCGCGCAGGCCGCGCTGATCGGCGCGTTCGATCCGCTGCTGCGCAAGGCCGACAATGGCCGGGTGATCGGCCTAACCTCGACCGTCGCACGCAAGCCGCGGGCCTTCTGGGGCCTCTATGGCGCGACCAAGGCGGCGTTCGAGAATCTGGTGCTGAGCTATGGCGAGGAAGTACGCAACCTGACCAGGGTGCGCGTCGCGCTGCTCAACCCCGGCGCGACCCGCACCAAGATGCGCGCGCGCGCCTATCCGGGCGAAGCACCCGAGAGCGTCAAGGCGCCGGAAGTCGTGGCGGAGCGGATCGTCGCGCTGCTGGTGGATGATTTCGAGACCGGGACGTTCGAAGCGCTCGACTGACCGGTCGGGCGTAATCGGACTCGGTTCGTCGCAATTGCGACCGACTGCCCCTTCCGAACCCGGGATCGCTTCCTAGCTAGTGCCCGAAAGGGAGAGCAGGAATGGATTCGCCGCCCGCGACGATCGCGCCCGAGATCATTGCCTGCATCTATGAGGGCCGGCTGCCCACCTTCGGCGAATTGCGCCGCGTCGCCCGGCGTATCCGCGACGAGCTTCGCGGTGCGCGAAGCGTATTCCGCTGGGAACGCAATGCCGAAGCGCGCGAACGCCGCATGATGCTGCGCGCTGCCATGGCGGCATTGGCGGGGAGCACGGTCAGGCGGCGGGCTGCGGTCGCCGCCTGAGCCGCCGGGTCAGGACGCCGGTTCGATCCCGAGCAATTCCACGGTGAACAACAGGGTCGCGCCGCCCGGAATCGGACCACGCCCTTTGGGCCCGTAGGCGATCTGCTGGGGGATCGCGAATTCGACCTTGTCACCGACGCCCATCAGCTGAACCCCCTCGGTCCATCCGCGGATGACACGGTTGAGCGGGAAGGTCGCGGGGGTGCCGCGCTTGACCGAGCTGTCGAACTCGGTGCCGTCGGTGAAGGTACCGACATAATGGACGGTGACCTGATCGGTCGGCCCCGGATGCTTGCCGCTGCCATTGCCTGCGACGAGACGCCAGCGCAGCCCGCTGGGCGTGACGTTCCAGCCATTGCCGCCGTGACGCTCGGCAAGCGCGAGCATCTGCTTGTTATGCCAGGCAGCATCCTGCGAGAGATCGGGCGCTTGCTCCTGCGCGACGGCCGGAATCGCGGCGAGCGCGCACGCGAACGTAGTCAGACAGGTCTTGAACATCTTGCGCATCTCTTTCCTGTAAAATCTGCTCACGCCGCGAGGAACGCCTTGACCTCAGCCTGGAAGAACGGGGCGTTGTCCCACATCAGAAAATGCGCAGCGTTTGGAACGCGCTTGAGCACGGCCCCCTTCAGCGGGGCGTAGGACGCCTGATAATAGCCGTCCATCTGAACATCGGTGATCGGCACCCCCTTAGGCGTGACGTAGAGCACCAGCGTCTTCGCCGTGATCTTCGACAGCTCGGGGATCAGATTGGTCATCACCAGCTCGCCATAGGCGCGCGCCACGACGTCGCGGTCGGACTTCATCGCATCGTCGAGCGCGCCGGCGCGCATATTCTCGGTCGCGACCATCGACGCGATCGTCTCCTCCTGCCGCTTGGCATGGGCGTCGGCGGGCGAGGTCCGCATGCTGTTCATAATGCCGTCGGCGATCGGCTTGAGCGTTTCAGGCGTCGCATTGGGTCCGCCGAACATCGCGCCCATGAACGGGAACATATCGACCACCATCAGCTTCGAGACGCTGGCCGGATGGCGCGCGCTGAGCATCATGCCGATCGAGCCGCCCATCGAATGGCCGATCACCGCCACCGGACCGAGCTTCTGCTCGGCGATATAGCGGGCAATCTCTTCGGCCACGGGCGCCGCGACATTGCCCTCGGTGTTGCCGCCCCTGTCGGTGCCGGCGAAGCCATGGACCTGGACCTTGTGCCAGCGATAGCCGGGCACGGCGGCGATCATCTCTGTCCAGACGCGTGGGGACGAGGTGAGACCGGGGATCAGGATCACGTCCGTGCCCTTCCCTTCCACGGTCACGGTGATGCGGGTGGAGGTGAAATCCTTTGCCGCAGCGGGCACCGACGAGACGATGGCGGTGAGCAGCAATGCGACGAACGCGAACAGGCCGCGGCGGTGAATCATGGCAATCCCTCCCGGTTTCGGGCGGAACCTATCGAGGGGTGATCGGCCAGTCTATCCCGGTCGTTCCATCTCGATCACGATGTCTTCATCGACCGCGGCTTCCTCATCCAGCTCCTCCACGGCGAAAGCCTCGCGGTTCATCACAAAGCTGCCGTGATAGCCCGAAAAGCGCCATTCGCCGGTCACCTCGGTCCCGTCGTCGTTGATCGTTCCGGCATAGGCAACGGAATGGGCGAGCGGGCCCGCCGGATCATATTGCTTCATGAAGCGCAGCCGGGCGCCGATGCGATCGCCATCGACAAAGGCGCGGCGGATCTCTGCCTCGCCGCTATTGTCGGGCTCCGTGATCGTCCCGCTCACTTCGCCGCCCGTTTCGTCGAGATGCGCGATGAAGCTGTTCTCATCCGCACCGAAGGAGGATGTGAAATAGCGGCCGTACCAGACGCCGGTCACATCCTGCGGATCGGCGATCAACTGCTGTGGTCCGCCATG